>JBNJFI010000087.1:0-7364 GCA_051746725.1 Fusobacteriota bacterium
ATATTTTTAGTCTATCAAATATCTCGTCATATTATTGTCGAAATATTAACTTTTAATTTGTTAATTAGAATATTTTTCATATCCAAAATTGAATATTCTAATTCGATTTTGTCTTTGTTTAACTTTAATTTATGAGTTTCAATTTTGAATTTACTTTTTGTATATGGAGTTTTATACATAAATATACTTTTTTTATTCTTTTGAAATTTTTGAGTAGCAGTCACCTGTCCTTTTCTTTTTATTATAACTTTATTTTTGTATGCAAAAATTTTATTTTCTCCATACTCATCTTCATATTCATAGATTTGCCCTTCTGACTTAACATCCTTTTTACAAGGGTATTTTTTACTACTGTCTTGCCCAAATTTATCTTTACTAGTTATTTTTAATTTCATATTTCACCTCTAATATTGTGGTGCGCTTGAGAGGAATCGAACCTCCGACTAATGGTTTAGGAAACCACTGCTCTATCCACTGAGCTACAAGCGCTTAATTGTTGTCGCTTACTAAATTATCAATGTATGAATTTAGATCTTCAGATTCTTCATAATTACTTTCATCCTCTACATAATTTTCTTCATTTTTGGTTACTTTTATTTCTTCTTCATTATAGTTATCATCCCATAATTCTACTTCATTAGCAGTTCCGTAATACTTGTCTTGCCATTTTCTTATTAAATCTTTACTTTTTTGAGTATCCTGCACATATTCAACTTCTTCATCGTTATATACAAATATATGTTTTACTTGATCTTCATCTTCTGTAACTAAATATTCTTTTTTATTTATAAAAAAGTCCCCTATTACAGATAACCTTCTATCTTTTCTCTTAATGTCATAATTGAATTCTTCTCCTATTGAATACATTTTCCTCACCTCACTTATGATAATTCCCATTATTTAAAATACTAAACCAACGATATACCTGTTCAACTACTATTAATCTCATTAACTGGTGCGGAAAAGTTAATTTTGAAAAGGATATTTTTATATTTGAAATTTTTTTTATCTTTTTACTTACTCCATATGAACCACCAATAATTAAATTTATAGTACTTTTTCTATTTATCATTAAATTTTGAAATTTTTTAGCCATCTCTTCTGAGCTATACATCTTTCCCTCTAAATCTAATAATATATTATATCCTTGATTTTTATCTAATTGTTTCAAAATTCTTTCTTCTTCTTTTTGTATTGCAAGGGAAGGATTTTTTTCGTTACCATTGTCTTTTACTTCAATTATCTTGGTATTGGCATATGGTTGCAATCTTTTTAGGTATTCCTTCAATCCTTTTTTTAGATATTTTTCTTTAACTTTTCCAACACATATTATATTTACTTTTACTATGGCTAAATCCCCCCTTTCAAATCAAAAAATTAATTTTTATTTAGTTTTTATGCTAATTGCTTTATTAAGTATAACATTTCTTTTTTTTAAAATCAACCTTTTTTGATGATATCAATCAATTTCTTTCTATTTATAGGTGCTAGTAAATAATGTTCAATTCCTTCCTTCATGCCTTTGATTATATCTGACGCCTGAATATTTCTACCGAATACTATTATTTTAGAATCTCCTGCCTTACTTTTCAGATTCTGCATAAATTCAAAGCCATTATTTGAAGACGATTTTTCATTCATTATGATAAACTTAAAATTCATATTTTCTGAAATCTGTAAAGCCTCCATTGCATTAGTAACCTCTTTTATATCATATGAATCATCTAATTTAGCTAAAATCGTTTTTAACTTTAATCGGTCACTCTTTTTTTCGGAAACAATTAAAATATGAGCTTTGTCTTCCTCTTTTTCTACTTTGTTTTTTCCTAGATTTGAAACATCTACTTTGGGAAGTTCTACTCCAAATGGTTCTTTAGGTTTTTTCGGCATGGATTCTTTTTTTCTTTCTCGCCTCTTTTTCTTCTTAACTTCTGAAGATAAGTTTTTCTCATCTTTTCTTATCTTACCTATCTCTTCTCTTAAAAATAGCGTTATCTTTTCTAATTTTGATTTTATTAATTTTATTTTTTTAGCTTCTGGATTACCATTTAATTTATTAACGTATGGTAATGCTGACTCATAATCTCCTAATTCAATATAAAAAACTGCTATCAAATACATAATTACAGAACTGGCTTCAAAATCATCAACAACATTATATGCATTTAAATATGCATCTAAACTTTTTTTTATGGACTTACTATAAAAATTCATGTCTTTTAACTCTTTGGAATACCATGCAATTCTCGTATAGCATTTTCCTAATTTTATCTGACTTATCGAAGTATCTTTAGAATAAATAAAAGCAGCTAATATATATGACAATCTAGCTAATCTATTATTTCTGAATTCTGTATTAACATCTATTCCTTTTGAAAGTTTTTCAATTTCATCAGAAAAAGCATTCATTATATTTTTATGTCTTTTGATTCCTTCTTTAAAATCTTTATGAAATGCAGAATAATAACAATTTGGACAAATATCAATTTCATAAGACAACGGATTGGCTTTTTTGTCCTTATATACAGGTATCAGATAATCTTCCATTGCAATAGGAGTACTTTTTTCAGTTTTTGTTTTAACTTTAGTTCCTATAAATTTTTGTCCACACATTGGACATTTTAATTTTAATTTATAAAATATTTCATCATCCATTTTACTCACCTACCTTCGTTTAAATTTCTTTTCTAATTCCAAAAAATCTAACTTTATTATTATTGGTCTACCATGTGGACAAGTATATTTTCCAATCTTATGTAGTTTTTTTATTAAAATCTCCATTTCTTTTTTTTCAAGTTTTTCCCCAGCCTTTATGGCTCCTTTACATGACATTGAAATAATTATTTGCTCTCTTAAGTCCTTTAGATTATCTTTGTTATCAAGTATTTCATATATAGCTTTTTTGATTAAATTTTCTATACTATCTCTCCAATTAAAGCTTGGTACTTCTCTTATTATTATTCTTTCATCTCCAAAATCTTCTATTAGAAATCCAAAATTTTCAAATTTTTTTAAATTCTCCATTAATACTTGTTTTTCTTCATATTCAAGATCTATATTGATTGGTACTAATAACTTTTGGACTTTTATATCCTTGGAATAATATTTACTTTTCAATTCTTCATATAAGATTCTTTCATGAACTATGTGTTGATCATATATTTCGAGACCTTTTTTTGTTTCTACTAAAATATACATATTTTTTAATTGCCCAATAATTCTAAAATCAACTTCATAATCTTGTTTGTTACTTTTATCTTCTTGTTTAGAAATTCCCTCTTTTGCTTTATGGTTAATTTTACTTTGAGATTCCTCTTTCAAAAAAGGGTTACCTTTTGTCTTTTTTATATCCATATTTTTTTTATCATTTTGAAAATTATTATTTTCTGAAATAAATAATTTTTGCTCTTCTTGTTCTTCTTTATCATATTCTGTCTTTTCTAGATCAATACTAGGCATAAGATCTCGCTCTTTTTCGAAAATAGCTTCCTCTACTTTTTGTTTAACATCTCTGTAAATCCTTCGACCATCAGAAAACTTAACGATCTTTTTTGATGGATGAACATTAACATCTATTTTAGACGGGTCTAACTCAAGAAATATAATTGCAAATGGGTACTTACCTTTTGTCAACTTTGTATAGTAACCATCTATTACAGCTTTTTGTATTATTTTTGAATAAGCGTATCTTTTATTAAAGTATGTAAATATTCTATTTTTATTACTTCTTAAAATATCCAAATTTCCTAAATATCCATATTCAAATTTTTTCATATTTTTTAGAACTTTTTTACCAAAAAGTTCTAATATAGTATTTTCAGGTCCTCTTCCACTGGTTTTTATAGTTTCATTTTTATCTAGAACTAAAGAAAAGCTTACCTTGCTATTGGCCAAAGCTTCCTTTAATATTATATCCCGTATTTTATTATATTCTGTTGTTTTAGTTCTTAAAAATTTTAGTCTTGCTGGAGTATTATAAAATAAAGATCTTACATCTACTGTAGTTCCTATATTTTTTACAACTTCTCCTGATTTAGTAATATCTCCACCTACTACTTTTATTTCATTTCCAGTTTTTTCACCTTTATGTCGAGTTGATATTCGCATTTTTGAAACAGATGCTATACTTGCAAGAGCTTCTCCTCTAAAACCATATGTCAGCAAATTGAAAATATCTTCTTTTTTCAATATTTTACTCGTAGCATGTCTTTCAATTGATAAAAAAAGGTCCTCTTCTGTCATTCCAGTTCCATCGTCTATCACTTTTACTTTTCGACCTCTATTTGAAACTATAATCTTTATTCTAGAAGCCTTTGCATCTAAACTATTTTCTACTAATTCTTTCACCATTGACGCAGGATTTTCCACTACTTCACCTGCTGCTATTACATTAGCAACACTTTCATCTAATATATTTATTTTTTGTATTTTCATCACCTTCTATCTTTTTGAGTAATTTTTTATGTTTTAATATGCTTTTCTATCATGTCTGACAAAGTATTCATTTTAACTGGTTTTGATAGATAATCATCCATTCCTATATTCAAAGCCTTTTCTCTATCCCCTTTTAAAGCAAATGCAGTCAACGCAACTATACTTACATCATCACCTTTGTTCAAATTTCTTATTGCAATAGTCGCTTCATAACCATTCATTCTTGGCATCTGTATATCCATGAGAATAAGATTTATTTCAGGATGTTTTTTAAATTTTTCAACACCTTCTTGACCGTCTCTGGCTATAATGGATTCATACCCTAATTTTTTTAGCATCTCTGATGTTGTTTCTGCGTTTACAAAGTTGTCTTCTACTATCAGTATTGTTTCACTCATATCTTTTTTGCTCCTAACTTTTTGATTTTTCTTCTGATTTTTTAACCTCTCTATTTCCTCTAAATCTTTTTCTATCCTTTTTTGGTTACCTTTGTTTAGAGCTTCACGTATTTTTTTATATAAAACCTCTCGTTTTACTGGTTTCATTATGTAGTCTTCCACACCAATATCTTTGATTTCTGATAACTTATCACGTACATCCACTGAAGTAAACATGATTATTTTCATTTTATTAGTTTCTCTTAAACTCTTTATATGTCTAGCTGTTTCAAGACCGTCCATATCCGGCATATCAACATCTAATAAACATATATCAAAATCATCGTCTTCTTCTAATACTTGTAATCCTTTTTTTCCGCTATTTACTCCCAGGACTTCCATATTTTCTTCTTTTAATATAATTTTTATTATTTTTCTGTTTAATTCATTATCGTCGATTAATAAAACTCTAACTTTATTCAACTTTATATCTAAATTTAAAATATCTCGTGTCTGTTTTTCAATTTTTTTAAATGGAATTGTAAAATAAAATTTTGTTCCCTCACCTATCTTCGATTCTAGATCTATAAATCCACCCATAAGCTGAACTAACCTTTTAGAAATTGCAAGTCCTAATCCGGTTCCTTGATATTCCTTGGTATATGAATAATCACCTTGTTCAAACATATCAAAGATATATTTTTTCTTTTCTTCTGAAACTCCAATTCCACTATCTTCAACTGTAAATTTTAAAGTTATTTTATCTTTTTTTATATTTTCACGTTTAACTTCTAAATAAATATAGCCTTTTTTAGTAAACTTGATAGCATTTCCTATAAGATTTATTAAAACCTGCCTTATTTTTCCTCTATCTCCAACTATGTGTGAAGGAACATCTCTTTCTATATATGTAATCAACTCTAATCCTTGCGTTTGAGCTGTTATTGCATATGGTTTTATTAACTCATCTATAAAATTATGTAAATTTATATCGTTTCTTTCAATTTCAATTCTACCAGATTCAATTTTAGATATATCCAAAATATCATTAATTATTCTTAATAAATTATCTGCAGAAAACTCAATATTATCTAAATAATTTTTTTGCTCTTCATCTAAGTCAGTCATGGCCAAGATTTCTACCATTCCAACTATTCCATTCATTGGTGTCCTTATTTCATGGCTCATATTTGCTAAAAACAAGCTTTTAGCTCTATTAGCGCGTTTTGCCATTTTTTCGGAACTTTTTAAGCTTGCATCTATTTTTTTTATCGTTGATAAAGTATCATTCATAATCTCAGATAATTCTTTAAACTCTTTATACTTTACTCTATCTACATTAATTAATTGTAAATCATCTCTACGGGATTTCGCATCTTTTAAAAACCCTGTATATCTATCAAAATTACTTCGCAAATCATCTATAAATAATTTAGTTAAAATTGAGGTTATCGCTAAAACAACTAGAAATATTAAAACTATAATGCTGACTTCTTTTTTGAGATCACTAACTAGTTTCCGTTTGCTTTTGATTATAGCTTCATCTATATCATCTAAATATAATCCACTTCCCAATATCCAATTCCAATTTTCGATTTTCTTTATAAAAGATAGTTTTGGCACTTTTTTGCCTATACTTGCCTTATACCAATTATATTTGACAAAACTTTCATCTTTATCCTTTAAGTTTTCTATGTTTTTTTGGAAAACCTTAACACCATCTGAATCACTATGTTCCCAAAGGTTTTCTCCTATAAAACTAGGTCTATTTCCATGCACAACTACATTTCCCTTATAATCATGAATAAATAAATAGCCATCTCCTTGATAAATTACTTCATTTAAATATTTTGATATTTCTTCTTGGATCTTTTGTCTTTGATTTTCTAAACTTTTCCCTACTAATAGTATCCAACTTAAATCTTTATAATACTTTCCGGTAATTATCTCTGTTTTAAAACTATCTCTCGAATCGTTTATATTGTGTTCATAAAAAATATTGCCATCATCTATAATTCCATTAATTATATCTCTAATATAAAATCGACCAGATGAATCTTGTTTATTTATAATGTTTATCCCTTCTAAATTGGGGTTTTTACTGTCTATTATTACTTGTCCCCGTACATCTATAATTGATATCCATCCCTCTTCATCATCTAAGGTTTTTCGGATTCCACCTGTTTGGATTTTTTTCTTTAGTTCATAATAACTTTGATTTCTTTTATTTTGATTATATAAACTATCAACCATACCATATATTAAATTAATTCTATTAGTAATAATTTCTTTTAAGATTTCCCTTTCATTCTCTTTTTTGTATTTTATATAATTATATGCCCACTCAACTTCACGTTTCATAGATTGTTTTTTGTTTTCTAAAAAAGTTTTTTCAATCTGAGAGGTCTCCTTTTTAAAATCATAAACTGCAAATAACAAAATCAAGGATATTACTAAAAACATACTGGTTATAACTGTAATAGTTGCATTAAAAAAAAATTTCTTATATATACTATTAATCACTCATTCCACCTCCTTAATTTTTAGTATACT
>JBNJFI010000088.1:0-7360 GCA_051746725.1 Fusobacteriota bacterium
GAAAAATTTTCTTGGATACGGATTCTTGAATCTTCATTTGTAGAGTCAGGAATAACAATATTATCAGTATCCTCAAATAAGTTAATTGCAGTCTCTGTAGTTACTCCTATAATTGGAATATCGTATGTAGTATCCCAAGCTGGGCCCATAGTCCCTGTTTCATTTTCTAAACATCCCAAAAGTAATAAAAAAATAGTTGAAATAAAAATTATCTTTATTGCTCTCTTCATAAAAAAAACCTCCTTTTAAGTTTGTATTAAATAGATATTTGATGAATTTTGGATAGTGCTTATAAAATTTAAATTACCTCCTCTCAATTTGATTGAATTATAAGTTTATATTGATTTAATTATTACCCTTCATACTATATCTTCGACATATATAAATATTTCCTTTATTTTATTCAAAATATTCTATTTAAATTCTGCCTTGAAAAAAACATCTAATAAGAGTATAATATACTAAAGAGAGGTTGATGTCAAATGTTGAGTAAGAGGATAATTCCATGTTTAGATGTAAAAGATGGAAGAGTAGTAAAAGGTATTAATTTTGTAGACTTAATAGATGCAGGGGATCCTGTACAAGCAGCTAAATTATATAATGATGAAGGAGCTGATGAATTAGTTTTTTTAGATATAACGGCATCTTCAGATAGAAGAAAAACAGTAGTAGATATGGTTAAACAAGTTGCAAACAAGATATTTATTCCATTTACAGTAGGTGGCGGGATAAGAACAGTAGAAGATATAAAGGCTATAATTAAAGCTGGAGCAGATAAGGTTGCTATGAATACAGCAGCAGTTAAAAATCCAGAGATAATATCTAAAGGAGCTAAAGTTTTTGGAAGTCAATGTATTGTTGTTGCAATAGACGCTAAATATAATGGTGAGTTTTGGGAAGTGTTTTTACATGGAGGAAGAACCAAGACGGGACTAAATGCTGTAGATTGGGCAAAAAAGGCAGAAAAATTAGGTGCAGGAGAAATATTACTTACATCAATGGATAGAGATGGAAGTAAAATAGGATATGATTTAGAGTTAACCCGTGCAGTTTCTGAAAATTTGAATATCCCTGTTATAGCTTCTGGAGGAGTTGGGAATTTGCAACATCTTTATGAAGGCTTCAAAAAAGGAAAAGCAGATGCAGCTCTTGCAGCTTCAATATTTCATTTTAAGGAATATACTATAAAAGAAGCCAAAGAATATTTAAGGAAAAAAGGAATAGAAGTTAGAATATAATAAAAAATCAAGAAAATACAGGGAGATGATAGAGTGATAAAAATAGAAGAGTTGAAATTTAATGATAAGGGATTAATTCCAGTGATTGTACAAGATTATAAAGACAAAACAGTACTTATGTTGGCATATGCTGACAAAAAAGCAGTAGAATTGACTTTAGAAACAGGATTCGCACATTATTATAGTAGAAGTAGACAGAAATTATGGAAAAAAGGAGAGACTTCTGGACATTTCCAAAAAGTAAAGGAGATCTTTTTTGACTGTGACCAAGATACTCTATTAATAAAAGTGGATCAAGTGGGAGATATTGCTTGTCATACAGGTAATAGATCATGTTTTTATAGAAAACTAAAAGAGTTTGAAAAGGTAGAAGAACCAGGTAGCATTATAAATTCTCTATATGAATTAATAATAGATAGAAAAGAAAATCCAGTAGAGGGTTCTTATACAAAATATTTATTTGAGGAAGGATTAGATAAAATACTCAAAAAAGTTGGAGAAGAGTCTGCTGAGGTAATAATAGGTGCTAAAAATGAAGACAGAGCAGAAATGATATATGAAATTTCAGATTTAACATATCATACTTTAGTTTTACTTGCTAATTTTGGAATAACACCTGATGAGATAAAAAAAGAGTTATCTAAAAGAAAAAAATAATAATATTAAAGATGGAGGAAAGAAATGAAAGTATCTATAATAGGAGCCTCTGGATATACTGGAGGAGAACTATTAAGAATATTATATAAACATAAAGAAGTTGAAATAGATAAAGTAATCTCCAATACTTATAAAGATCAAAAAGTATCGGACCTTTTTCCAAATTTTAAAAATGTTTTAGATATTAAATTTATAGGGACTGAAAATTTAAAAGAAGATATAAAAGATAGTGAAGCTGTATTTCTTGCAGTTCCACATAAAGCAGCAATGCAGTATGTTCCAGATTTAATTGCAGATGGCAAAAAAGTTATAGATTTAAGTGCTGATTTTAGATTAGATGATAAGGAAGTCTATGAAAAATGGTATGAAGTAGAACATACAGCAGAAAATTTATTTACAAAAGCTGTTTACGGATTACCTGAAATAAACAGAACTTATATAAAAAAAGGAAATTTAATAGCAAATCCAGGGTGTTACCCCACTACGGCTATTTTAGGTTTATCTCCAATTGTAAAAGAGGGATCAGTAAAGTTAGATTCAATAATAATAGATTCTAAATCTGGTGTTTCTGGAGCAGGTAAAAAATGTAATAAAACAACTCATTATTCAGAAACCAATGAAAATTTTAAAGCATATGGAATTGCAAGTCATAGACATACCCCTGAGATAGAACAGGAATTAGAAAAAATTGCAGGCAAAAAAGTTAATATAACTTTTACACCTCATTTAGTTCCTATGACTAGAGGAATGTTAAGTACGATATATGTAGATTTAACGAAGAATATATCTCAGAAAGAAATATTCAAGTTATATGATGATTTTTATAAAAATGAAAAATTTATAAGAATAAAAAAAGATTTAGTAGAAACCAAACATGTTAGAGGTAGTAATTTTGTAGATATAGGAATTAAAAAAGATATCCGAAATAATAGATTGATAATAACATCTGCTATAGATAATTTATTAAAAGGGGCTTCAAGTCAAGCGGTTCAAAATTTTAATATTATGTGTGGTTTTAATGAAAACGAAGGCATAGATTTAATAGGTTATTTGCCATAAAAAATGAGGAGGAAAAAATGAAAGTATATGAGGGGAAATTAATAGGAAAAGGCTTAAAAGTAGGTATAGTAGTTTCTAGGTTTAATTCATTTATAACATCAAAGTTATTAGATGGAGCTTTAGATACATTAAGAAGACATGGAGTCAATGAAGATAATATAGAGGTTGTTTGGGTTCCAGGAGCCTATGAAATTCCATTAATAGCTAAAAAAATGGCAAACTCAACAAAATATCATGCTGTTATAACTTTAGGAGCCGTCATAAGAGGGGCAACACCTCACTTTGATTATGTTTCAGCGGAAGTATCTAAAGGGGTAGCTAGTGTATCTCTAGAAACAGGAGTTCCTGTGGTTTTTGGAGTTCTTACAACAGATACTATAGAGCAAGCCATTGAAAGAGCAGGAACAAAGGCAGGAAACAAAGGAGCAGATGCCGCTTTGTCAGCAATTGAATTAATTAATTTAGTAAGAGAAATATAAATTTTATAATGTCTAGGAGGAAGGTATGAGAAGATATTTAAGAATATATAAAGAAGATGAATTTCATAAAGAGGTTGAATTTAAATACAAAAAAGATGATATATATATATATAAATGGAGAAAAATAAAACAACCAGGAAATTATTCTTTTAAAATAACAGACAAAATTAAAAATGAGGATAATTCCAGGAATGTAACATTTTCTCATACTGCTCCTTTCACAGATATTTTTGAAGCATATATATCAGAAAAAACAAAACCTAAACCCATTGGTGGTTTCAAAAAAGATGATGATATTTTAATTATATATAATGAAAAGGAAGAGACTTTTACCTTAAAAAAGATGAAATTTACTAGATTTGTTGTAGACACAACAGATTTTGGATATACAAATATAAGTAAGGTAGAAATGCCAGCTGACTTCAACAATTGGCATATTTATGCCGAGGATTTTAAAAAAATAGATAAAGAAAAATTTGAAACTTACTTAGCTTTAGATGATGGTATATATGAATATAAATTAGTTTTAGATGGAGATTGGGTGCCGGATGAAAATCAAAAGTTAGTTGTTGGAGATATGGGAGATATATTTCCAGAGGGAAAAATGGGAACAGGTAATTTTTCGTATGAAGCAAAAGATCCAAATAACAGTAGAAAAGCAATAAAACATGACGAATTTTCTTTAGAATATTTAAACAAAGTTGGAGAAGATGAAATTGAGATAACAATAAGAACTCAAAAAAATGATATTGAGAATGTTGAAATTCATATTATTGAAAATGACGGAGAAAATGAATTTGAAGAAATATATGAGTTAATAAGAATACCAGATGATAGATACAAATTTGATTATTTCAAAAAAGTTATTAAATTAAGAGTCAATTCGGAAAAATTTAGGTATTATTTTAAATTAAAAGATGGAAATAATAGAGGATATTTCACTAAAGATGGTTTAATTTTTGATGAAGATAAAATTAGATACTTTAATATAGATTATAATACAGGGAACTATCCTTTATTTATTGTTCCAAAATGGGCGAAAGAAGCAGTATGGTATAATATATTTCCCGACAGGTTTTATAATGGAGATAAAGAAAACGATCCTATTTATAATGAATTTGGTCCAGAACACTTTAAAAAACCTAAAAATAAAAGTGACTTAATAGAAGAATATAAATGGGGAGTAGAAACTACAAAGTATGGAGAATTTGAATTGCATAATTGGACCTCTGATTTTGAAGAACAAAAAAATTGGGAAGCGAAAGAAGAGTTAGAGATTGATTATTCACTTAAATATGCTAGAATGTATGGAGGAGATCTTAAAGGAATTAAGAAAAAAATTCCATATTTAAAAAAACTAGGAATAAATGCAATTTGGCTTAATCCAGTATTCTTCTCTACTTCAAACCATAAATATGGAGCTGCTGATTTTAGACATATATCTCCAGATTTTGGAAAAATAAAAATGACAGGGAATGATTATGGTGTCAAAGTATCAAAGTATAATAAATATGGGAATAAAACATATCTAGATATATTCAAAAAAGATTATAAAAAAAGAAGCGAGTTAAAAGAGTTAAATATTAATTTAGTAGGAGATAAAAGAGGAAAAAACGGATATTTAGAAACGGAAAATCCTGAAACCTGGGTTTGGACAGAATCTGATCTAATAGCAGTAGATCTTATTAAGGAATTGCATAAAAATGGAATTCGAGTTATATTCGACGGAGTATTTAACCATAGTGGAACAAATCACTGGGCTTTTGAATTAGCCATGGCTGAAGGAAAAAATTCTGAATATACAAAATGGTATAATTTTCATGATTTCTCTAGACATAAGGCTATCACAAAAGATATGTCAAAAGAAAAAGCTTATAAAATTTTAGTAGAAAATAAAAAGAGAGTTAGTTATTCTGGGTGGGCAGGATTTGATGGATTACCTGAGTTTAATAGTTATCATGAGGAGTTTAAAGAGTATATTTTTAATATAACTAGAAAATGGATGTTGGGTCCAGATGGAAAGTCTTCTAATAATTGGATGGAAGATGATGGAATTGATGGGTTTAGATTAGATGTGCCTAATTGTTTAGAAAATCAAGAATTTTGGCATGAATGGAGAAAAGTAGTAAAGGATTGCAAAAAAGATGGATATATTACTGCTGAATTGTGGGGTGACGCGAGTTCAGATATAAATAGTGGGGAAAAATATGATACAGTAATGAATTATGAGTGGTTAAAAACAACGATAGGATACTTTATTAACCAAGGAAAAGACTACAATAAAGCTTATAAATTAAAAGCAACTGAATTTTTTAAAGAATTAAAAGAAAAAAGATATTGGTATCCTTTACAAGCATTGCAGGTATCTCAAAATTTAAATGGGTCACATGATACAGATAGATTGCTTTCTCGTATAATAAACGACAAATTAGGTAGAGATTTAGAAGATGGAAAACAACTAGAAAGAGGATATAATACAATAAGACCGGATTTAGCTACAAAGCAACATGAAAATACTTCTATAGATTGGAAAAAATCAGAAATAAAACCAAAAGATATCCTCAAATTAATATCAATTTTCCAAATTACATATATAGGGGCTCCTATGCTTTATTATGGTGATGAAGTGGGAATGTGGGGAGCAACTGATCCATATGATAGGAAACCCATGTTATGGGAGGAGTTTAACTATGACCAAGAAACAGATGGAACTCTGGAAGTCCAAAAAAACATAAAATATGATGTTAAACCAGACTTTGATTTATTTAATTGGTATAAAAAAATCATAAAAATAAGACGAGAAAATAAAACTCTTATTTATGGAGAATTCAAAAAAGCTATAGCAGATAACAATAAAGATATAATAGCTTATGAAAGATTTGATGATATAAACCATTATATAATAATAATGAATAACAGTTATAATAATTATGAAAAATATATATTAGGAACAGATTTTCAAGATGAAAAATTCGAGTGTCTTATATCAGGAAAAAAATTTATAACAGACCCTCAAGGATCTTTAATATTAAATCTTAACAAAAAAGAAGGGCTGATATTAAAAAAGATAAAATAGGGAGATAAAATGGCTTTAAATAATTTGATAAATAAAGATTCAATTGTTTTTTTAGAAACATCAGAAATGAAAGATACGATAGATAAACTTGTAAATAAAGCATATGAACTAGGGAAGATAAATAATATAAAAGAATTTGAAAATGCTGTTTTAGAAAGAGAAAAAATAGTTAGTACAGGTATAGGATTTGGAATAGCAATACCACATTCTAAAATGGATAATATAAATGATTTTTTTATTATTGTAGGTAAAAACAAAAAAGGGTTAGATTGGGATGCCATTGATAGAAAACCTGTTAGTACAGTTTTTTTAATTGGAGGACCAAATGGGCAACAAAAAAAATATTTAAAGTTAATAGCAAGGTTAACACTTTTAATTAAAAATGAGAAGAGACGAAAAAAATTGTTTGAATCAGAAACTGCTGAAGAAATAATAAAAATATTCGAAAAATTTTAACACTTAATTTTAATACTTCTAAAGAAGTAAAGGGGGAAAGATGCATTTTTTATTTATAAAAATAATAGATATTAAATATAAAAAAGATATATTTCTGGCCTTAGAGAGTGTAGAAATAAATAAAGCTTCATATATGGAAGGATACAACCTCGATAAAGTATTAACAGATGAACTTCCTATATTTAAAGGCCTTTTTGGATTAGAAGAGAATGAATCAAAAAAGGTAGTTATTATTACAGCTTTGGTAAAACAAAAAACACAGATTCAAGATTTTTTAGAAATTTTAAAAGAGTCTGGATTAGATCTTGAAAATAAAGAAATACTAAGACTTATGACATGGCCTTTGGATATGGTTTTTGCTCCTAACTTAGAAGAAAAGTAATTTAATATATAAA
>JBNJFI010000089.1:0-7308 GCA_051746725.1 Fusobacteriota bacterium
ATATTTCACTTGAACAGGCAAATGATGACAGAACATTATATCTTATAGAAGAAGAATATGCGGAAGATTTAAAAATGTTTGTTAAAAAAAATTATAAAATGCTTTTTGAAAATGAATTTTGGAATTGGTATACAGATGAAAAACTATGGCCACCCAAAGTATCAGAAAAGATGTTCTATGAATGGTTTGATATAGAATGCTTTTCAGTTGTTGAAGATTTAGTTGGCTCAAAGATAATAGATGAGGAATTCTAAGTTGAAAAAATGAATTTTTATCGGTGGATTTCCAGAATTTGGATAAAGTATAATATTTTAACCAAATATAAATTAACTAGCACTTAGATAGGAAAATTTCCTTATCTAAGTGCTTTTTTGCTATACCAGACTTAGAAAATCAAGATATTTCAGGAATAAGTCAGATTTGGATTATATGCTTAACTTTACTTAGATATTTTGGGGGTGTAACAAATTTTATGTATAAGCCCTTATTAAAAATCAACTTCTTCAATTGTTATTACTTTTTCATCTTCTTCTGTTTCTTTAAACTTTATAGATGTTATATCTTCTGCATTTTCAATTAATAATCTACAATCATGTCCTGGACGTATCACAGAAAATTTTTTTCCAATAGACTCATATTTTTCACTAATAGAACTTATAGCTTCTATTGCAGAGTGATCCATAACTTTAGAATATTTCAAATCAAGTATAACTTTAGCAGGGTCATTATTTATATCAAACAGTTCTTTAAAATTAAGGACAGAACCAAAAAACAGGGTTCCATTTATTTTATATTTTTTAGCTCCATCTTCTGTTTCCTCTATATTAGCAAATATTATTTTACCTTTTTCCCATGAAAACATAAGAGCTGCTAATATTACACCGATTATTACAGCAGTTGCTAAATCTAAAAATACAGTTACCAAGGTTACAGTTATAATTACAATTATATCTTGTTTCGGTATTTTATTTCCATATCTCAAACTTTCCCATTTAAAAGTTCCTACAACAACCATAAACATAACTCCAACTAATCCAGCAAGTGGTATTACATTTACAAATCCAGACCCAAACATTATAAAAATCATAAGACCAGTAGCTGCTACAATTCCAGATATTCTTGTTCTTCCACCTGATTTTACATTGATTATCGATTGTCCTATCATTGCATCTCCACCCATACCTCCAAAGAAACCATTTACTACATTGGCTATTCCTTGAGCGAAGAACTCTTTATTTGTTCTACTCTTTGTATCTGTCATCTCATCTATAACCCTCGCCGTCAAAACAGCTTCTATTAATCCTACTAAGGCACCTATTACAGCATAAGGAGTTACTATCTTCAATACGTCCCATGTTATTTTCAGCTTTGGTATAGAAAACTTTGGCAAGTCTCCTTTTAACTCCATGCCTGCAAAATCTTGAACAGTTCTAAGTGAATAAATATCTGTTTTTGTAAGTATCACGGATATTATAGTTAGTGTAATTATAGCTACAAGACTTGAAGGAACAGCTTTTGTCAATTTAGGAAAATAATGAATTATTAACATTGTTACTCCAACAAAACTCAACATTATAAACAGATCTAAATGAGGTAACCAAGTTTCAACTCCATTTGATCTGACTTTAAACTGTGACCATTGAGCTAAAAACATTACAATGGATAAACCATTTAAAAATCCAAGCATAACCGAATAAGGTATTATTCTGGTATACTTTCCAAGTTTAAAAACACCAAGTAAAACTTGTATAATACCCATTAATATAACAGTTACAAAGAGATAATCCAATCCATGCGCTGCTATTAAAGAAGCAAATACTACAGATATAGCCGCTGTAGAAGAGCTAATCATACCAGGTCTCCCTGTAAAAATTGCTGCCATAAGTCCCATCATTACACCAGTTTGTAAACTAAGTATGGGACTAACTCCTGCTACAAACGCAAAAGCTACTGATTCAGGGATTAATGCTAATGCTACGGTAAGTCCTGATAAAACATCGTTCTTAATATTAATCTTTTTCTTCATTCTCACTCCTCTTTTTTTATTTTTTTACTTTTTAAATGAGCACCTATTCTATCATATTACCGTTACTTTTACAAATAAGTTTAATTTCGGGATATAGTAGAAATACTATTAATTTATAAGCATTTTTTTAATAAAATATAGGTATTTTCTAGGAAATTAGAAATCTGGAGGATATAATGGAGTTAAAAAAATTTATTGCAGGAAAAGAAGTACAGAAATATAAATATAAGTGTTTTTTGCCAAATAAAATTAATATGAATTGGATATCTAATAATTCAGAGATTAATATGTTGTTAGACGAAGCAAATAGAAAGATTAGAGAGATTAATGCATTCTCTACTTTAATACCTGACATTGATTCATTTATAAAGATGCATATAGTGAAAGAGGCTAATACTTCTAGTAAAATTGAAGGAACGAAAACAGGATTTGATGAAGCTCTGATGAAATAGGAAGAGATAATACCTGAAAAGAGAGATGATTGGAAAGAGGTACATCAATATATAGAGGCTATGAATGAATCAATTCAACTATTAGATAAATTACCGATTTCTAACAGATTAATTAAAAAAGCACATGAAATTTTATTAAAAACAGGTAGAGGAGAAAATAAAAGTCCTGGAGAATTTAGAAAAAATCAAAATTGGATAGGGGGAAGTAATTTAAACAATGCTATGTATATAACTCCTCACAATGAATACTTAGAAGATCTTATGGCAGATTTAGAACTGTTTATTAATGAAGAAAATAATATTCCTCATCTAATAAAAATTGCAATGATGCATTATCAATTTGAAGTAATCCACCCTTTTTTGGATGGAAACGGAAGAGTAGGAAGATTATTAATTACTTTATATCTAGTAGATAAGGGATTACTAAACAAACCTGCTTTGTATCTTTCTGACTATCTTGAAAAATTCAGAAGTGAGTATTATATGAGACTCACTAAAACAAGAGTTGAAGATGATATTGTTCAGTGGATCAAATTTTTTCTTAGGGGAATAATTAAAACTGCCCAGATTACAAAAAACAACTTTGTTGAAATAATTAAGTTAAAAGAAAAATTAGAAGAAGAGGCAAAAAAGTTTGGAAGTAGATCTGAAAAGATAGATAATGTTATAAATGAATTTTATGAAAGGCCAATTATGACAATTAAGGATATTGTTGAAACAACAGGTGTGCCGGATAGTACGTCGAGAAAATTGGTTAAAGATATGATTGAGAGTGGTATATTAAAAGAGATAACAGGTTATGGACGGAATAAAAAGTATGTTTTATATAGATATTTGAATATATTCGAATAATTAAAATTAGAAAATTAAATTTAATTAAAAGTATTATTAAAAACCCAGGGCATTCCTCTGGGTTTTTAGTCTACTGATTAATATATACTACTTATTTTTGCACGCACATCCCAATAACTGTCTAATTAGTCTTGCATCATAATTTTTACCAGTCAAGCTAAACTAAACTTATATTCCAGAAATTGATAACCCTAGGATCTTCTATTTTTAAGTAATGAGGGGTAATAAAGTTAAAAATTTTATCATAGACTCTGAATGAAGACGTTTTATTTGATTTTTTAATAAAGATAAACAAATTAAATATTAGAATTAGCAAGAGAATTTTAGATTAATAAAAAAAAGGAAATATGATCTAAAATGGTACATTTATATAGAGGTTAAATGAAGACTAAGATATGTTATCTAAAAATATACTAGAAAGGTAGTATATTTAAATAAAACTAAAAGAGGAGGGATAAAATAAAGAAATCAAAGTTTTATTGTATTTCATTTTCTTAGTTACTTGAGATATCATTGGTATTAATTTAAGTTAAACTCTAGACTTAATAGTGTTTTGGGGTCTTTGAGTTATTTACAGAAATATAAAATATCAATAGAGAAAGGAGGGCTTCTTTGTATATTTATAGTAGACGGTAAAAAAGAAACTAAAACTTACTAAAACTTAAAAGAGGAGAGTGAGAATAATGTTAAAAGAAAAACGATTAATCATACTGGCAAGAACACTTTTATTAGTATTAATGATAGTGACAAGTGGTTGTCTTGGTCTGTTTTCTGAAGATGATGAAAGTGATGGTGAAACTGATTCTAATGTTATAGAAATATCGGAAGATGTAACAGAAGATATGACTTTTTCTTCGTCAGACAGCTATATTGTTGAAGAGACGATTAATGTAAAAGCCAATCTAACAATTGAACCAGGCACAACCATTAAGTTTAAATCTGGGACGGGCTTAAACCTCGATGATCAACAAGGAGCTCTGATTGCAGAAGGTACTGCAGATAAGAAAATAACATTTACTGGTACTAGTAAACAACCTGGTTGGTGGGACGGTATTTGGATCAAAAATTCCACAAATTTAAATAATAAGCTTGAACATGTTATCGTTGAGTATGGAGGTAACGAAGATGTTCATAGATATAGCAACCCCGGTAATGTCATTGTTGGAAGTGGTGCTTCGCTTGATTCTTCTTCAATAGAGATTTCTAATAGTACATTGCGTGAGAGTGGTAGTTCTGGATTATTTGTGATGTCTGGAGGTTCTCTGACAGGATTTAGTAATAATGAACTTACTAATAATTATAGGCCGGTTCATATTAAATCGGATCAGGTTCATAATTTGGATACTGGCTCAAGCTATAATAATAATGAGAATGACTTTGTGTATGTAGCAGGAAGCTATCCAATTGATAGTGAAGATATTACTTGGAATAATTTAGGGGTACCATATAGCATAAGTCATAAAAATAACGATGCTGTTGAAATTAAAAAAATCGAGATGACAATTGTTCCTGGAGTAAAGATTGAATTTGAATCTGGTGGAGGTTTAAAATTGAGTGAAGAGGCTGCCTTAATTGCTGATGGTACCACAAATGAGAAAATAACATTTACCGGCACCAGTAAACAACCTGGTTGGTGGAATGGTATCTTTATCGAGGAATCAAGTAATCAAAAGAATAAACTTAATCATGTTATTGTCGAATATGGTGGTAAAGAAAAATTCAAAGATAGCGACGGTGCAGGAAATGTTGTAGTTGGAAGTACTGCTGCATATTCAGATAATTCTTCAATTGAGATCAGTAACAGCAAATTGAGTGAAAGCGATGGATATGGTATATTTGTAAACAATAAGGGAAGTGTTGTGAATGACTGGGCTGTTAATGAATTTGAAAATAATGATCAAGGACGTTGCAATTTAGAAGATCAGACTAATTAGACTGTCGGATACATGTAAACGCATAAACTTAAATTCGATGATTTAGATACGGGAAGCGAATTATAGTTCTCCTCCCCTATAGAAAAATAAATTAATACAGCATAAAGAAGTCCTCTTTTTTGAGAGGACTTTTTTGCATCTTCCTAACTATTTACAGATATAATCTCATAACTAAGTATCATATACAAAATATATCTACCCTATAAAAACAATATATTTGAATTATATTTTCTACTATGGTAGCCTATACATTAGGAGGTGAACGGAATGTATCAAACAAAATTATATCAAAACTTAGAATTATCAAATGTTGATTTATACTCTGACGGTATGGTAAAATCAGGATTTCCAACAAAAAAGTATTCTTTTTTTACAAAATACGGTGAACTGATACCACAATATCGAAATGACAGACAAAGAGATAAAACAGGAAGTTCTTTGGAATTTTTCAAAACAGGTGAGCTTAAAAAGATCTCTTTACAAAACAGAATAGCTATTCAAACGGAAATCGGAAAAATACCAGCGGAATTAATTCTTTTTTACAAGGGAGGAAAATTACGAAAAATATTTCCACTAAACGGAAAATTATCAGGATTTTGGACTGAAAAAGAGGAATATTCTTTGGCAGAAAAGGTCATGATTAATAATGGAAAATATAAGTTTTATAATAAGCTTATAAATGTTGAGTTTTATGAAAGTCAAAAATTAAAGAGAATAGTAGTATGGCCAAAGGAGAGAATAGATCTAGAGGTTAATGGAAAGGTTATAAAAGTGAAAAATGGAATATCCTTTTTTGAAAATGGAACTGTAAAATCATTTGAACCAGCAGAAGATCTCTTGATGGATACCTCTATTGGTAAGTTAAATGTTCAAAATAGCGTTGTAAATGATGGTTTGGGAAATAAATTTTCCACGGAGTTAAATAGTGACGGAACTGTAAAAAAGATTGTAACAACTAAAGATAGGATCAAAGTATTTTCAGGCGGAGAGTTATTCGAGACTATAGAGCCTGAGCTAATCCCTAGCTGGTGTAATGAACAATTTTTGATTCCTGATCCTCTGGAGATTGAGTTTGATAATGATAAAGTAAAATTTGGAGGCAAAAAAGAGTTTGATATAAGAGAGTATGATTTTAAAGTAATAAACAATGCAATTGAAACTAAAAAAATAAGTTTTTGCTAGATGGAGGGGTTATTATGTATGAAGTAGATATAGATGGAAGTAATGTAAGATTATTAGATTTATATGAAGTAGACAACATTAAGACAAAAAAGAATTTACCCAGGGAAAATTTTCATGAAAGATTAGCAAAGGAGATGCAAGAAGAGTACGATAGATTTTTTTCAATAGTTGATAAAACAAAGCTAAAAGATTATTTATATAAATTAGAAGCCCTTATGAATATATCCTTTAAATACCTCAAAGACAAAGATGTAGATATGGAGAGTATTTATAAAGAGATTCAAAAAGAGGGACTCAAAAAAGTTTTAAATAGTTATGAATTTAGTAATAAAATACCTAAAATTTCTAATAACTATAAAGAAATAAAGGCTAAGATAGATGAGATGGATCAAGACAAAATGGAAGGAGTTTATTATTTTTTGTTTACTCTTATTTATTACAAGAACTATTTATTGGAAGTAGTAGCTATGGTTGAAGATGAATTGAAAAGTATATCTTTTAAAGAAAATAATTTAAAAATTTTAAATGGATATTTTGTAAATGTTTTTTCAAGGGATTTTTCTAAAGCTTTTCAAATATTTGAATATGAACTGGAAAAATAGGAGGAAATAATGATTGCAGATAATTTTATAGTAAGTTTAAAAGAATTCAAAAATAATCTAATTATTTTACATTACTTAACCAGTGGAATGAAATTACAAGGATATTTGAAAAATATAAAATTTGTAGACGATAATAAAAATGATATAGAAATAAATATTGAAGAGGTTAAAGATATTAACCAAGTACTAAAAAAATATTCTTGTAAGAATAAAGATAAAGAAGAAAATCCAAAAAAGAAAAGAATAAAAACTAGGATATG
>JBNJFI010000090.1:0-3928 GCA_051746725.1 Fusobacteriota bacterium
TCTTGAAATCTTAAAATTTGTTCAAATAAATAATAAGTTCCGATTGTTATATTAGTAGTTATATCAAATAAATCATCAATTTTTTTTAAATCGACTCCAATTTTTTTACCTGCGTATTTTCCAGTCATATATTTGATTTGCATTAAACCATATGAAGGGTCTGACGAAGAGATGTTAGGCCTTAAGCTACTTTCAGTCAAGGCCACAGCCAAAATCATTCTCCAATTATATTTGTATTTAGAACTTGCATGGGTTATAACTTGAGCTAACTCTTGTCGTTGTTTTTTATTTAGTTTACCTTTACTGAAATCTTTTATTGCATCCATTAATTTTCTAAACTCTTCTAACTCCTCTAATTTTTCATCCTGTTTTTCTATCTTCTTTTCCAATTCTTTTATCTTTTTACGATGCTTTTCAATTTGTATATTTCTTTGAGAAACTTCGTTAATTATTATTTGGCTAAATACCACAGCTAATATTAAAAATAACATCGTTATAATAAAGAGTGAAAATTTACTTAATCTAAGAGTTAATCCTGCTTTTCCCAGTTTTATAGACATAAACCCCTTTATCGATTCAACTACTTTTCCCATATTCACCACCCCCTTTGATCAATCTTTTTTTAGTCCTCTACTCAAAATCCATACCTATATCCATATTTTTAGCATTATATATAATGGAACCTGTTGATATTACATCTACTCCTATATTTGCTATCTCTTTAATGTTTTCTAAGGTTATATTTCCAGAAGCTTCTATTATAGCTTTTCCTTTTAAAAGATCCACACATTCTTTTAATTTATCTCCTCTAATATTATCTAACATAATAATATCTGCTTTTGCAGATAAAGCTTCTTTGGCCTCTTCAATATTTTCAACTTCAATTTCTATTTTAGTGGTATGAGATATATTCCTTCTTATTGTACCTATAGCATCTACAATGCTTCCAGCTGCCAAAATATGATTATCCTTAATCATTACAGCATCATTTAAAGCAAATCTATGATTGCTTGCACCTCCATGTTTTACTGCTAGCTTTTCAAAGTATCTAAATAAAGGAGTTGTTTTTCTTGTATCTGCTATTTTTGTATCTGTTCCTTTAATTTTATCCATATACTTTTTGGAATTTGTTGCAATTCCAGACATCCTTTGCATTATGTTCAGTGCTAATCTTTCTCCTTTTAATATGGCTTTAGTGTTTCCAGAAATTTCTAAGATTTTTTCTCCTTTTTTGACTAGTTCTCCGTCTTCTTTATGTATTTTACTTTCGATATCATTATCTAATATTTCAAATACTCGCTTTGCAATTTGAACTCCTGAAACTATCATATTTTCTCGAGAATTTATGATTCCAGTTGAAGTGTCGTTATCACTAAACAAATTATCTGTTGTTATATCTCCTAAAATTCCTAAATCTTCTTCTAAAGCCATTCGTATAAATTTATCAACATATAAATTCAAAGTACCATCTCCTTTTCTTATTTTATAATCTATATTAATTATACTATATAAAGTAATTGTTTTCAATATTAATATATTCCTAGATTCTGTTAAAAATTAAAGAGTCACAAAACAATCTGTTTTGTGACTCTTTAATTTTAATCATTCTTATAATAAATATTTACACTTTTAATTATTTTAAAAGTTCTATAACTTTTTTGAAATTTTCATTATTTTCATTTTTTTTCAATAGTTGTTCAAAAATTTCAACTTCTGGTTTTAGATAACCAGCTCCTCTTATTCCATCCTCTGATAATATTTTTGTAGAATGGGCTAAAGCCTTCATCAGCCTTCTTCTATTCTTATTTTCTTCTTTTTCTATAGTCTTAACTAGATCAAAATAAATATCTCCATACTTTTTAGTTATATTATATAACCCTTCTGATATATCGTCTGTAAGTTTTTTGGTTACAGGTAATTTTTCTGGTAACAAATATATAGCATTTGATGGACAGGCATCAACACAAAGTCTACACCCGTCTAAACATTTACTTTTGTCTATACTTCCATCTTCTGTAGCTGTAGCACCTGTAGGACATACATAAAGACATACACAATCCTTTGTACATAAACTTCCATTTCTTACTGCAAACATAAAAACCCTCCTTTTTAATATGCTATAAATTTATCCGATGGAGCCTTACAAACTGGACATCTCTCTGGGGCCTTAGTATTTATCATTAAAAAACCACAGGCATCACAAACATAAATTTTTTTATCATCTAATATTTCTTCTTTAGATTCTACTCTTTTAACTAAAGAAATTTGAGATCCAGCAGCTTTTTTGCCCCATGTCAAAGCTCTTAAAGCTCCTCTTTCTTGATTTTTTAAAGTTTCTTCTTCTACTTCTTTACTATAATTAGTCTTTGCAGATTCTAATTTTTTAATTAAATCTTCTTCTAATACAGACCCGCCATTTTTTACAATTTCTAATTCATCTTCAGTTAGTCTTTCTATCACTTCTAATAACTCTGGATTTAAGAGCCTCTGAGATGAAATTTTTAAGTTATCAAAAAAAAGATATAACAATTTTTTATCATCTTCATTTAAAATTTTTTCTAACATCAATATTCCCCCCCTATTCTAATAAAAATTATTTCGTTATTTCTTATATTTCTATTCACTTAAGTTTAATATATCATTTTTTAAAAGTCAAGTTTTTAATAATAAATCACCTTTTTTGAAACCAACTCTTCACCTTTATAAACCAATTTACCAGAAAAAAACTTATCTTTTTTCATCCATTTAAAAAAAAGATGATCTCCTTTCCACATATTAAGATCCTTAATTTTGGTATTTTTAATCCATTTTAAATTTCCTTCTTTACTTTTTTCTAAAAGGTCTCCTTCATAATCATAAGCTTCAAATAGATACACATAACAGTCTTTTCCATGGTCAAAATCTGGGAACGTTAGAATTCCTTTTATCTTAGGTTTTTTTATTATTAATCCACTCTCTTCTAAAACCTCTCTTTTTACACATTCTTCTGGAGTTTCTCCTTTTTCAATCTTTCCGCCTAATCCCACCCATTTTCCATCATGAACATCATTTTCTTTTTTTATTCTATGCAAAAATAATGTTTTTCCTTCTTTTTTGATATAACATAATGTAGATAATATCATCTTTTCTCCTTGTCCTGGTCAATATTACTCATAAATTATAGATCCCATCTCTCTATCCTTCAACTTCTCTATCAAATTGTCATCTTTTGTAAAAATTTGTAATTTTGCATTCTTTCCATACATCTTTGTTATTATATCAAAAAAGGGATCTCGCTTTTTATCATCTAGCCTATTTAATTCCCCTATATCAAACAATATCTTTACAGAATCAACTTCTAACATTTTGTCAACGGCATCTTGTAAATCTTTAAAATCAGAATCTTTAAAATTATCTCTAATTCTCAATACAAAAGTATCCTTTCTCACTTTGAAATCCAAAGGTGAAGTGTCTTCGTATTTTTTCTTAGTTACTTCTCCTTGTAGTATTTCATCAACCTCGTCTAATAATTTTTCCTCTTTAACAGGCTTTATAAGATAATTCTTTGCTCCTTTTTTCAAAGCATCCACTATCATACTTTTTTGACTAACAGAACTAACTATTATTATATTTGCCTCTGAAAAATCACTAATTATTTTTTCCACCGCAGTTACTCCATTTATATCCGGCATAATAATATCCATTATTACTAAATCTGGTCTATATTTCTTATACTTTTTATATGCTTCCATTCCAGTGGAAGCTTCTGCAACAACGTCATATCCATTTTGTTCAAATATCTTTTTCATATTCATTCTAATACTTTTAGAATCATCCACTATTAATATGCTCGCCATAATAAATACCTCCTGTATATAATTTTATTTTTTATCTTTATCTAAGTTTATAATAATACATATTTTTATAAATTTCAAGTTTAATTTTTTAT
>JBNJFI010000090.1:4028-7095 GCA_051746725.1 Fusobacteriota bacterium
ATTTTTTATCATATAATAATTTTTTTTAATATTTTTTCTTCTTGTTTATATCTAGGCATTATTTTTTCTATACATTTATAAAATTTTTCTGAATGGTTATTATGCAAAAAATGAACTAACTCATGCAAGATAACATATTCTATTGTGGATTTTGGAGCTTTAATTAAATGGAGATTAAGATTTATTTTTTGTTTATTCACACTACAGCTTCCCCATCTAGTTTTCATTTTTCTAATTGTCATCTTTGGATACTTAACACCAAATTTTCTTATATTTTTATACATCTTCTCTAATATATTTTTAAAAATTATTTTACTTTTTATTCTAAGCCAACTGCAATATAAATTTTCTTTTAATTTGATATCATTTTTATTTTTAACATGCATTATGAATTTCCCTTTATATAATTTCATTTCATTGACATTACTTTCTTTTATATATAATTTATAACTTTTCCCTAAATATTGTAACTTATCGCCATTTTTATATTCTAATTTAGATTTCTTTTTATCTTTTATCTTTTTTAAGCTTTTATATATCCATTCTTTTTTATCTTGTATAAAATTTACTACCACTTTTTCATTTATATTTTTAGGAGCAGAAACATATATCTCTAAATTAGGTTTAATTCTTAAATTTATATTTTTTACCCTTTTCCATTTAATATTATAAGTTATATTAATATCTTTATAGTCAAATTTATATTCTTTCATATTTTCCTTTCATATAATTATTTGGGATTTCATTAATAAATAATCATTGGTTTTATAAAAAACAGTTACTTTTCTTAATATGTAAATTAGCACAATCAATTAAAAATAAAACATCTTTATTTTAATCTCTTTCCATAATTATCAATCGGGGTTTAAAACCAACCTTTTTATAAAAATCCAAAACTTCGATATTTCCATATGCCACAGAAACTGATTGTGTTTTTACTTTTTCATCATCTAACCAATCCAATGCCCTTTCAATTAATATATTTCCAATTTTCAAGCCTCGGTATTTTCTTTGAATATATATTGAATCAATCTCCCCTTTATTATCATCTATTGAAGTTATACAATATCCAATTATATTTCTTTTCACCATATCTTTAACTAATTCTATTCGCAATTTTTTTCTCTCTAGAACTTTCTTTACTCTATCTTCAAAATTATTATTTTTAAAATACTCTTTGAAGTCAATTGCTTTCTTCTCATGATAATTATTTAGTTCCTCCCAAAGTGGTTTAATTATCTTTATTTCATCTCTATCTATTAAATAAAAATTTAAATTCTCCATAATTCCTCCATTCAACATTTTAATATATTTAAATAAACAATCTATATTATAATATAATTTATTTTTGTTAAAATTTCAATAAAAATTATATTTATTTAGAATGAATTCTTTAAAAAATTAGGAGATGCTTTATATTTTAGATGAAATCTAAAAATAAATCTTTAAATTTATATTTATATTATTTTAATTATTACCTTTTTTGAGCTTCCTCTTATGCTCTAAAAACTTCAATATCTCTTTTTGGGATATATTTAATATGTCATCTTTTTCCAATTCTGCTTCTCTAAATATCTCCATTGATTTTTTAAAACTCCCAACTTGATCTTTATAATGAGTGTCTGATCCAAAAACAACTTTCATTCCAGCTTTTTTGCACTTTTTTGCTATCTCAATACACCTTTTCCTACTTCCTGGTCTACTAATATATGAACTATTATTTATTTCTAATAAAACATCTTCTTTTTTGGCAACTTCTATTACTCTATCTAAATCAATTTCATACTCTGGATTCCCAGGATGAACTACTATATCCACAAATCTATTTTTAATTGCGCCTATTAAAGCCTTTGTATTTTCTAATTTTGTTCCAGGATCATATCCACTTCCAGTATGAAATCCCACCAAGACAATATCCAGTCTCTCTAATACATAATCAGGGAGATCAATATCTCCTTTAGGATTTATAATATTAGCTTCAACTCCCTTTAAAATATTGACTCCATTTATCTCATTTGGTAATATTTTTAAATTCCCAAAATGATATATATGAGGCCCACCTGGCATATCAGGACCATGATCAGTGATTGCTAAATATTTTATTCCTCTTCTTTTGGCAACATCAACTAAATCATCAATTGTAGAATATGCATGCCCACTTGCAATTGTGTGGGTATGAAAATCTGAAATAAATTTCATTTTATCCTCCTGTATTTTATTTGATAAAATTCCCTAAATATATTTATATATAACAAAAAAGACCTGGATAAATTCCAAATCTTTTTTTATAATCTATACTGCTGTATACCCTCCGTCAACTAAAAGATCTGCCCCTGTGACGAAGCTAGCTTCATCAGAACCAAGAAAAACAACTGCGTTAGCTATCTCTTCTGGTTCTCCTAACCTTCCCATTGGATGTAAAGATTTTAAATGCTCTAACATCTCTTCACCTAATCCTTCCAATAAAGGAGTATTTATATATCCGGGAGATACACTATTTACTCTTATTCCTTGTTGTGCATATTCCGCAGCTAATGATCTAGTCAAATTAACTACTCCACCTTTTGCTGCTGTGTAGGCAGCTGTTTGAGCTTGCCCTACATTTCCTAGGATAGAAGCGCAGTTTATAATGCTACCTCCATCAGATTTTTTCATAGATTTTATTGCCTCTTGAGCAACTGAAAATACCCCAGTTAAATTTATATCTATTATCTTTTGCCACTCCTCTTTTAGATCTAATTTGTCACTTGGAGCTTGGCTTCCAATTCCAGCATTATTGAATAATATATCTACTGGTCCAAATTCATCTTCTGCTTTAGATATTAGTTTTTTTACTTCGTCTTTATTAGTTACATCTGTATGCACGTAAATACTACTTTCAGACTTAGAGGCTAATTTTTTCCCATCTTCATCATTAACATCTGCTATTACAACTTTAGCTCCCTCTTTTAACATAGCTTCTACTGTCGATTTTCCAATACCACTTGATCCACCTGTTACTATTGCTACTTTGTCTTTTAATCGCATACTTTTCTCCTTTCGTTTAATAAATTTTATTGTTTACTAA
>JBNJFI010000091.1:0-6983 GCA_051746725.1 Fusobacteriota bacterium
TATATTTGGAAAAATAATAAGCAAAGTAAAAACTGCACTTAGTATTGTCCATAAGTTTATTTTTTGTTTGATTTGTTTTTTTAACATAATAATCTCCTTTTATTTAGAAAACAGTTTACAGATTTAATTGGTGAAAGCCTTGTGATTGCCATGATATTAGGCACTCACAAGGATCATCACTACATGCTAATGCTCTTTTTAATTATAACACCTTCTTCTAAGAAAGTGTTAAATGGAAAATAAAATTCTTTATTAAAAATTAGCATATTCTGTATATTAAATTATTTCCAATCTACTTCATTAAAAATTTTCATAGCTTCTTGGTTATTTTTTCCTAATTCAGATAAATTTATATCTTGGGGTGTGAAATTTCCCCATGACTTTAATAGATCTGAGGGTTCCACATCAGGATTCACTGGATATTCATAATTTGCTTTAGCAAAATCCTGTTGCGCTTTTTTGCTAGATAAAAATTCTATAAGCTTTTCAGCATTTTCTTTATTCGTAGCATACTTAGTAAGTCCAACACCACTTACATTAATATGTGTTCCTGTAGTATCTTTACTAGGAAAAATTATGCCAACATTTTTAGCTACCTTTACTTCTTCTGGATTTGAGGAATTTATCATCTTTCCAATATAATAAGTGTTCATTATAGCTAAGTCACCTTCACCTGCAACTACTGCTGTTGCTTGTGCTCTATCGTTCCCTTTAGGCTTTCTTGCCATATTATCTACAACACCTTTTGCCCATTTTTTTGCCTCTTCTCTTCCATGTATAGCTATGAAAGAAGCTAACAAAGATTGGTTATATATGTTCCCAGATGATCTTACTAAGATTTTATCTTCCCATTTAGGATCTGTTAAATCTTTATAAGTTTTTATATCTTCAGGGTTCACTCTATCTTTAGAATAAACTATAACTCTTCCTCTGACTGTTAGTCCAAACCAATAATTTTCTGTATCTCTTAAATTGGACGGGACATTTGAAAGAATTGTTTTGTTATCAACAGGTTGCAGAAGATCTAATTCTTTAGCTCTATATAGTCTACCAGCATCTGCCGTTATAAATAAATCAGCCTTTGTTGATTCCCCTTCTCTTTTTAACCTTTCTATTAATTCATCAGATTTTCCCTTAATCACATTTACTTTTATACCTGTATTCTCTGTAAATTCATTTAAGAGTATTTCGTCTGTCTCATAATGTCTATTAGTATATAGATTTACTTCCTCTCCTTTTCCTGTAAATAAATCAAATATTCCACCAAAAACCACATTCCCAACAATTAAAACTGTTACTACCATCAAAATTTTCTTTTTCATTATTTTTACCTCCTAATATTTTGCAGTTCAAACTATTTGATAATCATTATACATTAGTTTAGTTGTTTTGTCAAGAATGTTTTTATTTTTTATTTGTTTTGCATAACTGTAATAAATTCTAAGTATCTTTTTCTAAAAAATAAAAGAGTCAAAATTAGAATTCTAATTTTAACTCTTTTATTTTTATTGCATATTATTTTCTTCTATTATTCGACTTCGCATCATTTTTATAAAATTATCAACAACTCTAGGACAGAATTGAGTTCCACTATTTTCTTCTATTATTTTTAAAGCTTTTTCTTTTGATATTTTTTTTCTATAAGGTCTATTTGTAGTCATTGCATCAAATGCATCTGCTACAGCAATTATTCTAGCTCCAATTGGTATTTTTTTATTCTTTAGCATAGAGGGGTATCCATCTCCATCCCATCTCTCATGATGATAAAGAACCAAAGGAATGGCATCTTTCAGTGAATTTATAGGACTTAAAATTCCAGCCCCCATTACAGCGTGTTTTTGAATTTGCTTATATTCAGGATCAGTTAATTGACCTGTTTTAAGTAAAACATTATCTTTTACCCCTATTTTACCTATGTCATGTAAATTTGATGCAACTTCTATATTTTCTATTTCTCTTTTGTCTAGTTTCATATATTTTGCAAGATCAACAGAGTATTCTGAAACTCTAATGGTATGACCTTTTGTATATGGGTCTTTGGCTTCTAAAGCACGAATTAGAGATTTCATAGTAAGTAGCATGTATTCTATTTCTCTTTTATACATATTATATTTTTCCAAAAGTGCATACTCAACAACCGTTACTAATCTTTCAGTATCAAATGGTTTTTTGAACATCTTAGATATTTTTAAATTTCTATATTTTTTAAATACCTTTGAATCTACTTGAGAAGTTATTATTATTATACTTATATCAGAATATCTTCTATTTTCTCTAATTTTTTTTATAAATTCATATCCAGCCATTTCTGGTATATCAGCATCAACTATAATAACTTCGGGACTTTCCTCTTTTAAAGCTTTCATTCCATCAATTCCAGAATATCTAGTTATTACATTTATACCCTGTTTTAAAAGAGCATGTCTTATTACTTCAGAAACAGTTTTACTATGTTCAACTAATAATATTTTACTCTGAGTCTTAGTTACCGGGGTTTCCATATAACCTTCTATTAATTGAAATAATTTAACTTCATCTACCGGTTTTGTCAAATATTCATCAATACCAACATCAAAGGCTGTGTTAATGTCTACTGGTTCATCTCGATTAGATAACACTATCACTGGAATAAATCTCTCTTCATTCTGATACTTTATTTTTTTACATAGTTCTAATCCATCCATTCTTGGCATTTCAATATCCGTTATAATTAATTCTGGATAATGCTTATTATATAATTCTAGACCTTCGACGCCATCATAGGCATGAATTATATCATAATCCATATCCTTTAATAAATCCCCTATAAATTTATGCATAAAATTACTGTCATCGATATATAAAATTTTATTCTTTTTTGCTCGAGCTTCTTCTACTTCATCAAGATCTTTTTCAATTTTTTTATGTATAGTTTTCAGATGATTTAAAACATCAGCTCCATTATAAGGAATTCTATCAATTTTTGAATGATCAATTACATTTTTTTGATCTAAAAGTACTATCCCCTTTCGAGACGAATTTATTTCCAAATATCCTATCTCAATCTCAATGTTTTTACTTTGAATATAATTAATTATATCTACACCACTAAAGTCTGAATATTTATCTTGTAATAATATAAATACAGGCTCAAACTCATTTATGGCAGGAATAAGGTCTTGTATGTTTTCACGTGACAACGAAAAAAATTCATATTCTATATTATTATCTTCATAATATTTTGAAAGATACGCTTTTAAAAATTCTATGTCAATTATATTAAAAAATTTCATTTTCACATCTTCACCTCCTATATTTTCATTGCAAAAGACTTTATACTAACACCTTTTAATTTTACCATTTTATTTTCAAATTATCAATTTTAATTTCAAAAAATTCTTTTGACTTGTTGTTTTTTTCTGTTATAATAATATATAAGATTTATTTATTAAATTATTAAAGGAGTCTATATGACATGGAATATAAAAAATATATTTAAAAAATTAAAAAATAATAAAAAGCTTTTATTAGAAGGAAATTGGGGATTAGAAGTTGAATACCTAAGAGTGAAAAAAGATGGGACTCTCGCTATGACTTCTCATCCAGAAAAATTTGGCGATAAATTAAAAAATAACAATATAACTGTGGATTATTCAGAAAGTCAATTAGAATTAATCACAAATCCACATAAATCTATTGATAAAACTTTTTTGGAATTACAAAACATATATAACAAAACAATAGATGGGTTAGATAATGAATATCTTTGGCCACTCAGTATGCCTGCATCTCTTCCGCCAGAAAATAAAATCCCTCTAGCTAAATACGATAATAGCAAAAAAGGTAAAGAAAATGAAATATATCGAAGAGGATTAGGGTTAAGATATAGTAAAACTATGCAAATGATATCTGGAGTTCATTATAATTTTTCGCTTTCAGATGATCTCATTTCTAAATTATACCATAACTTTAAAAATAATAATTCTTTAATAGACTTCAAAAATAAACTTTATGAGAATTTAACTCGAAACTTTCTGGAAAACAGATGGCTTTTGATCTATCTCTTTGGAGCTTCTCCTAATTACCATGATAGTTATTCTCGTAGTATTGAAAAACAAATTGATGATGTTAAAAAGAAATGCTCTAAATGTAAACAATGCAATTATGAGGATAACCATCTTGATTATGCAACTTCAATTCGAGTAAGTAGATTTGGATATTCTAGTACTATCCAAGACAAATTAAATATATCCTTTAATAGCTTAGATGATTATATAACTGATTGTAATTGGGCTACGACAACTTCCTATGAAAAATATACAAAATTTGGATTGTTCCAAAACGGGAAACAAATTCAGTTAAACGATTACTATTTACAAAGGCCCAGTGAATATTATTCTCCAATTAGATATAAACAACATACATTAGAAGGTGAATCAACCTTAGATGCTTTGCAAAATAGAGGTATTGAATATTTAGAAACTAGATTAATTGATAAAAATCCTTTTATAAAAGAAGGAGTAACCAAAAATCAACTATATTTTATTCATCTTTTTCTTTTATCTTGCATGATGACAAAATCAAAAAAGTTTGATAAGAAAGATATGAATACCATTAATACCAATCATCACTTAGTTTCTCTTTTAGGAAGAAAACCTCACTTAAATTTAATTGATAATAATAATGATTTAATACCTTTAATTAAATTAGGAGAAAATTTATTTAAAAACTTAGAAATTATTTCAAATTTTTTAGGTGATAAGAGATATCAAAATGCTGTCAAAAAAGAAAAAATGAAACTGTATGATAAATCTCTACTACCATCTCATAAATTAGAAAAAAATGTTAATAATAGCGGCGATTTTTTAAACACTGGAATGAGACTTGCTAAAAACCAAACTGGAGAGGAGAATTTATGAATTTTACAACAAAAGGATATGAAGATCTAGAACTTTCGACTCAGATATTAATAAAAGAGGCTATAAATAGAAAAATAAAAATTGATCTTTTAGATCGAAAAGAAAATTTTATAAGAATATCCAAGGGGAATAAAACTGAATATATAAAGCAGGCTACTAAAACATCTTTAGATTCTTATATAGTACCTCTTATTATGGAAAATAAAAATATTACCAAAAAAATACTAAAAGAAAATAATATTAACGTTGCAAAAGGAAAGTGTTATTATGATTTAGAAAAAGCTTTTTTGGATTATAATAAATTTAAAAATTCAAAAACTGTTATTAAACCAAATAATACTAATTTTGGAAAGGGTATATCTATTTTAGATGAGGGATTTAGCAAAAAAGAATATCAAAAGTCTATAAAAGAATCTTTTATTTACGATGATAATGTTCTGATCGAAAATTTTATACCTGGGCAAGAATATAGATTTTTAATAATAGGGGATAAAGTCTCAGCAGTCTTAAAAAGAATTCCTGCAAATGTTTCTGGGGATGGCGTTAAATCCATCGAAGAACTTGTACGCGATAAAAATTTAAACCCTCTACGTGGAATAGATTATAGAAGTCCACTTATTAAGATTAAACTAGGAGATTTCGAAAAAAATTATCTTCAATTACATGGAAAAGATATAAATTATATTCCAAAAAAGGGAGAAATTATATATCTACGTGAGAATTCAAATGTTAGTACTGGAGGAGATAGTATAGATTTTACTGATGAAATGCCAATTTTTTTTAAAGAAACAGCTTTAAAGGCAGTTCAATCTGTAGATGCAAAAATATGTGGGTTAGATATGATCATTGGTGATTTAAATAAAACTGATTATGGAGTTGTTGAATTAAATTTTAACCCTGCAATTCATATTCACAGATATCCAGCCTTTGGAAAACAAAGGAAAATTGAAAATGATATATTGGACCTTTTGGGATTTTAACAAAAAAGTTACTGGATAAATTTATCCAGTAACTTTTTTTCTAAATTATTATTTTTTCTAAATTACTTTCCTATATCATTTTCTGCATTATCATAACATCTAAATATTCCCCAAATTTCCTACCAACTTCCTTCATCACTCCAACTTTTTTGAAATCATATTTTTCATGTATTTTTATACTGATTTTATTATCTCCTGTTATTAAAGATATAATAGTATGTAGATTGGTTTCTCTGGATTTTTTAAGGGTATATTCCATTAATGTTTTTCCATATCCTTTTCCTCTACTTTCTTTTTCAAAATATATGGATAACTCCGCAGTATTTTGATAAGCTTCTCTATCAGACCATTTACTTAAAGCACTCCATCCAATAACTTTTTTGTCTATTTCCATTATGAATACGGGATAATTATCGTTATGTTCTTCAAACCACCTTTTTTGATCAACCATCTCTCGTTCTTCTATGTTAAATGTTGCTGTACTATTTTTGATCTGTTCATTATATATATCCATTACTTTTTTTAGATCTTTTTCTTCCATTTTTCTGATATTCATATGCACCTCTTATATTTTTAAAATCTTTTTGATTTATTTTTTAAGTTCTACTGTTTCTAATATATCTTCTAACTTGTTTCGACTCTCTTTGTCAAAAAAGGTCATAGTGATCCCGAGAGCATGCTGTTTTATAACAGTTGTATAATATCTTTGTTTTATTTCTAGTCCATTCATAGTCATTTCTGTTCCTATCCCGTAAAAAGTTTTTCCATCTAATTTTATAGGTTCGATATCTTTAATTTTCATATCCATATCCGAGTTATTTAAGAACTTTTTTATATTTTCAGCATAATCTTTTCCATCTTTTACTCCTGGATAGTTTTCCATGTTTTCACCAACTACCATAATATTAGCGTTGAGCTTACCAGGTGTTCCCAAAGGATATTCGAAAGCCGCTAGTTTAAATAATCCATCTGCTTCATCAGAAGCTTTCAACGATTTTTTTAAGTTTTCATCTTCTCCTGCTACCATATCTGTTCCTATTTCAGTAAGCTTTTTCATCTGATCTTCACCTTGAATACTCCACTCTTCCGGTATTACAATTGAAAA
>JBNJFI010000092.1:0-6971 GCA_051746725.1 Fusobacteriota bacterium
ATTTTAAACTTCTCCTAACACAACTCGTTCTATATTAGAATAATCTTTTATTATTTTTATTTTTTTATATCCATATTTTTTCATGATTTCTCTCACTTTTTTGGCTTGATTATGTCCAACTTCAAAAACCAAAAACCCACCTTCTATAAGATAATTCTCAGCTAATTTAGATATTTTTTTATAAAAATACAATCCTTCATCATCTGCTTTTAAAGCAGAGATCGGCTCATAATTTTTAACCTCTGGCATTAAATTATCATATTCCGCCTCCGGTATATAAGGAGGATTTGAAATTATCATGTTAAATTTATTAAATTTTACATCTTCAAAAACATCACTTTTTTGAAATTTTACATTCTCTACTTCATTAATCTTTGCATTTTGTCTAGCTACATTTAGTGCCTCTTCTTTTATATCTACAGCAAGTATTTTAGAGTCATCTCTTTCTTTTGCAATGCTTATTGCAATTGCTCCACTTCCTGTTCCTATATCTAAAACTATGGGATCTTTTATATCTTTCAACTTTTTTAAGCAATTTTCAACTAATATCTCAGTTTCAGGTCTAGGAATTAAAACTTGATTATTTACTTTAAATTTATACCCATAAAACTCTTCATATCCTAAAATATGTTGAAGAGGGATCCTTTTAGGGCCCCTCTTTTTTAATTTTTCTTTGATATTTTCTCTCTCTTCTTTACTTAACGGTTTTTCATAATTGAGATATAATTCCAATCTCTTCACATCTAATACATCTGCGATTAAATATTCCGCATCTATTCGAGGATTAGGAACTTCGTTTTTCTTTAAATAATCAGTACTCCATTTTAATATATCGATTAATTTATAAACTTTTGCCATTACATTATCTCTTTTAATTTTTCCATTTGATCAAATCTTATTAGTTCGGCAACCATCTCTTGAATATTTCCATTCAGAAAACTTTCTAATTGGTGTACAGTCATATTTATTCTATGATCAGTTATTCTTCCTTGAGGAAAATTATAAGTTCTAATTTTCTCACTTCTTCCTCCGCTTCCAACTTGTAATTTTCTGTTTTTAGCTCTTTTGTTTCTTTGTTCCTGTTCCTTAGCTTCATACAATTTCGCAGCTAAAACTTTCATTGCTTTATCTTTATTTTTAGTTTGAGATCTTTCATCCTGACAACTAACTACAACCCCAGTAGGAATATGCGTTATACGTACAGCAGAATCTGTAACATTTACATGTTGTCCCCCGGCTCCACTTGCTCTAAATGTATCAATTTTTAAATCATTTTCTTTTATATCTATTTCTACATTTTTTATTTCTGGTAATACTGCTACTGTAGCAGTTGAAGTATGAATTCTTCCAGAACTTTCTGTTTCTGGAACTCTTTGAACTCTGTGAACTCCACTTTCAAATTTTAATTTACTATATACGCTTTTTCCCTTTAACATAAATACTATCTCTTTTAACCCACTAGAACTTTCATTTTTATCCATTATTTCTGATTTCCAACCATTCATGTCTGCATATCTTGTATACATTCTATACAGATCAGCAGCAAAGATAGCGGCTTCATCGCCTCCAGCTCCAGATCTTATTTCTACTATAACATTTTTTCTATCATTTGGATCTTTAGGTATTAACATCATTTTAAGATCTTCTTGAAATTCAGGAATTTTAGATTCCAACTCCTCAATTTCATCATTAAGCATCTCCTTCATGTCTTCATCTTCTTCACCTTCAACTTCTTCTTTCAAACCCTTTATTTCCTTTTTAACTTCTTTATATTCTTTATATACTTCTACTATATCTCCTAATTCTTTATACGCCTTTCCATATTCTTCTATTTTCTCTGGATCAGAAGCTACCTCTGGCTTAGTCATTTTCATTTTTAAATCATTGTGTTTATCTACTACCTCATCTAATTTCTTTTCAATTTTTTCAAACATTATATATTTTCTCCTTTCAATTCTGTTGCATTTTCTATATCTTCTTCTCCTAAAGCTGCTCTTAATGCAACTAAGCCAACTTCTAACTGCTCTTCATTTGGTTCCCTTGTCGTTATTTTTTGTAACCAAAGACCTGGTGTTGCTAATAACTTTACAATAGGATTTTCCAAATGTCTACTTGAATATCTTTGAAATTCATATGCTATACTTGCAATCAATGGCAAAAAAGCGATTCTTAATAAAAACCTAAAGGCAGTTTTTATCAAAAAAGTGTCTGCATTCAAAAATAATATATCTACCACTGAAAATATAATCATACTTATTAACATAACTATTACTAAAAAACTTGTTCCACATCTTGGGTGCAACGTCGTATATTTTTGAGCATTTTCAATTTCTAACTTTTCATTATTTTCATATGTGTATATAGATTTATGTTCGGCTCCATGATATTGGAAAACTCTTCTTATATCTTCGGAAAACGATATCCCCCAAACATAAGAAATAAATAATAAAATTCTAATTAATCCTTCAGCTATATTCGAGCCTACTTCACTTTCAATAAAATTTCCTACAAAAGAAGGCAAAAGAAAAAATAAAGTTATACCTAGCCCTAAAGAAATAAATACAGTCATTCCTAATTCAAAATCACTTAACTCCTCTTCTTCCTCTTCCCCTGATTCAACAGCTGAAAAAGTCAGCTCTTTAATTCCAATAATCATAGCTTCTAATAAAGCGACTATACCTCTTATAAATGGTTTTTTTAGTATTTTATATTGATTTTCTAATATCCTTCTCTTTCTATAAACAATTTCACCGTCGGGACGTCTTACTGCTGTAGCTATTGAATTAGTTCCTTTCATCATAACTCCTTCGATTACAGCTTGTCCTCCAATATTTGGAGAATCTTCCCTATTCATCTTTATATTTCCCCCTTTTTTGCTCTAACTTTCCACATGTCATAGATCCTTCTGGACAAGGTCCATTTATACAAGCAGGACCTATATTTTTAAATAAAAGAGGTGCTTTTTCTTTAACTAGAGCTAACATTTTATCTGCCATTGCTCTTATCTCCCATTGTGCTCTATCGCAAAGTCGTTCTTCAAAAAAGTTTATTAAAGATCTTGCATTCATAGTTACTATTATCTTAGTTTCTGCAGAATTAGGAAGATAAAATCTCGCATCTTGTTTAGGAATTCCAGCTTCTAGAGCTTCTAAATACCACTTATGAGCTAGATCCATCCTCTTCTTAAATTTTTCCTCCTGCTCTTTATTCCCTTTGATAGTTTCTGGTATTACATATTCAAAATTTCCCTCTTTCTCTTTAACATATCTTTGGCTTTGTTGAGAATAACTAGCTATTCTATGTCTAACCAATTGATGAGTTAAAACACGGGATACTCCTTCTATTCCAAATGTAAAGGATACATGTTCAAAAGTGGAAAGATGACCATTTTCTCTTAATATTCCTAATATTTTTGTTTTGTATCCTTCTGTCAACCCCTTTTTTGTTCCTTCAATATCACTTCCAGAATAACATAATCGTCCTGCTAAAGCTACAGTTTCTTCTGGATCTGGAGTATATTTTAATAATTTAACCTTCATTTCAATCTCCTTATCTTTTTAGATTTTAAAGCTCTTTTTTTATGCATTTTCTATATTAAATTATACCATAAATCAAACCTTATTTCAATTATCTTGTGAGTTTCATTTTAATGAAAATAAAAACCATCTCTCATATGAGAGATGGTTTTTTATTAAATCTTATATTCTTTTAATTTTCTTTTTTTTCAGTCTTTTTTTTAACTTTTTCTCCGTTAAAAGCCTTTGTATAAATTTCCTTTATCTCAGATATCAATGGATATCTAGGATTTGCTGGAGTACACTGATCATCAAAAGCTAATTCCGACATCTTATCTAAACTATTAAAGAATGCTTTTTTGTTAACTCCTGCTTCTTGAATCGTTTTTGGTATATTAAGTTTTTCTTTTAATTTTTCAATTTCATTTATTAAGCTTTCTATCTTTTCATCTACATTATTTCCAGGCAAATTCAATCTTTCCGCTATCTTAGCATATCTAATCTTAGCATTTGGATATTTATATTGAGGGAAAGCTGCTTGTTTCCTTGGATTATCAGTAGCATTATATTTAATTACATCGTTGATTAATAATGCATTAGCCAATCCATGCGGAACATGGTGAGTAGAACCTAATTTATGAGCCATTGAGTGACATACACCTAAGAACGCATTTGCAAATGCCATTCCAGCCATAGTTGCTGCATTATGAACTTTTTCTTTTGCCTTTATATTATCTGCTCCTTCTTCATATGAAGTTGGTAAATATTTAAATAAAAGCCTTATTGATTCTAAAGCTAATCCTTTTGTATAGTCATTTGATAATACTGATACGTAAGCTTCTATTGCATGCGTCAAAGCATCTATTCCAGAATAAGCAGTTAATGTCTTAGGCATACTTAATACTAACTCTGCATCTACAATTGCCATATCTGGTGTTAATTCATAATCAGCTATTGGATATTTTACTCCTGTTTTTTCATCTGTCACTACTGCAAAGGGTGTTACTTCTGAACCTGTTCCAGATGTTGTTGGGATTGCAACCATCTTAGTTTTTATTCCAAGTTTAGGAAATTTATATATCCTCTTTCTGATATCCATAAATCTCATAGCTAAATCTTCAAAATCTACTTCTGGATGTTCATATAAAACTTGCATTATTTTAGCTGCATCCATAGGTGACCCTCCACCTAATGAAATTATAACATCTGGTTCAAAATTCTTCATAGCTTTTACACCTTTTTTGACAGTGGCAAGTGTTGGATCTGGTTGAACATCAAAGAAAACTGTCGTCTCTAATCCCATTTCTTCTAAAATATCTGTTACTTTATCTGCATACCCCAATTCAAATATTGGTTTATCTGTAACTACAAATACTTTTTTGTTATCTTCTAATTCTTCCAAAGCTACTGGTAACGATCCATATTTAAAGTAAACTTTTGGCGGATTCTTAAACCACAACATATTTTCTCTCCTTTCAGCTACTGTCTTAACATTTAATAAATGCTTAACTCCTACATTTTCACTTACCGAATTACCTCCCCAAGATCCACAACCAAGTGTCAACGATGGAGCCAATTTAAAGTTATAAATATCTCCTATAGCTCCTTGAGAAGAAGGCATGTTTATTATTATTCTACCTGTTTTCATCTTATGTCCAAATTCTTCTACTCTATCTTGATTAGCTTCTTGATCTGTATATAGAGAAGATGTATGACCAATTCCACCTAACCTTACTAATTCTGCCGCTATATCCATTGCTTTTTTGTAATCAGAAGCCTTATACATAGCCAAAACTGGTGATAATTTTTCATGTGCAAATGGTTCCTCTAAACTCACTTCACTTACTTCTCCTATTAATACTTTAGTCTCTTCTTTTACATTAATGCCTGCTAAGTTTGCTATTTGATAAGCAGATTGTCCAACTATTTTTGCGTTTAAATGTCCATCTTGAATAATTGTATTTCCTACTTTTTCTTTTTCATCCTTATTTAATATATATGCTCCCCTTTTTTGAAATTCTGCCTTAACTTCTTCATATTTTTCATCTACAACTATTACTGATTGCTCAGAAGCACATATAGTTCCATTATCAAAAGTTTTACTCATAAGTATTGAACTAACTGCCATTTTAATATGAGCAGTTTCATCAATTACAGCTGGAGTATTTCCAGCTCCAACTCCTATAGCTGGTTTACCTGATGAATAAGCTGCCTTAACCATTCCAGGCCCTCCTGTTGCCAGTATCATATTTGTGTGTTCATGTTTCATAAGTAAATCCGTTAATTCCAAAGATGGTTCATCTATCCACCCTATAATATTTTTAGGTGCTCCAGCTTTTATAGCAGCATCTAAAATTATTTTTATTGCTTTTATAGTACATTTTTTAGCTCTAGGGTGAGGAGAAAAAATTATTGCATTTCTTGTTTTTAAAGCCAGCAAAGATTTAAAAATTGCAGTTGATGTCGGATTCGTCGTTGGGATTATCCCTGCTAAAATTCCTATTGGTTCTAAAACTTTTTTGATCCCGAACGAATCATCTTCCTCTGTTATACCACATGTCACTTCATCTCTATATTGATTGTATATATATTCAGAAGCAAAGTGGTTTTTTATAACTTTATCTTCCACTATCCCCATTCTTGTTTCTTCTACTGCTAATTTTGCCAAATCAATTCTAGCATTATTTGCTTCTAAAGCTGCCATCTTAAAAATTTCATCTACTTTTTCTTGGCTAAACTTTGCATACTCTTGTTGAGCTTTTTCAACTTGTTCAAATTTTACATTTAACTCTTCAACATTCGTTACTTTCGTACTTTCCATGATATCCTCCTTGTTTTGTGAAAAAAGTGTTTTTATAATTAAAAAAATTTACCGCCTTTTTTCTGTTAAATAAGACTTAACAGAACTTAAACTAAAGTGAAATTAATAACTTTAACTTGTGTAAAGTTTATCAAAGATGAAGTGTTTTGTCAAGAAATATTTTTAATCTTTTTGTATCTTTACTCTGTTTATAAATCCATAATGTTCTATATCAGTTATATTTGCTTTACTTTAAAAATTATATCTTTAAAAAAATACCTTTTCTAGATAAAAATTAATTTAAAAATTTTAGATAAACTTTTCTTTCTCTTGGACCATCAAATTCACAAAAATAAATTCCTTGCCAGGTTCCTAAAACCATTTCAGATTTTTCAATCATTATTGACTTAGTTGTTCCAATTAAACTCGATTTTATATGTGCAGGTGAATTTCCTTCGAAATGATCATATTTTAACTTTGGAATGATTTCATCTATCCCATTTAACATGTCTTTTTTTACGTCTGGATCAGCATTTTCATTCAAAGTAATTCCTGCAGTAGTATGAGGAACTGATAAATATATTATTCCTTCTTGCCACCCTTTTTTGCTCATAATTTTTCTAACTTTATCTGTTATATTAATCATCTCATTTTTT
>JBNJFI010000093.1:0-2201 GCA_051746725.1 Fusobacteriota bacterium
AAAAATTATGAATATAAGGAGGATATTTTGGAAAAATTAGAGAATCTATTAAATTATATCGTAAAAGAGTTAGTTATAGAAGAAGATGGAATTAGAATAAAAGAGGTTACTAATGGTCGAAATATAACATATAAAGTAAGAGTTGGAGATGGAGAGCTAGGAAGATTAATTGGAAAAAATGGAGTTACAGCTTCTGCTATAAGAGGTGTAATGCAAGCTGCTGCTCTAAAAGATAATAAGAACATAAGAGTTGAATTCCTAGATTAATCAGAATAAAAATAAAAACTTATGATCTTTAAATTTTGATATAAAAAAGACGCAATGGATTTGTGTCTTTTTTAATTTTAGAGGTTTTGGATATAAAACAGGAGGAAAATATGAGCGAATTAATTGAATTAGGATTAATCAAAGGGACTAGACATTTAGAAGGAGAAATGAAATTAAATACTGCTTTTAAAGATTTTGAAAAATTAGAAGGTAAAAAAGTACTACTTATAAATAATCGAAATGATAAACTAGTAAGACGTATAACAGAAATTTATGAATTTCATAAAGGTCAAGTTATAATGAGGCTATCTACAATTGATGATATTGATAAGGCAAAAAAGTTAAATGGTTATAAAGTATATATAAGAAAAGACCTAATAAGTAATAAAGATGAAGAGGAATATATAATGGCAGACTTAATAGGTATGGATGTTGTCAAAAAAGGTGGAGAAAAAATAGGAAAAATAAAAGATGTAATACAAAATGATTTTCAAACAGTATACGTAGTAGATAATAAGGGCGAGGAGATTATGATACCAGCTGTTAAAAAATTTATTAAGGAATTAGATTTTGATAAAAATAAAGTAACTGTAGATCTAATTGAAGGAATGATATAATGAAATTTAATATATTAACACTATTTCCAGAGATGTTTACTGGTTTTTTAACAGAAAGCATGATAAAAAGGGCTTTAGATGAAAAAAAATTTAAAATAGACTTAATAAACATTAGAGATTATACAGATGACAAACACAACACAGTTGATGATAGCCCCTTTGGTGGAGGGCCTGGAATGGTTTTAAAACCAGAACCTCTATTTAAAAGTTTATCTTACATAAAAGAAAAGAAAAAAAATTCTAAAAAGAGTAAAGTTATATATGTTTCACCTCAAGGGGAAAAATTCAATCAGGAAATGGCAAAGGATTTTTCAAAGTTAGATGAGATTACCATTTTAGCTGGAAGATATGAGGGAGTGGATGAAAGAGTTATAGATGAATTTGTAGATATGGAAGTATCTATTGGTGACTTTGTATTAACTGGAGGAGAGTTACCTGCAATGGTTATGATAGATGCAATAACAAGACTTTTACCAGGTGTATTGGGAAATTCTGATTCATATAAAGAGGATTCTTTCTATAATGGGTTATTGGATCATCCACATTACACAAGGCCATCTGAATATAAAGGCAAAAAAGTTCCAGATATTTTACTTTCAGGACATCATGCCAATATTAAAAGATGGAGAATGAAAAAATCTCTGAAAAGAACTTTAGAGAGAAGACCAGATCTTATAGATGAAAAAGATTTAAACAAAGAACAAAAAAACATATTAAAGGAGATAAAAGATGAGAGATAAAGTATATTTAGGATTAGTTCACTATCCAGTTTATAATAAAAATCATAAAGAGGTGTCTACTTCAATAACGAATTTTGATATACATGATATATCTAGATCATGTAGAACATATGATATAAATGAATATCATATTATAAATCCAGTGGATGCTCAAATAGAGTTAACAAAGCGAATATTAGGATATTGGCAAGGGGGACACGGAAAAGAGTATAATACGGACAGAAAAGAAGCATTCGAAAGAACTGATCTTTTAGATTCTATTGAAAGTTCAATAAAAAAGATAGAAGAAAAAGAAGGGAAAAAACCTTTAATAATAACTACTTCAGCTAAAATATTTGATAATTCGATTTCTTATGAGGGCTTATCAAAAAAGATATTTGAAGATGACCAGCCATATCTTTTATTATTTGGTACTGGTTGGGGATTAACAGAAGAAATTATGGATATGTCGGATTATATCTTAGAACCTATAAGAGGAAAGGCAAAATATAATCATTTATCAGTTAGAGCTGCAGTTGCTATAATATTAGATAGGTTATTTGGAGAGAAGTAGGAGACGAAAGTTGAAAGATGAAAG
>JBNJFI010000093.1:2301-6956 GCA_051746725.1 Fusobacteriota bacterium
ATTGAATAAAGTTGAATCTATAGAAAGATGTGTAAGAAGGATAAAAAAAATATATAATAATGATGATTCTAGATTAGAAGAATACTTATATCAAGATGCAATAATTTTAAATATTCAAAGGGCTTGTCAACAGACTATAGACCTTGCCATGTATATTGTTTCTAAAAAGGGTTTCGGAGTTCCTAAAAGTAGCAAGGATGCTTTTATATTACTTGAAAATAACAATATTTTAACTGCAGAGTTATCAAAAAAGATGCAAGGGATGACGGGATTTAGAAATATTGCAATACATCAATATCAGGAATTAGATTTAGATATTGTAAAATTTATTATCAAAAAAGGGTTAGACGATTTTTTAGAATATAATAAAAAAATATTAAAAATGATAGATTAATAAGAAAATCAAGATTTTTAATAAGCTGCGGAGTAATTTTTTATTAAAATAAAGGTCCATAAATAAAGGATGGTAAAATGAAGGATAAGAAATATGTAAAGATAAAACCAAAAAAGGGTGTTTTAAGTTCAATAGGAGCTGAGGATACTAAAGTGGAGCATATCCATGTATATCCAGAAAGGAAAACAGTAGAACTTGACTGTACTTTACCAAATTGTATAGCAATAAGAGAATTAGAAAAAATAGAAGAGGGATTAAATAAAAGGTTTGGTAAAGGTCTAAAATATGAATTTAATATTGATTTAGAGCAAACTGACATAACAAGCAAGGAATTTGGGATAATATTAGATCAAATAATAAACAAGGTAAAACAAGATAAAGCCATGGCACGAGCTTATTTGAGTTTATATCGTCATAGTATTGATAAAAATAAAGTTGTAGAAATAGAGCTTAAAAATAAAGTGGCAGCAAAAAAGATGAAAGAAAAGAAAGTACATAAAGTAATTGAAAAAAAACTATTGGATATTTTAGGGGATAACTTTAAAGTTAATTTTAAATTTGGAGATTTTTCAAAGGATATAGAAAGAATAGATAAAATAAAATTAAAAGAACAGATTAAAAATATACCTGAACCTGTGAAAAAGAAGAAAAAAAAGATTAAAGCTAAAAATCCAGATAGAATAATGGGAAGAAAAATCAAAGAAGATCATATGTCTTTCGAAGAATTTAATGAATTATATCTTGGAGAAGTAGCTGTTTTAGTTGGTAAGGTATTTGGTTTGAAAAGTATAGAGACAAGAACAGGAAAGATTCTATGGATATTTAATATTACTAACTTTGAAGATTCTCTTACAATAAAATCCTTTGTCAAAAAAGGTGATGATGTTCCAGTAAAAGAAGGAATGTGGGTAAAGATAAAAGGTAAAAAACAACAAGATAATTATAACAACAATGAAGATGTTATTTTTACTAAACAAATAATGAAGGTTACTGTAAAGGAAAATAAAAGATTTGATAGTGAAGAGCAAAAAAGGGTTGAATTACATACTCATACCAAGATGTCAGATATGGATTCTGTTTTAGATGTAGGTCAACTTGTAGATAAAGCAGCTAAATGGGGACATAAAGCTGTAGCAATAACAGATCATGGAGTGGTACATAATTTTCCATTTGCATATAAAGCTGCAAAAAAGCATGATGATTTCAAAGTTATTTTAGGTACAGAGGGATATTTTGTAGATGATACTGTTTCCATGGTGGAAAATGTCAAAAAAGATGAATTAATTGAGGAAGCAACTTATGTAGTTTTTGATCTTGAGACCACAGGATTTAGCCCATATGAAGATAAAATTATAGAGATTGGTGCTGTTAAGATGAAAGGGCCTAGATTAATAGAAAGATTTAGTACTTTTATTAATCCAGAAAGAGAAATTCCAGAAATAATAACAGAATTAACAGGAATTGATAATAGCATGGTTAAAGGAGCTCCTTTAATAGAAGAAGCACTTAATAATTTTATGGATTTTGTAGGGGATTCTATTTTAGTAGCTCATAATACAGATTTTGACATTGGTTTTATAACACAAAAACTAAAAAATATGGGAAAAACTTATGATAATCCATATGCAGATACTCTTTTGTGGAGTAGAAATATATTAACCGAAAGAAAGAGACATAACTTAAAAACAATAGCTAAACACTTTAGAATAGCTTTAGATAATCATCATAGAGCTGTAGATGATGCAGAAGCCACTGCTAAGATTTTTAAGAATTTTTTAAATATAGTAATAAGTAAAGGTGCAAAAAAGTTAAGCGATATTGACAAAGAGTTTAAATTTAATGTATTAAACGCAAGACCAAAGCACATTTCCATTTTGGTGAAAAACTTAAAAGGATTACATAATTTATATAAAATAGTTTCAGAAGCTCATATAAATTACTTTTACAGTGTTCCAAGAATTCCTAAAACTCTATTAGAAGAAAATAAGGAAGGATTGATAATTGGAACAGGAAGTGAAAAAGGAGAAGTTCCAGATGGTTATCTTCGAGGGAAATCTGAAAAAGATCTAAAAGATATGTTAAAATTTTATGATTATGTTGAAATACAGCCGGACTCTAACAAAAAAGGGCTCCTTAAAAGTGGGGGATTAAAAAATAAAGAAGACATACATAAAATGAATAAAAAACTAATCGAACTTGGAAAATCAGAAAATAAATTAGTTGTAGCATCAGGAGATGTACATTACTTAGATCCAGAAGATAATCTTTTTAGAAGAGTTTTAGTATACGGAAAAAAAGGGCCTAGAAGTGATTATAAGATTAACAAAGAGTTATACTTTAAAACAACAAAAGAGATGTTAGATGAATTTTCTTATTTAGGGCCTGATATGGCAAGGGAAATAGTTATTGAAAATACAAACAAAATAGCTGATATGATAGAAAAGGTCCAACCAGTTCCTTCTGAATTTTGTCCTCCTAAAATAGAAGGGGCAGAAGAAGAAGTAAAAGAGATGACTTTTTCTAAGGCAAAAGAGCTTTATGGTGATCCTCTTCCAGAACGTATTCAAAAAAGGTTAGATAGAGAATTAGACTCTATAATTGGAAATGGATTTGCAGTTTTATATTTAATAGCTCAGAAGCTAGTAAAGAAATCTTTAGATGATGGATATCTAGTTGGGTCACGGGGTTCCGTAGGGTCATCTCTAGTGGCGTACATGATGGATATAACAGAAGTTAATGCCCTATATCCTCATTATAGATGCCCAGAATGTAAATATTCTGAATTCAAAGATTTTGAAGGCTGTGGAGTTGATTTGGTTGATAAAGATTGTCCAGAATGTGGTAATAAAATGATAAAGGATGGACATTCTATTCCATTTGAAGTATTTATGGGATTTAATGGAGAAAAAGTTCCAGATATCGATCTTAACTTCTCCGGAGAATATCAAAGTAAGGTTCACCGTTATACAGAGGAACTTTTTGGAGAAGAGAATGTATTTAAAGCAGGGACAATATCTACTTTGGCGACTAAAAATGCCTTTGGTTATGCTAAAAAATATATAGAAGAAAATGAGTTGCAAAAAAGGTCTGCTGAAATGCTTCGAATAGCAAAGGGATGTGAAAATGCTAGAAAAACAACGGGGCAACATCCCGGGGGAATGATTGTAGTACCTGAGGATAGATCGGTATATGAATTTACTCCAGTACAAAAACCTGCAAATGATGTTAATTCGACATCTATAACGACTCACTTTGATTATCACGTTATGGATGAACAGTTAGTAAAACTTGATATATTAGGTCATGATGATCCTACTACAATAAAAATATTACAAGAATCTACAGGAGTAAATATATATGATGTTCCTTTAGCTGATGAAGAGACCTTGAAAATATTTAGTGGAACAGAGGCTTTGGGAGTAACACCAGAGGAGATAAAATCTCCTGTTGGAACATTTGGAGTGCCAGAGTTTGGAACAAGTTTTGTAAGACAGATGTTAGTAGATACAAGACCAACTACCTTTGCAGAGTTAGCTAGAATATCTGGACTTTCACATGGTACAGATGTATGGCTTAATAACGCTCAAGACTATATAAAGAATGGAAAGGCTGAACTTTCAGAAGTTATCTCGGTGCGTGATGATATTATGAACTACCTTATAGGAAAGGGAGTTGAAAAGGGAACTGCCTTTGAAATAATGGAGTTTGTAAGAAAGGGAAAACCTTCTAGGATGCCTGAAAAATGGAAAGAGTATGAAGATATAATGAAAGAAAAGGATGTTCCTAAATGGTATATTGAGTCTTGTCAAAAGATAAAATATATGTTTCCAAAGGGGCATGCCGTTGCATATGTAATGATGGCTATGCGTATTGCATACTTTAAAGTTCATTATCCACTTGAATTTTATGCAGCTTTTTTGACTAGAAAGGCAGGCGATTTTGACTCTGAACTTATGATGAATGGTTTTAGCAAAATAAAGGAGAAGAGAAAAGAGTTAGATGCCGAGAGAAAATTAGATGCTAAAGGTAAATCAGAAATAGTTCTCCTTGAAATATTAATTGAAATGCACTATAGAGGTATTGAGTTTTTAGGAGTAGATGTATATAAATCAGCAGCAACAGAATTTATAATAGAAGATGGAAAAATTCGAATACCACTTATAGCTATAAATGGTTTAGGAGCTAAAGTAGTTGAAAATATGGTTAGAGAAAGAGAAAAACCATTTATCTCTTTTGAAGATTTAAGAAGGAGAACAAAAGC
>JBNJFI010000094.1:0-6804 GCA_051746725.1 Fusobacteriota bacterium
CTAAAAATTTATTAAATTAAACTTGATTATTATCAAAAAAGAAAGTAAAATTAATTAAACACATAAAGGGGGCTTTAAAATGTTGAAAGATCTTATCATTAAAAAGATTGAAGAGATTGTAAAGCGAAAACAAGAAAGTGTAAGTCATTATTTCAAAAGAGAATAAAAATGCAGCCCATTACGGCTGCATTTTTATTCTCTTAAACCCTTTTAAAATATTTTATCTTGCGAATTTTCTTGTTATTTCTTCTTGCTCATTTCGTTCCTGTCTATTTTGTTCTTCTAATATTTCATTTGAAGATTCCTTAACTGGTAATTCATTTACATGTTGAATAGTCGATGGATCTGAAATAAATACATCATCTGAAATCTTAGCTATTCTAGCATTAACAGCATATGCTGTTCCACTAATAAAATCTAAAATTCTTCTCCCTACTTCGATAGAAACATTTTCCATATTCAAAGTAACTATCTTTTTTGACTTGATTTCATCAGCTATTCTTTTAGCATCTTCAAATTGTTTTGGAGCTAATAAGATGTGTTCTACTCCTGCACTTGCAAAATGATTTCTCTCTCTTTTTTTGATGTCATCAAATTTTACAACTTTTTCACTTTTTTTTCCACTTGTTTGTCTAGATTCTGCATGATCAAATTCCTCTTCAACCTCAAAACCTAAAAATGTTATCGCTTTATCAAACATTGACCCCATAATTATCCCTCCTAATTATTTAAAATTCTACTTCCTATTCTCAAAATAGTTGCTCCCTCTTCAAGAGCTATCTTATAATCATTTGACATTCCCATAGATAATTCTGTAAGTTCAGTTTCTGAATAATTTTTATTTAATTCATCTAATAACTTTCGAGTATCTTTGAATGTCTTTCTTATTATGTTTTCATTATCGGCAAAAGGTGCCATTACCATTAGCCCTTTTATGGTTATTTTTTTTAATTTCTGTATTTTTTTAATTTCTTTTTTTATCTCGTCTTCTGTATATCCAGATTTACTATCTTCTCCAGATAAATTAACTTGTAAAAGTATATCAATATTTCTATCTGCCTTTTTTGCTCTTTTATTTATCTCCTTGGCTAATTTTAAAGAATCAACTGAATGAATTAAGTTAACATAGTCTATAATATATTTTACCTTATTTCTTTGAAGATTTCCAATAAAATCCCATTTAATTTCCTTATCTTTTAAATTATCATGTTTATCACGCAAAACTCGCGCTCTATTTTCACCTAAATATTTATGATCAGCTTCTAAAACTTTTTTTATTATATCTTCATTTACATATTTTGTTACCACTAAAAGTTTTACTTTTTCTGGATTATCTGAGTAATTTTTTATATCTTCTTTTACTTGATTGATATTTTCTTTAATACTCACTATTCCTCCTCTTTACCATATATTTTTTCTTTTAATTTTATATACTGTCTTATTCGGGCATCTTTTTGTTCACTAGAAATCAGTTGCTGTTCTAGCATCATCATTTCTCTATCTATATATTTTTCTAATTCTGTTTCTAATATTAATAATTTATACTTTGGTTTAATTTTATATTTTTTTACTAAATTTTCTATTATATTTATATCTCTTTGTGATAAATTTTTATATTCTACTAAAAATTTATATACATCCAAATCCCATTTCTTCCTTTTTATTTTAGGAAGTTTTTTAATTAATATTGCGATTAATATTAATGCTATAATTAATAATATAAACATCATTAATTGAAATGCAGCATCTGGATTTGACTGTAACTCGACTCCTCTTAAGAAATCTAATGCGTTTGGCTTCATAATATCATCTACCTTTTTCGTAATATTCTCGAGCTATTTTTTGAATTTCCTTGTTTCTGTCTTGTAAAAAATGAACAATATACTGTCTTTGTTCTAGTTGATAAAAAGCCTTTATTAAATTCTTCTTTATTAGTATCGAACTTTCATCTTTAAGCTTTAGTAATAAATCCACTTTATCTTTTAATTCTAAATTTCTAATTACATAAACAGCACTTGCTTTCATATATTCAGAATCACTTTTTACCATATCATCTAATTCTGATAAAACTTTTTTGTACCCTAATTTATATAAAGACATTATTGCATTTGCTCTTATTCTATTATCATCATCTTTAGAAAAAGGTTTTAGTATTTTTACAGCAGTTTTATTTTCAATTCTTCCAAATGTTTCTACAACATTTGCTCTAACCCTATTATCAGGATCATTTAATAATTTTAACAATTCAATTAAAATTTTTCTGTTCTTACATTTTTCAAAAATTGTCACTATTGAGGCCCTTATCTCTTTGTTAGGATCCCTTAATCCTTTTATATATAAATCTACGTACTCTTTTTTATCTTCTAAATATTTTAATATCTCTACTACATCATATCTTCCAGTCTCATCTACACTGTCCATCTTCTTTTCCAGTATCTGAGCTGTTTTTTCAGGCATTTTATTTAATAAACTTGCAATGTTTTCTTTTTCAGATAGTTTTAAGTTATTAAATTCTTCTATATATTTTTGCAAATTTTCATTTGCCAATTTATTTTTTATTAAGTTTCTAATAGTTTCATTTGGATGATCTATATTGCTTACTATTATATCTTTAGCTTCTTTACTTTCTAATTTTATAATAGCTTCGATTGCAGCTTTTTGAACCTTTTCTTCTGGATCGTGCAATAATCTTTTATAGTAATTTAAATATTCATCATTTTTTTCTTGAGACAATATTTTTAAAGTAGCTGTTCTTACTATTGAACTTGGATCTTGTAATCTATTGATCAACAAAGAATATAATTTCGGATCTCCAATTATTCCAATCAAGGCAACTGCTATTTTTCTTGTCTCTTTATTATCTGATCTTATTTTTGGAAGAACTTTTTCTGCTAATTTATTTTCTCTGATAAATCCATTAATTAATTCTCGCTCTTTATCAGTTATATTATCTATTCTATTTATTATATAATCAGATAATAAACTTAAAACATCATTAGTATCTCCAGAAGATATTTTTAGATTCTCTAAAAACTCTAATCCTAATTCTCGTATCTCATTAAAATCCGATTTTAACATTTCTATAATTAAATATATATATTTATTACTGTTTAAGTTTTTTAATAATTTTATATAATCCCTTTTTTGCCCCCACTTATTTTCTAGATCTTGTAGTATAACTTTTGCTCCTTTAGAATTTAATTTTAATAAAACTTTCAAAATATTTGAGATATTACTTATGCTCACTTTTCCTATTTCATCTCTCAATATATCAGCAATTTTTTCCCCTTGTTTAGAGTTCGGATCAATTTTTAATTTTTCAAAAAATAAAATCAAAATGTGTTGAGCTTTTATTTTTACCTCTTCATTGGAATCGGTACAAAATATTGCTAGATATTTTAAACTTTTTGAAGATTTAATCCTATTTAATAATTCCAAAATATTTAATTTAATTTTTTTTAAAGGCAATTTCAGATATTTATCTAAATATGGTAAAACTTTTTCACCCTTTTTTGCAAGTAACAATGTCACATCTTGAACTACTTTTCTACTATTATCATCTAACATTGATACTAATAATTTCATACTGGTATCTGTTTCATATTTAGCTAAAATATTTGCAACTTCTGATCTCAAAAAAGAGTTGGGATCTTTCAACATATCTACTAAAATATTACTAAATATTTCTGTTTTAGCCTTCCCTATCTCTTGTAAAAAAAATAATCTGACATTCTTATCTGGATGTGTTAAATGACGCTGAATTTTTTTATACCAATCTGTCTGCTTAAAAGTCTCTCTTATCTGCATTAAAAAGTTTGTTTTATCTTCAGTTTCAGTTAATATATACTGCAGTACTTTTCCATCATGTTTCAAAAAAGCTAAAGTTTTCTGTTGCCACTCCTTATTTTCTGATATTTTTTTTATAATATCATTTAATTTTTCAGAGTCATCCTTGTACATTGTCTTATATAGTGTTGTTCTTATATCTGATCCCTTCATATAAAATTCCACCCTTCATATAAATTCCATAAATACCTGATTTGCAAACATAAGCCCTTTTTTGCTTAAAAAATATCTATCCCCTTTTTTGAGTAAATCCCCCTGTTCACATAACTTATCGGCTATTTTAATGAAATCTTTACCTGTTACTTTCACTCCTTTTTTAAGTAACCTAAGCCCTAACATATTTTTATAACTAATTTTATCCTTTTTTGATAAAATCTCCTTTTCATATATTGGTTTTTTCCCTTGATTTATTTTTTCTTTATATTCAGTTATATCATGGTCATTTATATATCTCATATTACCAATATATCCAGAGGCTCCTAGCCCAGCCCCTACATATTCTCTGTTTAACCAGTATTTTGTATTATGTCTTGATTTATATCCAGGTTTACAAAAATTAGAGATCTCATAATGAATATATCCATTTTTTGTTAAAAATTCTATTATGTATTCATACATTTTTGCTTCTAAATCATTTTCTACTTCCTCGACCTCATTTGCTTTTTTCATTTTCCATAACTTACTTCCCTTTTTCCAAATCAAAGAATATATTGAAATGTGTTCTGGTTCAAGATTAATAATGTTTTCTAAATCATTTTTTAACTCTTTTAAAGTCTGACCAGGAGTTGCAAAAATAAGATCTAAACTAATATTTTTAAATCCGACTTTTCTACTTTCTTTATATATATCAATTGCTTCTCTACTGGTATGTATCCTTCCTAACTTTTTCAAAGTTTTATCATTAAAACTTTGAAAACCGATACTTAATCTGTTAATTCCCATTTCTAAAAATCTATTTAACTTTTTTAAATCAACTGTAGTCGGATTAACTTCTAAAGTTATTTCTGCATTTTTATCCCATTTCAAATTATTTAAAACTTCATATATCTGTTTTACTGATAATAATGAAGGAGTTCCTCCCCCAAAATATATAGTATCATAAATATTTTCATTATATAAATTAATCTCTTTTATTAAATAATTTATATATTCTGAAATGTCTTTTTCATTTTTTTCAAATGATAGAAAATCACAGTAATAGCATTTTTTTTTACAAAATGGAATATGTATGTATATAGAGTCCATTATATTATCTCCTAATTTTATTTTTCTTCAACATTTATAATTTTAATTTCTTTATTATCGCGATCTTTTTCAGTTTCTACTTCTATATTTCTTTCTCTCTCTTTATATTTAGATTTTATATTAAAATTTTTATCTTCATTTACATAATAAGATGCAACTATCGGAGTTGATCTATTAAAAGCATTATCTTCTAACTGACACCATATGTCAAAAAAGCCCATCTTAGATCCAGAATTCATTACAAAAGTATCTTCAAAATCCTTCCACGAAGCTCCTTGTAATTCTTCTTTGCTCGATGCCACTCTATACCTAAATAACCCACTTAAATTATCCTTGGCTTCTAACCTAACTCTTATCTTTTTATTCCTAGGATATATTACTCCGTCAACTAAAGAAAGTTCTCCAACTGGTTTTGTTCTATCTATTCCAAATTTTATACTTTTTGTACTCATATTATCATTGAGATCAAATATATTTAACTTGAGTATATATTTCCCATCTCCTGATATTTCTAAAGATACCTCTTTTTTCTCTCCTTCAAATGGTTGAAAACCAGCTCTGAAAAGTAAATTTTCATCTGGATCTTCAATCATAATTTGATATTTAGATATTTTGTTATCTTCTAATAAAGGCAGGTCGTATACTTTATAAATAGAAAATATATTCTTTTTTGCATTATTATACATATACTGATCATAAGTTTCATCAAAAAAGTAATTCCAATATACCTTTCCCTCTTGTGGTTTTGTATTATCTATTATTTTTATGTTTTCTTTTCCTTTAATTTCACTTTTATTCATATTATTATCCCATACTTGTATCTTATAATTTATAGTTGCTCCCTCGTAATCCAAAAAAGTTTTGGCATCATCTAATATAATTTTATTATTTAAACTAAAGTTTACTTCTACATCTGTTTTGTCTGTATTTGGGTTTTTCTGGGAATATCCTATCTTATCTTCATTATAATAAAATAATATCCTAACTCTAAATACTCCTGAAATATCTTTGATTTTAAGAAAAACTTCAGGGAATTTTCCTTCTGAGTAATCAATTATTTTTCCAGATTGATTTAATTCTAATACCTCAGCTGGAGATTTATCCCCTTTTTTGCCTTCATATTTTTTTTCCTCGTTTAATATTTTTTCTTTTTCCTCTTCAAGGTCACTTTTTTCAGTATTATTTATTGTATATTCGTTTTGCAAAAAAGAATCTGACTTAACATTCTCTTCGTTATTTTTTAATATATATTTATATATTAAAAATCCCCCTATCAAAAAAAAGATCAATACTATAAATATTTTTTTTTTAGTTAACTGCATAAATCCCCCTTTTTATTTTCATAAAAATTCAAAGTTGATAATTAAATAAATAATAATTATCAACTTTTACTTAGAATATATTATAAAAAATTATTTTCTTAATTCTGTTTTGTAAATATCATAATGTCCTCTTTTTTGCTCAACATATCTTTTTAACTTTTCTTTGTCTAGAAAAACTCCCTGTTCTAAAGTCAAATGACCTATATCTATTATTTCTAAATTATTCTCTTTTTTATATTTTTCAACTAAATCATCTTTCTGTTTAGGAGTAATCTTCATATCATTAAAAAATATTTGATTATTTTTCTTATATAAGCAGATATAATCTGTGAATTTATCTCCCTTTACCTTACATTTTTCTGCTAATATCATATATCCTCCTATGTTTTTT
>JBNJFI010000095.1:0-6775 GCA_051746725.1 Fusobacteriota bacterium
TAGGAGAGGGATATAAACCTAAGGGTTACCCTGTATTAAAAAATTATGCTACATTTTATGAAGGAAAGTTAAATGATAGAACTAAAGTAGGAAATAAAACTAAAATATATCCATATGGAGTAAAAAGTACTTATAAAAATGATGTTACAGAAGAATTTTATTTATTAAGTGGTTATGAGGCTTTAAATATAAAAGTTTCTAGTAAAACTAAAGGAAAACTTGGAGTAATGCCATTTATTGATGTTTATAGAAAAAGTATTGATATAAAACAAATAGATAATAATATTATTCTTTTATCGATAAAAAAGAGAGGCGATGATTATCCTTCTCATATAGCAATTACTGCTGATAAAGATATAACCTTTTTTGATAAATCATTTAAAGATGAAGGAATGGAAGAGATAACTGGTATTAGTCAATATCAATTTAAAGCCTTATTTGAAACTCAAAATAAAGAAAAAGATCTTAAAATTACCATGGCCTTTTCTGAAAAAGAAAGTGAAGCAATTAAATTAGTAAAAAAATTATCTGGACAAGATACTATAAATAAACATAAACAAAAAGTATATGATTTTCTGACAGATTCATATTTTTGGAGTAATGATTTAGAATATAATAGAGCTTTAATGTGGTCAAAGGCTGCAGCTTATACAATGGTGGCAAATCAATATGGCAGAGGAATATGGGCAGGATTGCCATGGTTTAGAGATAACTGGGGACGAGATACATTCATAGCTTTACCGGGGACTCTTTTAGTTACAGGTCAATTTGATGAAGCTAAAGAAGTTATTAATAATTTTGCAAAGTATCAAAATAGAGGAAATCTAGAATTAGAAGTATCTTATGATACAAAGGCAAAAAAAGATAAAGCAGTAAAACTTATAAAGAAAAATTTTGCATTTAGAATGAAACAAAAAGATGGGAAATTATATAATCCAATTGCAAATATATATATCAATAAATTAGATGAGTTAGATAAGATAATATCTAAGTTTAATAAGATCGAAGGAATCAAGGCAAAATATACAGTCAAAAAAGATGAAAATTATGGAAGAGTTCCAAATAGGGTAACTCGACCAGAAGATATAATCTATAATACAACTGATGGAACGCCATGGATGATAAGAGAGATATATGATTATGTTAGATATACAGGTGATACAGATTATATTAAGGAGATCTATCCAGTAGTAGAACTTGCAATTGATCAAGCAATTGAAAACTTCACAGATGAAGATGGATTTTTGACTCATGCACAGGCCGATACATGGATGGATGCAAAAAAGTATAATAAACCTTGGTCACCTAGAGGAAATAGAGCAAATGATATACAAGCTCTATGGTATGTATCTTTAAAAGTTGGAGAAGAGTTTGCTAGAGAGATGGGAAATGAAGAAAAGGCAGACAGATGGAAAGAGATATCATCTAATCTTAAAGATAATTTTACTGACCTTTTTTGGAATGACAAAAAAGAGGTTATAGCCGATAGAGTTAAGGCAGATGGAACTCGAGATGAAAAGGTAAGACCTAATCAACTTATGGTTATTACAACTCCATTTGAAGATAGGCTTATAAAACCTGAAATTGAAGCAAAAATAGTTAAAAATAGTGTTACAGATCTTCTGTATCCATATGGGATAGCTTCATTATCTGAAGATGATGAATATTTCCATCCATACCATATAACAAGCGATAAATACCATAAAGATGCAGCTTATCATAATGGAACAGTCTGGGGTTGGAATGCTGGATTCACAGTATCTTCAATTGTAAAATATGGATATAAGGATTTTGCATATGAATTTACCAAAAACTTATCAGATCAAATATTAAATATGGGTTGTAGAGGATCTATGAGTGAAAATATCGAGGCATTTCCAGATGAAGATGGAAATATAACTCTTTCTGGAACTTACTCACAGGCTTGGAGTGTTTCTGAATTTAATAGAAATGGATATCAAGATTATATAGGATTTAACCCAAATCTCTTAAAGGGAGAAATAGAATTTAGTCCTGCTATTCCTGAAAAATGGGATGAGTTCACTGCAAGTATAGTCTTTGGTGATAATAACAGATTTAATGTTGATTACAAAAAAGAGGGTAATGAAGAAATATATGATATAAAACTTATAGGTGATGCAGATATATCACAGATTAATTTCAGTACACTTTTTGATAAAAAACGAGTTGGTACAGTTATAGATCTTGAAAATAAGAGTTTAAGAATAAAGATAAAAGATAAAGAGATTTTTGTAAATGGAGATAAACGGGAATTAAAAACTGTTTTAAAATCTTATAAAGATGTTATAGGTAATTTAGAATTTAGAAAACCAGGTATTGAAAAATCTTTCAAAAGTATTGAGGAAAAAGGTTTTTTATCTAAAGAATTAATAGACTAAGAGGTTCTACATAAATTAGAAGAATCATTTAAAGTTTTATAATAAAATTAAGGAGCAATTTAAAAAAAGATAAAACATTATTTAGCCACCAATACCCACTAATTAAATACTAATCTTTTAATTAAATAATTAGTGGAAATAGGTGTAAATTGGTGGCAAAAGTGTACTTTAAAATTCGTGAATATTTGAGTAGATGTATAAGATAGTTTAATTATTTATCTAAAATATGAAAGGGGATCAAATTGAAAAAATATATATTAAGTATAATAGCAGTCCTGTTTATGATGGGATGTACTACAACTGAGATAAAAGAGAAAGAAGTAGAGAATGAAAAACGTGATATTGGTCCATATAATGAGAAATTATTTTTAATGGGAGATATGAACAATTGGAGAAAGTCAACAAAGTTTAGATATATGGGGGATGGAGTATACTTAGCTAAAATATATTTATATGAAGGTGCATATAGATTTAATATATCTAATTTAGATGAAACAAAAGTTTTTATTAAAAAGGATAAAAACGGAGTGCCTTTAAATCAAGAAGTCAAATTTAAAAAGAAAGAAATAAAGAGTGGAAATTTAAAAGAAAACTGGAATATTTTGTCTCTTAAAAAATCAAAAAAGGCAGATATAAAATTGATAGTAAAAAATGGAGATTTAGAAAATCCATATATAAAAATTGAATTAGAAGAGGATGATGATTTTATCATGGAAAATGAGGAAATTTTAGAATGGCGAGGAGAAAAGGCCGAAATTAAAATCATAAATAAAGATGAAAAATACAGAAAGTATAATCAACGAACTACAAAAAAATTAAGGGATAATGATCCCCGTGATAAAAAGATTCAATATGAAGAAAAAGAAGGGCAAATGAGAGTTAGAACTAATAATGTCATTTTTGATGGTCTTTTCACACTTGCTATGGATGAAGTGGAAAAAAATAGTGTAGAAGAGATTAAAGATGGAGCCTTTAACAATGGAGATCCAGTTAAATATAAAGCATTTGAAACAGGGGCAAAGTGGCATTATGTATGGACTAGAGATACAGCTTATTCAGTAAACTTATCTCTTGGAATGGTTGATCCTGAAAGATCTATGAATTCTTTATTATATAAAGTTTCTGAAAAGAGAACAGATGTAAAGGATCATATAAAACCTGGAATGGAAATAATACAAGATACAGGCTCTGGAGGGAGTTGGCCTATAAGTACAGATAGAGTTACATGGGCTTTAGGAGCTTGGGAAACTTTAAAATATTTAGATGGTGAAAATAAAAAGGAGTTTTATGATACTTCATATGAAGCAATAAAAAATACAATAGAAAATGATAGAATAAGTGTGTTTGACAAAAAAGATGGATTATACAGAGGAGAGCAATCTTTTTTGGATTGGCGAGAACAGAGTTATCCTACATGGACTGCTCAAAATACGGTTCACATAGGAATGTCAAAGGTTTTATCTACAAATGCAGCGCATTATGGAATATTGAAAATAGCTTCAGTTATGGCATATGAAAAGAATGATTTGAAATTAGCTAAAAAATATGAGAAATGGGCTATGGAATTGAAAGAGAGTATAAATAGGGAGTTTTGGTTGGAATCAGAGGGGATGTATGGTAGCATGAAAACTACTGAACTAGATAATTCTGTTTCAAAAAAGTTTGATCTTTTAGGTGAATCTCTGGCTATTATTTTGGGCATTGCCGATTTAAATAAAGCAAAAAAAATAATAGAAAATTATCCCCATAGCCAAGCAGGACCCCCTGTAATAGCACCACAAATTCCAGATATACCGATATATCATAATAGAGGAATGTGGCCCTTTGTGACAGCTTATTTTTTAAAAGGAGCTAAGCGAGTTAAAAATCATGCAGCAGTAACACATGACATGATGTCTATGTATAGAAGTTCTGCTCTTAATTTATCAAATATGGAAAACTATGATTTCCTTTCGGGGAGTCATACATATGTAGATTATATGAATGATGAAGGACCTGTAATTAATTCTAAGAGACAATTATGGTCTGTTGCAGGATATATTTCAATGGTTACAGATATAATATTTGGAATAGAAACAACTCAAGACAGTATTGATTTTAAACCGTTTATTCCCAAAAAAGTTTGGGAAGATATGCTAGATAAATCAAATGAAATTACATTAGAGAATTTAAAATATAAGGATTCTTTTTTGAATATAACTCTTAATTTTCCTGAATCAGATTCTAAAATAGATTTTTATGAGTTAGATAAAATATATATTAATGGTAATATGTTAAAAGATAATAAAATTACTCCTGATATGCTTAAAAAAAATAATTTAATTAAGATATATTTAAAAGGAGTATTATCCAATAATTCTAAAATAAATATATTAGGTCTTGAAAATTATCAGGATTTAACTGGAGAGAACAAGAGAAAATTATTCATGCCTAAGGAACCTAAAATCAAATCTTTAAAAGAAGTAAATTCTGGTTTAGAAATAAAAATAGATCATCAAAAAGACGAAAATATATTATATAATATATATAAGAATGGAAAATTATATAAGAAAGATTTAAAAGAAAAGGTTTGGATAGATACTGATTACAAAAAAGAGAATAAAGCTAATGAATATATATTTTCTGTTGCAAACGAAAAACTTAAAACTAAAAATCCAGATATAAAGGAAAGAGATGGAGTAAAATATCTTTCTAAATGGGGTGAAAAAAACGAAAAATTAATTGTGGATAATGTTTATGTCAAAAAAGATGGAGGATATCACATTAATTTGACATATGCAAATGCCTTCCACTCCGTAAATACTGGTATAACTGCTACAGTTAAGTGGCTCATGGTAAAGGATGAGAATGGCAAAAAAGTTAAAGAGGAAGTTATATTTATGCCGCATAGAACCAGTTGGAATGCCTGGGGAGAATCAAATATTGTGGATGTGGATCTCAAAAAAAATAAAAAATATACGATTGAAATAATTGATCACTATAATATGTCTTACTTTAAACATTTTGAAATATATAATGGTAAAGGTGGAATGCAAGGTTATTTAAACAAAGCAGATATTGCTAAATTAGTAATAGAAGAAGAGGGAGTTGCTTATTCTGTAGAAGCTCATTACAAAGATACAGGGAATAGTTCGCATCATTCTATTCCAAAAAAGGTTAAATAAAATAATATTGAAAAGGTTCTGTTGGAGATTATCCTTGCAGAGCCTTTTTAAATTAAAAAATAGCAAAAACTATCAATAAAACTTTTTTGATTTATGATAAAATATGTATAAGTAAGTCAAGAATATTTTAAAAAATGAGGAGGAAAAGATGAAAAAGGGATTATTATTAATGGTAATTGCTATTTTAGCTATTGGTTGCAGTTTTCAAAACAAAGCTAATGTAAAAGAAAAGGAGATTACAAAATTGTCAAAAAAGGTAGAACAACAGGAGCCTGAGGAACAAAAAAAGAGAGTATTAAAGGGTACAAAGAAATTCAAGATGGTGAAAACCCCGTCTTTAGAAGGTGCTAAACTTTCTAAAATTTCAGAAAAGAAGATTGGAATATATTTACCACCTTCTTATAATGAAAAAGTAGAAAAAGAATACCCAGTAATTTATTTTTTAGAGGGATATAGTGGAACGGTTAATTGCTTAGAAGAAGAATTTGACTTTTTTGGAATAGCTGATAGATTAATTGAAAATAAAAAGTTAAATGAAGTTATCGTAGTTTCTTTAGATGGTTATGGATATCTTCCAGGAAGTTTTTATGTGAATTCTCCTGTAATGGGAAATTGGGAAGATTATGTAATTAATGATATAATAGGTTATATAGATGGAAACTATAGAACTATTGACTCTAAAGAAGGAAGAGCTATATCTGGAATATCAATGGGAGGATTTGGAGCTTTGAATCTAGCTATGAAAAATTCAGATATGTTTAATTTGGTTTATAGTTTTAGTCCAGGAATTTTTGATGAAAAGGGAGTTGATCAGGCATTATTTCCTCAAAAAAGGGTGGCTGAATCTTTTGTAAATAGAATTAATAGATTTAAAGAATATGACCAAGAAAAAGCAAAGAAAAAGTTTAAGTTTTGGGTAGATGGAAGTGAGTTTAATCTTTCATATGGTATAACTTTTGCACCAGATGAGAATGTACCTTACGTTAAGGCACCTTATGAATTTAAGGGAGATAATTTAGAAGTAAAAAATGAAGTTATAAATTTGTGGAACAGTGGATTTGGAAATTGGAAAGAAAAGACAGAAAAATATAAAGAAAATTTAAAGAGTCTAGATGGAATAGTTATAGATTACGGAACAGAAGATTATTATACATGGATTCCAAAGGGATGTGAATATTTAGATGATTTATGGAAAGAAGAAGGAATTAATCA
>JBNJFI010000096.1:0-6748 GCA_051746725.1 Fusobacteriota bacterium
TTTTTAAATATCTAAAAATATAATAAATTTGTCTTAATTCTAAAATTATAATCTTAAGATCATAAAAAAGCTTTGTACATATGTACAAAGCTTTTTTAACTATTTTAATTCTTTATATAATTTTATATACTCATTAGCAGCATGGTTCCAGCTATAATCTGAATTCATTGCCCTTTTTTGAAGAATTTTCCAAATTCTCTGTTTATCTCTATAAAAATACAGTGCTCGCTCAATAGTGTGCATCATATCATGAGCATTATAATTTCTAAATGTAAAGCCATTCCCTACGCCAGTTTCATCGTTATAGGATTTTACAGTATCATTCAATCCTCCAGTTTCTCTAACAATAGGAATAGTACCGTATCTCAAGCTTATCAATTGACCCAATCCACAAGGTTCAAACTGAGAAGGCATTAAAAACATATCACTACCGGCATAAATTTTCTGAGCAAGTTTAGCGTCATACATAATCTTACTAGCCACTTTTTTCGGATATTTTTTAGCTAATATTTCAAACATATCTTCATACTTTTTCATTCCTGTTCCTAAAACAATCAATTGAAAATTATGCTTTTTTAATAAATCTTCAATTACAGCAGCTATTAAGTCCAAGCCTTTTTGAGGTACAAGCCTCGAAATTAAGCCTATTACCGGAATATTTTTATCAGCTTCCAACCCCATTTCTTGTTGTAATTTAGTCTTGTTTCTATCTTTTTTGTTTAAAGATTTATAATCATAATTTTCATAAATATCGTTATCTGTAGCTGGATTAAAATCGTCATAATCTATTCCATTTACTATACCTATCAAATCTTTATTTCTCTCTCTTAATAACCAGTCTAGACCTTCTCCAAAATATTCTGTGGTAATTTCTTTAGCATAAGTATCACTTACCGTTGTTATTTTATCAGCATATTTTAACGCCAATTCTGTGTAATTAATATTATCCTCAACAATGTCTTCTCCAATAAATTTTAAAGCCTCTTTTGATAGTTCTTTAGAAAACAGACCTTGGTATCGGAGATTATGAATAGTATAAACAGTTTTAATATCTTTATAAAACTCATCTTTTGAAAAGATTTTTTTTAACATGACTGGAATCAAACCAGTTTGCCAGTCATTAACATGAATTATATCAGGTTTAAAATCAATCTTTTTAAGCATCTCTAATACTACATAGCAAAAATAAGCAAACTGAATATTTCTATCATCATTTTCATAAACAGAATTTCGATTAAAGTAATATTTGTTATCAACAAAATAATTGATCACATTTCTGTTTTTTAATTTTTCCACTCCTACATATTTTTCATCTGTATTTACTTGAGAATTAAATTCAATAATTTTTTCTAACCCCTCTAATTTAGATGGATTTATCTGGCGATATTTAGGCATAATAACTCGAATATCATTCCCTTTTTTAGCCTGTTCTTTTGGAAGAGCACTTGCTACATCTGCCAGTCCACCAGTTTTTAAAAAAGGAGCCACTTCCCCTGAAACAAATAAAATTTTCATTTTTCCTCCCTTGTTATTTAGAATTACTGAATAAGAAACCCTCATTATTATTTATAAAATAATGAAATATAATGAGGGTTATTATTTATATTTAATTTTTTATATATCTGGAATTTCTGTTGGATTTAAAGTCTCTCCACTTTTTATCACTTTGTTTACAAAATCTTTTTCTTGAACATATGAAACTATTCTACAATTTCTACCTATTTGAGTATTATTAGGAACTTTTACTCCTTTTGCAATAACACTAATACCATTTGTTAAAAGATCAGCTTTTTCCTTGTTTGGAGTTAAATCATTTCCAAATCCGATATGACAATTATCTCCAATTACTACTTCTTTATCAATTATTGCGTTATCAACTATTGAGTTATTTTTAATTACAGTATCATTAAATATTATAGAATTTTTTACAATAGCTCCTGGTTCAACTATAACTCCAGGTCCTAAGACGGAGTTAGTAACCTCTCCAGATATAATGCATCCATTTGATATTAGGGCTTTTGAAGCGCTCCCTTTAACTCCAAATTTAACAGGGGGCCTCTCTTCACTTCTTGTTTGAATAATCCAATTAGGATCATAAAGATCTAATTCTAATTGTCCGTATTGGTTGGTAAGAGCTAAGTTTGCTTCTTTATAAGCGTCATAAGTTCCTACATCCTTCCAGTAACCTTTAAATTTATATGCATAAACGTCATCCTCTTCAATCATACCTGGGATTATATGATGCCCAAAGTCAGATTTTTCAGAAGAACATTTTGTTTCGAGGATATCTATTAATTTATCAGCAGAAAATATATATATTCCCATTGAAGCTAAATTACTTGTTGAAGTTTCTGGTTTTTCTTCAAAATTTTCAACTTTCATATCATCATTAGTCTCCATTATCCCAAATCGGCTAACATCATCCCAGGGGACTTCTTGAACTGCTATTGTTAAATCAGCTCCTTTTTCTTTATGCTGATCTAACATTTTATCATAATCCATTTTATAGATATGATCTCCAGATAAAACAATTACATATTCTGGATTATTTCTCTTTATATATCTTAAATTCGCATATGCAGCATGTGCTGTTCCTTCATACCACCCTTTTTGAGCTTTTCCTGTATAAGGTTGTAACAAAGTTACTCCACCTCTTTTTCTATCAAGATCCCAAGGTTTTCCAATTCCTATATGCTCATTTAAAGATAATGGCAAGTACTGAGTTAATATCCCTACATCATAAATTCCAGAATTTACACAATTACTCAAAGCAAAATCAATAATTCGAAATTTTCCTGCAAACGGAACACTTGGTTTTGCTCTATGTTCAGATAAAATATCTAATCTAGAACCTCGCCCTCCTGCTAAAATCAATGCTAATGTCTCCATAATAATTCCTCCCTTTCATTTTTTAAAATAATTAAGTTTTTGTACTAATTCTGACAAAAAAGATTACTTTTTGATCATTCGTGACGTTTACAAAACAAACACGTGTTTATTTATAGGTCACTTGTGTACTAATATAGTATACAATAAATCTAGGATTATTTCAAGACATTTTTTTGATTTTTATCCCGTATAATTTTCAAAAGGACAATTGTTCTTTCGATCTCTATTTATTAAAACTTCATTTAGCTTTTCTTCTGTAAATCCAACTCCTTTTTCTTGCCAAATACCTTGGGAACATCCTAATTTCCAAGGAACACTTGAATTAGAGACAAAACTATAATCCATACTTAATATCTTTTGTCTTTCGGTAGAGTCAACAACAATATCTTTTTTGCCATTCCCTGTCTCAACACTTTTAACTAAAAACTTGCAATTTACACAATTTTGCTTCCTTTTAATATCACCTTCTATTATTTTTCTTTCTACACTATTACTCTTTTGTCTAACTGATTGCCAGTAAATTATAATACCTAAGAGCAATATCGGTATCATCCACAACATATTACCTCCTCTAAAATTTTTGTTATTGAATTATATAATTAGTATTTATACATAGTATTTATACAATATTTTTTATAAAAAATCAAATTTAATATTCATTTTTTATTTCATTTAATTTCATAATGTTATAGACATTATGCATTTTCTATGATAAAATATATTTATTACAAGCAAAATACTGGAGGTAAATTATGATTTTAGGAATTGATATAGGTAATACTCAAATTGTAACTGGAATTTTTTCTGATTCTGGAGAACTAGTACTTAACTTTAGAGTTTCAAGTGATAAGAATTTAACAGAAGATCAATATTTTTCTTATTTAAAAAATATTGCTGACTTTAATAATATAAAAGTTGAAAATTTAGAAGGAATAGTTATCGGATCTGTAGTTCCTAATCTAACTACTGTAATGACATATTTATCACACAAATACTTCAACCTTCAACCTTTGATTATAAGCTCAGAGTTAAAGTTGCCTATTAACTTTGCAAAAGATTTAGATAATCCCAAAGATTTAGGGGCTGATAGATTAATGGATATTGTTCAAGCTTCAATTTTATATCCAAATAAAAACTTATTAGTTATAGATTTTGGAACAGCAACAACATTTGATGTAATTAAAAATAATATATATGAAGGTGGAGTTATTTTACCTGGCATAAATTTATCTATTAATGCTCTTTTTCAAAATACCGCTAAACTACCAAAAATCAGATTTACAGAAACTGACTCTCCAATTGGAAAAAATACAGTTGAACACATTAATGCAGGAATATATTATGGCAGCATTGGACAAGTCAAAGAGATTATATCTCAAATCAAAAAAGAGATACCTAATCTATATGTTATCTCTACTGGTGGACTGGCTGAAATGATTTCAAAAAAGGTAAAAGATATTTCAGAATATAAACCACAGTTAACACTTGACGGACTATATTCTATATATAAATATAATAGATTATAATATTATTCGTAGCTATAATCTATTATATAAAATTATTATACTTTTATTCGATTTTTTTATTCCATTTCAATACAATTATCTTTAAATAAAACGCAACAATTTCTACCTTCTTTTTTTCCAAGATAAAGCGCTTGATCTGCTTTATCAATATTTTTTTCCATATTAATAAGCGGATCAAATTCTGTTATTCCTAAAGTTATTGTGACTTTTAATTCCTGTCCTTTATAATTACATCTCATTTTTTTTATATTGTTTCTTAATCTCTCTCCTGAAATAAAAGCTTTTTTAAGATCTGTTTCAGGAAGAATCATTAGAAACTCTTCTCCTCCCCATCTTGAAATATGATCTATTTCTCTTAAAGTTTCTTTCAGAACGTCAGATACTTTTTTTAATACATAATCTCCAGCTTCATGACCGTAGGTATCATTAAAGTTTTTAAATTTATCGATATCTGTCATAACAATTGAAAATATCTCTTTGTTTCTTTGGTATCTAGCAACTTCTTTTTTGAATTTTTCCATCATAAATCTTCTATTTGGAAGTCCAGTTAATGAATCTGTTATAGATAACTTCTTAACTTTTTTTAAAGCATTTTCTAATTTACATCTTTTCTCTTCTAGCTTGTTTTTTGTAAATTCTAATTCTTTATTTTTTCTAATAAGATCTTTAGATCTTTTTTGCACCATTTTTTCTAATCTTTGATTGTGTTTTTTTATAGAAGCCAATTTTAATTTATAAACTAGATATATCATCAAAAAAAGTATGATGGTAATAATTATTTTGAACCACCCTTCTCTCCAAAATGGCGGAGCAACAGTTATATTTATTTTCACTCCTGAATTATTCCATAAGTCATCATTATTTGAGGCCTTTATTTTAAGAATAAAATTCCCATCAGGGATATTTGTATATTTACCATATCTTTTATTTCCTATATGGTTCCATTTTTCATCAAATCCTTCTAATTTATAAGCATATTGATTTTCCTCATTTTGAATATAATTTAATGCCGCAAATTCAAATTCTAAATTATTTTTATCCCAGTTTAATTCTAATTTCTTTAAGTTATTTAAGTTTTTATCTAAGTTTATAGGATGTCCATTTTGAGTTAACAAAGTCAATACTACAGGCGGTTTATAAGTATTTTTCTTTATGTTTTCCGGCGATAAGACATTAAATCCATTTAATCCTCCAAAATATAATTTATCTTCGCTTTTTATCCCAGATCTCATGGTGAAATCTGTTCCTTGAAGTCCATCTGCTACATTAAATGAATCTACCTTTTTTTGATCATAATCAAAACTCATGATACCCTTTGTCGTAGAAATCCATAGTTTTTCTTCATCTTCAAGTATTGTACTGATATTATTTGATAATAGACCATCCTTTTTAGAAAAATTTATAAATTCCATTGTATTTTTATCTAGCAGATGTAATCCCCCGCCCCAAGTTCCTATCCATAAATTATTATTTTTATCTTCATAAATATCAGATATAGAGTTTGATCTAATTGTAGTATTTTCCTCAGAATTATAAAGATATCTTGTTATCTCTTTTGTTTTTGAATTAAATTTGTTTAATCCATAAGTAGTTCCTAGCCAAATAATTCCGTCTTTATCTCTGGTTATCTCCCAAACATTATTAGTTGATAAATTAGAATTTTCTGTAGTATATCTATCGAACTTTTCATTATCAATATCAAATCTATTTAATCCTCCCCCCCACATACCAATCCATAAAACATTCTTTTTCCCCTCTTCTATAGCATAAACTCTATTATCGCTTAGGCTATTTTTATCGCCAGGAATATTTTTATAAGTTTTAAATTTGTTTTCTTCTTCTAAATATATACTTAAACCTTCATCACTTCCTATCCAAATACGACCATTAGAGTCTTTAAATATTTTTCTAATTACATCACTGGGAAAATGTTTTTCTGTTTCAGGATTTATAAATTTCTTAATTTTTTCTGTTTCAGGGTTAAAAACATTAATTCCTCCTCCTAAAGTTCCTATCCAAATATTATTATTTTTACCAACTTCCATGGTATTGATTTTATTATTACCTAGAGTATTCTCACTGTTTATCATATAGGTATATCCTTTAAAGAGATTATTCGCCCATATATATTGATTTACTCCACTTCCCCAAGTTCCTAACCACACTATATCAGACTTGTCAATATAAACATCCCAAACAATATCGCTACCTATACTATTAATGTTACCAGGATTATGTCTATATGAAATAAATTTATCTTTAGACCTATCATATTTCAATACTCCTTTGTTCCATGTACCTAACCATAAATCTCCCTGTGAATCCTCATCAAT
>JBNJFI010000097.1:0-5082 GCA_051746725.1 Fusobacteriota bacterium
CTTGCTCTTTATCGTATTTAGTTTCCAATATCTCCCAACCTGTTTCAGTTTTTAAGCCATCTCGAATCTTCATATCTCCTCCTAAAATTATTTCATTTTAATAATTTACTAACTAAGTATATTATATAAAACTGTTAACGCTAATTTTATAAAATATAATCAGTTTATTTTTTAAGCACTACTTAAAGTCCATTCCTTTCTTTAAGTAGTGCTCTTTTAAATTATATTAGTTTTGGTTTTTTCTAGTTAATAGTACCCCTTGGCTATTTTTTAAAGTAATCTCTTCATTTGGAGAATTAACTTTTAAACCAGGAGTAACTATTTTTACTTTCCAGTTATCTTTTTTGAGATCTGGTATATCTAACTCTGTAGGTATAACCTTAGCATCTTCACCTTCCATATTGGCTACAAATAAAACTTGCTCTTTTTTGTCAGGCGATTCTCTTAAAACATAATACACTACACTTCCTTTACCAGGGTGTCTATAATTATAAAATTCATCTTCTCCTAAGTTATTTATTAGCCATGGTCTCTTTAACCTAAATTCTCTAATCTTTTTATTATATTCTGTTTGCACAGAATCTTGATCTTCCCAATTATGACTAACATTACAATAATCATGTATATCTTCCATCCAAGCATGGGCTATTTTCTTTAAAGATTCGATACTTATCTCTGGACCATCCAAAGGTGGATGTACTGAGTTCATTATCTTAACCATATCTGTTAGATTATAATCTGTTATAGATACTACCCTATCTAAAACTTCCATAAATCTCTTTAACCCATCTAAAGATGTAAATCCAAGATCTTTTAATCTCACGAAATTATCCCCTTGATTAAATTTCACCTCTGTTACCTGCCAATATAAAAAGTATTTTTCTTCTGCTACGACTTTGACTCCATATATATCATCTGTATTCCTAATAAAGCTCCATGGAGTTCTCATAGAAGCATTTATAAAGTCCATTGGTACTCCTGGAAATGCACCATATGTTAGCATCTTTTCAGCAGGATTATCGTACCCATTATTTAAAATCTCATCTAAATTATCTCCTAAAGTTGTATTTATCCTCTCTGTAGGATCAACTTGAGTTCCACGCCTTACAGTATCATGATTAGTACAACCTGTTATCCAATTTCCTCCTAGTTCAAATATCTCTCTAACTCTCCACCATTTATTAACCCAGAACGTATATAAAAATGGTGTATTATGAGCAAATGTTAATGGTCCCCACTGGAATACATCTCCTTGATCCTCTATAACTGATCTATATGAAGATGATAATTCCCAATCTTCTTTTGGCCATGGTCTACCATCTTCAAATATCATCCAAGGATAATATTTTCTCCCTGCAACTTCTTGAACTATATCGCTCATCTCTTGGAGATATTCATCATCATAAAATAACTCTTCTTTAATTGGATCCCAATATTTAAAATCCTGAGCTCCATCTACTCTTATTCCATCTGCTCCAAAGTTTCCTTTCCTTTTTTGCATCTCTAGCATAATAGCTCTAACTACAGGATGTCTAAAATTCATATCTTGACCGTACATATTTGGTCCTGCAAAAAAGTGTTTATTTAAAAGTTTTAACCCTTGGTTATCTGCATGTCCATATACTATATCAAATATTACCTTTATAGGTTTTGTTGGAAAATTATGTAAGACAGATATTAAATCCACTAACTCATCTGGTCTTCTACTCCCAAGTATAGTTGGATTTACTGCTGCTGATCCTGAAATAACAATATCATATCCCCAGTTAGTCATATCTGGATTCCCTATTCTTACTTCTAAAATATCGTCATCTTCAGATTCAATATTCCAAAACCCTTCCCCTACTTCATATTCTACTATCGGTTCTATAGGCATAAGTTGAATCGATTCATATGATATATAATTTTCTTCAGCAGGAGTTAATTCTTCTCCATTTTCTACCTTTTTTGCAATATTACTATATATTTTTGTTAATCCACGGATAGTTCCCTCTTTCGAGGCAGTCCCAGGATGTATTTGTAGTATATTGGTAAATGGTTCTTGTTGTAGTAATCCATTTCTTGTTTTGTCTTCGGAGAGATTCTCAAAATATTCTTTATCCTCTCTTTGACTTTTCATTTTATCCATATCATAAAGTTCTGCTGGTCCAAAAACTCCAAATGGCAAAGAATAAGCTAACTCATCTCTAATATAGTGCCATTTCCCTCTTTCATCTTGATATTTTATCCAATAAAGAGTTCCTAGCTCCTCTCTAATTCCAGGCTTAACATTTTCAATCACTCCGATTAAATACTCATCAACCATTTTAAGATTTACTAAATCTCTTCTAAATTTAATGTTATCTTCTTGTTTTTCTAAATCTACATCTTCTATTGGAGTAAATAATTCTAGATAAACCCTACCTTTAGGAATGCCTTTTTCCAATATCTCTGGAACCCAGAATCCAAATTCTGCTTTACCATTTTTTAAATGAGCACCAAGTCGCTTTGCTATTTTCTTCTGTTTTAAAAATTCTAGACTCTCTTCTTTCATTACTTTTTCTAACCACTTTCCAAATTCTTCGGTCTTAGTCCTATCTAAAACACACTTTTTCTTATTTCCCATAAGATCCCCTCCTTGCTTAAGTTTACCCCAATATTTCTTCTAAGTCAATAAATTTTGGCTTATCATATCTATAATCAGCTTTGCCAACTCTTTCTTCTGGACCTATCCCAACTGCTGTCATACCTGCCTTTTTTGCAGCTTCAACTCCAGATGCTGCATCTTCAACAACTACACACTCTTCTGGCTTTAATCCTAATTTGTCAGCGGCATCCCAAAAAAGGTCAGGTGCTGGTTTTCCCTTTTTTACACTATGTCCGTCTGAAATTGAATCAAAATATTTTTCTGCGTTTAGAGCCTTTAAAACTGTTTTAGCATTTCTGCTCGCAGATCCTAGACCTATTTTTATTCCTCTAGATTTTAAATCCTTTAATAGATCTTCTACCCCTTCTAAATAATCATCTTCTGTCATTTCTTTGAGATAAGCTTGATAATATTTATTTTTTCTATCAGTTAATTCTCTTTTTTTATTTTCTGCCATTGGTTTATTATTAAAATCTAAAATTAAATTCAAAGATGCTAGCCGCGAGACTCCTCGCAACTTTTCATTTATATTTCTATTAAATTTCAATCCCTCTTCTTGAGCCATTTTTTTCCATCCTAAATAGTGATACTCTGCTGTATCTGTAATTACTCCATCTAAATCAAATATAAATCCTTTTTTTTTCATTATTTCCTCCCTTTTTATCTAGTAAACTTATAAATCCTTGCTTCATATGGTCTTATATTATAGAACTTTCCTCTGTCTTCATAATTAGAAATTTCTAATTCAAGTTTTTCTTCATCTATTTTATTCCCTAAATTAATTTTACTTTCCTTTTCAAAAAAGCTTAAAATTATCAAATATTTTTCATTCTCATATTCCCTAATATAACTGAAAACTTTTTCATTTTCCTTATCTAATATCTTGAAATCTCCATAAACTAGTCCCAAATTATTTTTTCTATATCTTATAATCTTTTTATAATATTCCAAGACACTCCCTTTTTTGCCCATTTGATCTTCTACATTTATATTCTTATAATTAGAATTTAAATCTATCCAAGGAGTTCCAGTGGAAAAACCAGCATTTTCATTAGAGTTCCATTGCATTGGAGTTCTTGCATTATCCCTACTCTTAGGAGCTATTTTTTCCATTATTTCCTCTTCTTTTAATCCTTTTTCTTTTTGCTCTTTATAATAATTTAAAGTCTCAACATCTCTATATTTTTCTATATCTTTAAAGTTAGAATTTGTCATACCAATTTCGTCTCCCTGATATATATAAGGAGTTCCAGGCATAGTCATCAAAAAAGTTCCAAGCATTTTAGATGATTCTACTCTAAATTCATCATCATTTCCATATCTAGATACCGCTCTTGGAAAATCATGGTTCCCTAAATATATGCTATTCCACCCTTTTTTGTATAATAGTCTATGCCATTTTTCAAAAATCTCCTTAAATTCAGTTAATTTCCATTCTCTATGACTAAATCTTTCTATTTTTTCATTTAAATCTAATTTCATATGATCAAAATTAAAGATCATATCCAATTCATTTCTTGATTCTCCAACTAATTTTAAAGCACCTTCATCATCTATATGTCCACATTCACCTACTGTCATAGCATCATATTTTCCAAATGTATTTATATTGGCTTCTTCTATCCACTTATGAAATTTAGGTCCATTAACATAATAATCAGTTCCAAGTCCATATCCATCGTCATTAACGTCAGTTGTATCTGGTAATCCTTTTACTTTGGAAATTAGATTTATAGCATCTAATCTAAATCCATCTATTCCTTTATCTAACCACCATTTCATCATATCATAAATTTCATCTCTCACTTCAGAATTTTCCCAATTTAAATCTGGTTGTTTTTTACTAAATAGATGCAAATAATATTGTTCGGTATTTTCATCATATTTCCAAGCAGAACCTCCAAAAATAGATAACCAATTATTAGGCTCTTTTTCTTTTTTTCCATCTTTCCAAATATAATAATCTCTATATGGGTTATCCTTAGATTTTTTAGATTCTAAAAACCATTCATGTTCATCAGATGTATGGTTTACAACTAAATCCATAATTAGTTTGATTTTTCTTTTATGAAGCTCTTCTAATAACTCCTCCCAATCTTCCATAGTTCCAAATTCATTCATAATATCCATATAATCACTTATATCATATCCATTATCATCATTTGGAGATTTATATACTGGATTTAGCCAAATAATATTAACTCCTAAATTTTGTATATAATCCACTTTATTTATAATTCCTCTTATATCTCCTATTCCATCGCCATTACTATCATTAAAACTTCGAGGATATATTTGATATACTATTCCTTCTTTCCACCATTTTTTCTTCATTTATATCAGCTCCCATTTTTTTATTTTATTTTATTTTATTTTATTTTATTTTATTTTATTTTATTTTATTTTATTTTATTTTATTTTATTTTATTTTATTTTATTTTATTTTATTTTATTTT
>JBNJFI010000097.1:5182-6605 GCA_051746725.1 Fusobacteriota bacterium
TATTTTATTTTATTTTATTTTATTTTATTTTATTTTATTTTATTTTATTTTATTTTATTTTATTTTATTTTATTTTATTTTATTTTATTTTATTTTATTGCACACGTGTAAATATATATTTAAATTAAAAGAAGTCTTTCAACTTCTCTTTTTTACCATAAGGATTCTAAGCCTTATGGTAAAAATTTATTTTTATCTTATTTTTCTTGTTGAGTCTCTAACTAATAATTTGGGCTTCAATATTTTTTGTAATATTTTTTCTGTTTTTTTCCCATTAATTAAATCTATTAATCTCTCACACGCCATCTTAGCTAATTCCTGCCTTGGCTGATGTATCGTGGTTAAACTTGGAGAAAAATATTCACCAAATTTAATATTATCATAGCCAACTACCGATATATCTTCTGGAACTCTCTTTCCTAGTTCTTTTAATTTTTCAATCATTCCCAAGGCTACCATATCAGACTGAGCAAATATTCCAGTTATATGATCTAATAAGTTCGTATTTTCTTCTATCAAATTATATCCTGCTCTAAAATTTACGTCTGTCTTAAAAATTAGTCCTTCATCAATCATAATATTATTTTCCCTAAGTGCTTCTCTATAACCCGAAGTTCTCTCTCTAAATTCTTCTGTTTCTTCTAGATTACTCACTGTCATTATATTTTTATGTCCTAAATCTATAAGATGCTTTGTTGCTATATATCCCCCTCGAACATGATCTGTATAAATAAAGTCCATCTTTAATATACTAAAATTTTTAGGCTTAGAGTGTAAAAAAACATGCGGTATCTTTGATTTTTTTATCTTATCAACTTCATTTTCAGTTAATTCAGAATTTATTAAAAGTAATCCATCGACTTTTCCTTTTACAATTAATTGTTCTATATTACTTTTTCCTGTAAATCTATTTCTGGGAAAATCCACAATATTATCTAAAGATTCTCTTTCTAATATTTTTCTTATACTTTTCATAAGATATCCCAAATATAATCCTGCTGAAAACTCCTCATATTCTTCTGGAAAAATTATACCTATTGTATCAGTTCTTTTAGTAGATAAACTCCTTGCACTGGCATTAAATTCAAACCCTTTTTCTTTTGCAATTTTTTTTATCTTTTCCTTGGTTTTATCTGATACCAAATCACTGTCATTTAAGCTTCTTGAAACAGTGGAAGGATTTACATTAGCTATTTTGGCTATATCTTTTATTGTAACTTTCACAATCTTCCACCTCTCTTCTTTAGAAAAGTACCTTTTGAAAGGTACTTTTCTATTTTTTTCTAATTATAAACTAACATTTTCCTCAGTTTCTTTGTCAAAAATATGACAGTTATTCATATCTAACCAAAATTTATATGTTTGCCCTGCTTCTATACTAACATGTGGTTCTAGTTGAGCTATAAACTGTCCACCTTTTAAT
>JBNJFI010000098.1:0-2676 GCA_051746725.1 Fusobacteriota bacterium
ATTTATTATTTTAATTTAAAATCAAAGTGTATTTAAAGCTTTTTGTTGGATTTCCTTTCACACTACTATCCTTTAGGTATTCTACCTTTACTTCTTTAAATTTTCCAGTATCTTTTAACCTTCGTTCTAAATTAAATACATTTAAGTTAGGAGTAATAACCTCATCTCCTGTATAATCATAAGCTGAATATCCTTCTAGTATAATCCTATTTTTATTATTATTAATATTAGTATACCATATTTTAGGAGGAGTCTCCTGTTGTATTAATAATAATACTTCTGAAAATTTCATTGTGTTTTGTGATATCAAATCCTCTACTACATCAATATCATTTGTTAAATCAGGAATTTCAGACCTTTTTTGAGCCAACTCTTCCATCTGTTTACCATAATCATTAATTTCTTTAGTCATTTCGTTTTTTATTGAAACTTGACTTTTTACCTTTACCGACAATAAATAACTAATTCCTAATTCCACTCCGATTATAATTACTAATAGAGCCACAGATAGAACTACAAATTTTCTTAAAAATAATTTTAATTTATATTCTGGTGTTATAAAATTAAAATCCAACATATTAATTCACCTCATCTATTATATTTCCTAAAACAACATTGAAAATATCCGAATTTTTTCTTATATGTTCTATCATATCAGTCTTTTCTGAATCAAAAAGATGAGTTACAGGAATCTCTTTTGCTTCCACCATTAAAAATTTTTCTATCTCTGGTTTTAATCCCTTTAACTTAGTTCCCCCACCTGTAATAATCAAACTTTCAATTCTTACTTCTCCCTCTTGAGATTCAAAGTAGCTTTCAGATCTTTTTATTTGCTTTTCTAATTCTAAAACTAAGTCTTGTATTTCTGTCTGAATCTCTTGGGCTTCATAATCAATATCAACTGTTATCTCTTCATCTTGACCCTCAAAATCATCTTCTATTTCATCACCTTCGAGTTCTAAATTATGTTTATATTCCTGAGCTTTTTCATAGCTTAGTTCTTTATTTCTTTCTATTACATCTGTAAAATCATTTCCTCCTACAGCTGCAACTCTTTGCATCTTAATAACTCCTTTATTTTCTATAAATATTTTAGTTGCTTCTGCTCCTATATCTATGACTAAAATACTCTGAATATCTTCATCAAATATATTATCTTTATTTTTAGATATAAGATTATGCAAAGATACCACATCTGGAATAATTTTTACCGGAACTATTTTTAAACTTGTTAAAATCTCAATTAAATCTTGAATTTTCTCTTTCTGTATTGTTATTGCTAATTGCTTTTCTCTCTCTTCGGAGTCACCTACATATGTATACTCTGTTATATATTCTTCAGGATCAAAATTTGGTATAAGATCTGTCAATTCATGTTCCACTAAACTTCTTTTAGCATCTTCATCTGGCGTCTGGATTATTTCTAAAAATTTTACAAAAAAGCTCTGTACCGGAAGAGAAACTACTATTTTTTTTCCTTTTAACTCTAACTCCTCTACAACTTTTTTGATAACGTCTGAAACAGCTAGATAATCTTCAATATTCCCACTTAAAATTGCTCCATTTGGGACAGTCTCATTTGCATATGCAACTACCTTTTTTCCCTTTAACTTCAAAGCTTTAATACTACTAGATCCTATATCTATACTTCCTTCTATTTTTTCTTCAAACACAACTTAACCCCCTTTAATGTCTTGGATTTTTTGAAATAACCTTCACTGACTCTATTACATGTTTTAATATATCTACATTAAACTGCGTCTTCATTTCATCTAATTTTTCATGTATATATCCTCGTTCATTAACAATATAATGTGCTGGTAATTTATTTAATGTATATGCTTTCATATCCATCTTACATTTATCACATTTACAAATATTATCATTATCCTCATTTTTTAAATATCTATTTAATTCTTCAGTTACAAGTCGTTCCATCACATTTTCTAAAACTTCCATAATTAACCTCCTGACTTTTACCTACTAATTAATCTGTTCTGTATTTATCTCTTGGGCACTAGTATCTATTATTTTTCCAGCTCCATCTGTTGTCACACTTTCCTTGTAAGTTATCTGATATTCCATATGTTGAATCACGTCATGTTTATCATTACTATCAGTTCCTTCTATTAGTATTCTTTTATAATAAGTAACTTCATCATCTACTAATTGTACTGGTCGATATCCACCTACACTTCTATTGGAAATAATACTATGAGTTAAGGCAGTATTAACATCATCATATAATCGAGATACTGCAGAATCTGTTGTTGTATCTGGAGAACCTTGAGATAATATACTTGTAAAAAAATCAGCAAAATTACTCAACCTTATTGCATCATCAGTTGTAACCCCAAGTCCAGAAGTAGTCGCTAAGCTATATAAAGCCGTAGCCTCTACAATGGAACCAGGTGTAACTCCTTGTTCATAGTTTTGTGACATCCTATATTCATAAACTCCCAAAGAAGAACCTAGATTTATTTGACCCAAAGATTTTATTCCTAGAGCTTTTATACCAGATCTCTCTGCTTTCTTTTCTGCCATATAATACATATTCATTGTTAGAGCCATAAAAAACGATAATACTAATATTGCTAAAATAAGTGCTGAACCTCTTTCTTTTTCCATAATTACCCCTTTTTATTACTTAAAGTCAATTTGTGATACTGCAGCATC
>JBNJFI010000098.1:2776-6601 GCA_051746725.1 Fusobacteriota bacterium
GTTACCCCTTTTTCATAATTCATAATACACCTCTTATCTTAAGTCTAAATAATTTATTAATCCCCATCTATAGGAGTTACAATAAATTGAGTACTAAATTGATCTTCCTTTTTAGTTGGTAGCTTAGAGTCATCATCTTCTCCCCACCCAATTACAACTTTCCCAATTATAAAATCATCATAGATATATTCGTAATTCTCAACTGTATCATCTGGATCTGTATCTAGCTGTACTTTTGCCTTTCTGAGTAATACTGCTATCTTTGTATTTGATAACGGCAATCCTTTACTGTTTAAGACAAAAAGTCCATCTGAATAATTGAAATCATCTTCAAAATCAGAATCTGTATAACCTCCACTATCACTAACTAGATCATATATTTTTTTTGTTTTGGATCCATCAGAATCTGTAATTGTAAAGTCAATACTATTAGCTCCTGTTTCCATTAGATTATCATATCCTTTAGCCTTAATATAATCTATAACTGTAAGAGTCAAACGACTGGCTTCTTCTAATTCAACAGAACCTTGGTTTATTCCAAAAATAACTGGATACATTGACATTATTGGCAAAACAGATATTGCCAATATTGCAAATGCCATTAATACTTCAATTAAAGAATACCCCTTATTCATAACTTCACCCCTAATTTGACTATTTGAATAACTTAACCTACCTAATCAACTTCAACTTTTCCTATCCCAACTCCAGTAATATTACTGCATTTAACTTCAAATTTTGAATCACCATCTTTATTTTTTACTGTTATAGTGAAATCTGATAAAAATCCACCTCTAGAATCTATGTTAACTTTATTTTTAGTAGTGGTATATTCTAAAATTTTAGGAAGGACGATCTCTTTTTTGACTCTACCATCTAATACTAGTTTTGGATTACTAGTTGGAGATGGCAATCCACTCATATCTAGTTCATATTCTCTTCCCTCTTCAAATGCTCTATCAATACCATTATTTATAAATTGTGGAATCATGGTTCTAGCCTTTATTACTGCATTACTTTCTGCTCTACCGCTCATAGATACTGTAGCAGTTGTTGCTAAAATTGCTACTATTGCTACTACTATCATCATTTCTAATAATGTAAATCCCTTTGTATTCTCCATTTTATCACCTTACCTTTTTTAAAACTAACTTTAATATGAATTTTAACCACTAATGGACACGAATAAGCACGAATATTTTTTTTTATTATTTGTGTTTCATTGGTGATAATTCGTGGCTAAATAGGTCTTATTTTTTTCAAGAGTCAAGATGGCCTGCGACTATAAAATTATAAAAACAAAACTATAAATCCAGCCAAAGCTATAAAAGGACCAAATGGAATCATATCTTTTCGATTCTTAATTTTCAAAGCCATTAAAATTAAACTTATAACTGCTCCTATTACAAAGCTTAGCATAAAAAACATATAAAAATTTATGAAATTAGTATATCCCAAAAAAGCGCCTATCCCCATTCCAAGTTTCACATCTCCAAATCCCATGATATCTTTTTTTAATATTTCTTTTCCAAATATGAATAATATCAAAAAAGGGAAATTATATACAGATGCACCTATAAAAGCATGAAATATTGTAATTCTTGGATCTATAAAGGATAATATAAAACCTAAAATAATTAAAGAAAACGTCAATCGATTTGGTAAAATATAAGTTTTTAGATCTATTATTGCAAGGGTTATAAGTATTGCACCATATATCCAAAACTTTATTGTTGGTAAAGTCAAACCAAATCTGTAAAAAATAGCTACAAATACAAAACCTGTTAAAATTTCTATTAGTGGATATTGTATAGAAATTTTATTTTTGCACTTTCTACACTTTCCTCTTAGTAATAAAAAATAACTTATTATTGGTATATTGTCATACCAATTTATCTTGTATCCACAGTTTGGACAATGAGACGGTGGATATACCACCGACTCATTTCTTGGTATTCTGTGGATACATACATTTAAAAAGCTTCCTATTATATTTCCTATTATGAATATTAATATATATAATTCTATCATCTTATTCCTTTTAATTTATTTTATTAAGAAGCTGATTTCCCATTATCACTTATTTCGCCTTTATTTCCCATTTGATCAATATATTTGATTTTATATTTATCTGAACCTATTCCTTTGTCATCAGTAAATTCTCCCGTTCCTTCTCCTATACTGTAGTAATTTCCTGCTCCATCATCTTTGAATATTTCCCATGTTCCAGCTTTTAGAGGAGGTAGAGTTACTACTGGCTCACCATCATCATTTAAATCAACACTACTAACATTCTCTTGAATTGTAGGAACTTTGTTCCAAGCATATACTAATCTCGAGTGTTTTGATTCATTCCCCAATTGATCTACACAAGTCACTTTTATTACATACCTTCCTGTTATAACTGATTCCGCTTCTCCATCATACTCATGAGGAAAAGCACTTGTTGGATCAATGTTTACATCAACATTAGCAACGGTCGTTTTAACCAACTTAAATGGACCATTTGAATTTTCGATTCTATCATATCCAGGAGAATTATCAACTAATCTATTTCCGTCTCCATCAAATAATTTAAGTTTTGAAATGTAGACTTTATAATAACTAAAATCTCTAGGTGGCGCATATCCTCCCCAACTAACAATTAAGTCCGTATCATCTCCATTAACTCCTATTCCAGTAGGAGTAGTTACATATTCATTTTTAGCAGAAACTGATATAAGATCAGATGATATTTCAGTAGGCGACCCATCATCTATTATGTGGATCTCACCAGAGGCCTTACCTTCACCACTATCAGTCACACAACTAACTTTAAACCAGTGTTCAGCTCCATCAGACAGTGGATAAAAATAAGATATTTTGTCATCAGTAGTATTTGTCGTTCTACCTATCTCAGTATAATCTCCTTCACTACTCGATTTCATATAAACAACATACTCATTTACTTCAGTTCCTTTATTGTCCCATCTAATTTCTACCCCTTTTATCTCATCTCCACTTTCATTTTCTGCAAGCATCATGTCATATTCTATCTGCTCATCTGACTTAGAACCAATTATTGGAGCATCTGCATTAAAATATTTTACACGCTCTCTACTACTAATCTCACCTATTTCTCCATTTTCTCCTATTGGAGTTATTCTTACATAATAAGTTCCTGGTAATCTATCGGACATATCTATATTATCAGACGTCCCATTATCAGAGGAATAAGAAGTTTCTAATATATTACTGAAACCAAAATCACTAGCCAATTCCATCATATATTTTTCTATTCCCAAATCATCACTAATATTTACATCTGGTTTTGACCATTCTAACGTTATTAAATCTGTTCCACTTGTTAAGCTTGATATGTCCACAGCTCCAATTTTTTTGGTATAATCGATATCAATAACTTCTATATCACTCCATACTGAATTGTTATCACTACCATCCACTGCTCTAACTCTAACCAAAACTGTATCTCCTGGATTAAAGCTATCAGCACTATCTTCGTCATAAATATCCACTTCATTATATATAGATAAAGGAGTTGATACTGTTATAAAATTATCCTCATTACCTTCTGTAGTAACTTGTATTTCATAATTCCTTAAATCCTCATTTTTTACTTCATCCCAAGAAACTCTTATTCTAAAGTCAGAGATAAGATCTAAATTAACCCCTGTAACTTCTGAAGGTGCTGTTATATCATTAATTTCAACTATATCAGAAATTTTATCATCTCCATTATTTTCAAGTTCATCATAAGCAACTACTTTATATTGATATTCTTTTCTTTCTTCTAGTCCCTCATCATTATTTGTATCTAACCAACTT
>JBNJFI010000099.1:0-6423 GCA_051746725.1 Fusobacteriota bacterium
TAGAAAGAATTTTTGAAATATTAGATAAAAAACCTGAAATCCAAGAGAAAGAAGATGCAATAAGATTGGAAAACGTTGATGGCAAGATCGATATAAAAAATGTGAGTTTTAGTTATAATAAGGAAGAAGGAAAAGTCTTAAAAAATATAAATCTAGATGCAAGTTTAGGAGAGGTTGTTGCCTTAGTAGGGGAAAGTGGAGGAGGGAAATCCACTTTAGTAAATCTAATACCTAGATTTTATAATTTAGATAAAGGAAAGATTCTTTTAGATGGCCATGATATATCAGATTTAAAAATAAATTTTTTACGTAGACAGATTGGAATAGTTCCTCAAGATACTTTTTTATTCAGTGGAACTATAAAAAGCAATATAGCCTATGGAAATGAAGAGGCCACAGAAGAGGAAATAAAAGAAGCAGCTAGAAAAGCAAATGCCTTAGAGTTTATAAATGGTCTAGCCAACGATTTTAATACTGAAGTAGGAGAAAGAGGAGTATTACTGTCCGGAGGTCAGAAACAGCGGATTGCAATAGCCAGAGCAATTTTAAAAAATCCAAGAATTTTGATTTTAGATGAAGCGACATCAGCTTTAGATACTGAATCAGAAAGATTAGTTCAAGATGCTTTAGATAAACTTATGAAAAATAAAACTACTTTTGTAATAGCGCATAGATTATCAACAATTATAAATGCAGATAAGATAGTAGTAATGGAAGATGGAGAAATTTTAGAAAGAGGAAGCCATCAAGAGCTATTAGAAAAAAATGGGAAATATAAAGAATTATATGATAAGCAGTTTGGAGAGTAATATGAAAATTTTGATTATACATACCGCTTTTATAGGAGATATAGTCTTATCTACTCCTTTGATAGATCTTTTAAAATTTAAATATCAAAAAAGTAAAATAGATTATATTACTACACCATCTGGCGCTGCAATATTAAAAAATAATCCAAATTTGAATAAGATAATTTCTTATGACAAAAAAGGGAAAAATAAAGGAATACAGGAACTTATAAAACTAATAAGGCGAATAAAGAAAGAAAAATATGATATTGCAATTATCCCTCATAGATATTTAAGAAGCACTTTGATAGCCTTTTTTTCTGGGATAAAAGAAAGAGTAGGATATTCAAATAGCGGAGGAAAGATATTTTTAACAAAAAAGATAAATTATGAAAAAGAGAGTCACGAAGTTAAAAGACTATTAAATCTAATTCAAAATAAAGAGATAAGTATGTCTGATGCAAACTTAAAATTATATCCAGGAAAGAAAGAGAGAGAAGAGATTGATAAATTATGGGAAAAGAACAATCTAGATAATTATAAAATAATAACTATAGCTCCTGGAAGTAAATGGCTTACAAAGAGATGGCCTTTAAATTACTATAATGAATTGATAAAAAAAATATCAAAAGATAAAAGGTATAAAATATTATTAATTGGTGGAAGAGATGAAAAAGATCTAAATATAAGAGAAACATCTACTACTTTAAATTTGATAGGAAAAACAACTTTATTGGAAGTGGCTGAGATTTTAAAAAGATCTAATTTATTAATAGGAAACGACAGTTCGCCATTACATATAGCTTCAGCTTTTGGTATAGAAATAATTGCCATATTTGGAGCTACAACTAAGGGGTTAGGCTTTTATCCTTGGAGTAAAAAAGGAAACGTAATAGAAAAGAAAGATTTGGAATGTAGACCATGTGGATTACATGGCGGAGATAAGTGTCCAGAAAACCACTTTAAGTGTATGCTGGAAATTGAACCAGAAGAGGTGTATAACAAAGTTTTAAAAATATTGAAATGAGGTTATAAAAGTGAATATTCTTGTGATAAGATTTAGTTCGATAGGGGATATAATTTTAACAACACCAATATTAGAAGCTATAAAAAAGAAATATCCTGATTCAAGATTAGATTTTTTAACGTTTCATAAATATAAAGAGACTGTAATGGGTAATAAAAATATAAATAATCTGATTCTTTTTAAAAAGGATAAATATAAAGGTGTATGTGGGATCTATAAATTTAGTAAAAAATTAGAAAAAAATGACTATGATATAGTTTTAGATTTGCATTCCAAAATCCGATCTAAATTAATATCACTATTTTTAGGAAAAAAAACCTATAGATATAAGAAACGTCAACTCTGGAAAACATTACTAGTGAAATTAAAAATTATAAAGTACAATTCTGACAATACAATTATTAATAATTATTTTGGAGCTGCTCAAAAAAGTTTAGGTGTTACTAAAAAAAATGAAAATATTAAGTTTAATTTTTCTAAAAATGATCTAGAGAGAGTAAAAAAATATAATAATTATATAATTTTTGCTCCAGGAGCTTCAAAAAATACTAAAAAATGGCCTGTAGATTATTTTGCTGAGTTAGGAAAAAAGTTTGTTAATGAAGGGGAAAAGATAGCTTTAATTGGAAGCAAAAAAGAATTTCATGAATTAGAAATTATAAATAAAAAGATTGGTTCAGAATCTATAAATTTAGCAGGAAAATTATCGTTAAAAGAAAGTGGGGCTTTAATGTTCACCTCTAAATGGGTTTTAACTAATGACTCAGGTCCATTTCATATTTCCAGAGGAGTAGGAGCCAAAACTTTTGTTATTTTTGGCCCAACTGACCCGAATATGTTTTCATATGATCAAAATTCCGTATTAATTTATAATGATAGTAATTGTTCTCCCTGTTCTCTCCATGGTGATTCAAGTTGTCCAAAAGGTAATTTTAAGTGCATGGAAGAACTATCTTCTAAAAAAGTATATGAAAAAATTAAAGAGGTTTTAAATAACTAAAAAAAAAACAAATTTTATTTGACAAATAGATTTTTATAAAGTATATTTAAATAAAGGCTTTGTAATGTACAGATTGGAGATAAAGCTTGACAAAAAAGTTTTTTTGGACTATAATAAAGTTGTAATAGTTACAAACTTAAAAGGAGGGAAATAATGGCAAAAAAGTTAGGAATTTACAAATGTGACATATGTGGAAATATTGTAGAAGTTTTTCATGAAGGACAAGGTGACTTGGTATGTTGTGGAGAACCAATGGTATTAAAAGAAGAACAAACTGCAGAAAGTTCTAAAGAAAAACATGTACCTTTTATAGAGGAAATTGATGGTGGTTATAAAGTAAAAATAGGAGAGAATAACACTCATCCTATGACAGAAGAGCATTACATCGAATGGATAGAACTAATAGCAGATAATAAAATATACAGAAAAGAATTAAATCCAGGAGATGCTCCTGAAGCCGAATTTAAAATAAAGGCTTCAAAAGTTACAGCAAGAGAATATTGTAATGTCCATGGAAATTGGAGTAATGAAAAATAATAAGGAGGACTAAATGTTAACTAAACGATTACAAGATGCGATTAATGATCAAATTAATGAAGAAATGTTTTCAGCATATTTATATCAATCAATGTCAGCTTTTTGTGAGATAAAAAATCTTGATGGATTTGCAAATTGGACATCTGTTCAAGCTAAAGAAGAGATGACTCATGCTATGAAATTGTATAATTTTATCCTTGAAAAAGGTGGAGAAGTTGAATTGCAAGCTATAAAATCTCCTCAATCGAAATGGGACTCTATTGAAAAAATGGCTCAAGATATATTAGATCATGAAGAACATATAACAAAATGTATAGATGATCTATTAGATGTAGCTAGAGAAGAAAAAGATAATGCTACTCAAAATATGTTACAGTGGTTTGTAGATGAGCAAGTTGAAGAAGAAGCGAATGCCGATGAAATACTACAAAAAGTAAAAATGGTTGGAGAAAAAGGTCCAGGGTTATTTATGTTAGACAATGAATTAAAACAAAGAATTTTTGTAGATGAAACTAAAGAAGAACAATAAAATAGGAGGTATATTAAATGGAAGGAATTAAAGGAACAAAAACAGAGAAAAATTTATTAAAATCATTTGCTGGAGAATCACAGGCAAGAAATAGATATGATTATTTTGCCAAAATAGCTAAGAAAGAAGGATATGTACAAATAGCAAATATATTTTTGGAAACTGCTCGTAATGAAAAAGAACATGCGAAAAGATTTTTTAAGTTTTTAGAAACTGGTGAAGGTTTAGAAATTCAAGCGGCATATCCTGCTGGTGCATTAGGAACAACAGAAGAAAATTTAAAAGCTGCTGCTATGGGAGAAAATGAAGAATGGAGTGAACTGTATCCAGAATTTGCAGATATAGCCCAAGAAGAAGGATTTGTAGAAATAGCCTCGGTATATAGAAATATAGCAAAAGTTGAAAAAGAACATGAAGAAAGATATCTTAAATTATTGCAAAACATAAAGGAAAATAAAGTATTTAAAAAAGATGAACCAATTAGATGGAAATGTGGAAATTGTGGATATGTCCATGAAGGGAAACAAGCTCCAGAGAAATGTCCAGCTTGTGCGCATCCTAAATCTTATTTTGAAATAAAAGAAACAAATTATTAAAAAATTTAATTAAAATAAAAGGAGGTAAAATTATGAACAAATATGTATGTACAGTATGTGGGTATATATACGACCCTGAAGTTGGAGATCCAGATGGAGGAGTAGATGCTGGAACTGCATTTGCTGATATTCCTGATAGTTGGGTTTGTCCAGTGTGTGGAGTAGGAAAAGATCAATTCGAAGAGCAATAAATAATATTAACGGATATAGTATTAACTATATCCGTTTTATATAAATGACTAAATATTTAGTAATTTATGTAAAACTAAAATGGAGGTAAAAATGAAAGCAGAAGAAATTAAAAAGGGAATATATTGGGTAGGTGGAATTGATTGGGATATTCGAAATTTTCATGGTTACTTAACTCAAAGAGGTAGTACTTATAATGCTTACTTGATAATTGATGAAAAGGTAACTTTAATAGATACGGTTAAACATTATCTAGTGGATGAATTAATAGAAAGAATTTCTTCTATAATAGATCCATCTAAAATAGATTATGTTGTATCAAATCATGTTGAAATGGATCATTCAGGAGGACTTCCTAGAATAATGGATATAGCTAAAAATGCTGAACTAATAACAGCTGTAAACGGTGAAAAAGGGCTGTCTAAACATTACGATACTTCTGATTGGGAGATGAAAGTAGTCAAAACAGGAGATAAATTGGATCTTGGAAAACGGAGCTTGGAATTTATATTGACTCCTATGGTTCATTGGCCAGATAATATGGTAGGTTATATGCCAGAAGAAAAGATTTTGTTTTCAAATGATTCCTTTGGCCAACATATAGCTACTTCTGAAAGATTTGATGATCAATATCCAGTAGATATTATAATGGAAGAGGCAAAAAAGTATTACGCCAACATAGTAATGTCTTACGGTATGCAAGTTAATAAAGAATTAGATGATGCTTCAGATTTAGAAATTGATATGATTGCTCCTAGTCATGGGATAATATTTAGGAAACATGTTGATGATATAATAAATAAATATGCTAAATGGTCATCTAATAACGTGAACAAAAAAGCTTTAATAGTTTATGATACTATGTGGGATTCTACAAAAAAGATGGCTTTTTCAATTCAAGATGCTTTTGAAGAAAAGGGCTATTTTACTTCTATGAAGTGTTTACAAAATTCCCATATATCCGATATAATAACAGAAGTTTTAGATGTTGAATATATCTGTGTGGGTTCACCAACTTTAAATAATGGAATGTTACCAACTGTAGCCTCATTTTTAACATATTTAAAAGGGTTATCTCCAAAAGATAGAAAAGCAATTGCTTTTGGATCATTTGGATGGGGTGGCCAAAGCATAGGTCAGGTAGAAGAATTATTAAAAGATGCAAAATTTGATGTAGTATCAAAATTTAGACAACAATATATTCCCAGTGAAGAGGATTTATTAAAAATAAAAAAAGAAATAAAAGAAAAATTATAAGAGAAATTATAAGAGAATAAGTATAAGATATAAAAAAGACAACTTCATGGTGAAGTTGTCTTTTTTATATCTTATACTCTTTTAGCTTTCTTTAAACATTTAGTACATAAATTTACTTTTTTCTTACTTCCTTCGACCATTATAGTAGCTTTTTGTAAATTTGGTCTCCAAACTCTTTTTGTTTTGTGGTTTGAGTGGCTAACTTTATTTCCTGTTCTAGCACCTTTACCACATAAGAAACATGATTTCATTATAGTTTCACCTCCGATATTTAATACTAAAGTATTTTATCATAAACTATATTATTAATCAAGTATCAAATCTGCTAATTACAACAAATTATTATAAAGGCAAGTTTTCCACATGCGAAAAGAATAAAGTGGTGTAAATAAAGGGTTGTACATGTGCAAAACATGTGCAAAAGGCAAGGAAAGGTTGTAGAAATAAAAAAAGGCAAAAAAGATTAGAAAAAAATTTGACAACAATAGATATATATGGTA
>JBNJFI010000100.1:0-6211 GCA_051746725.1 Fusobacteriota bacterium
AAAATACAAGTTTATTTTATAATTTATTATAAATATTTATCTTCTTTCATTAAATAATTTTGAACATAATCTTTTATTCCTTGTTCCAAGGAATAAAACTCTTTTTTGTATCCCATCTCTTTTAATTTTTCCATTTTAGCCTTTGTATAATATTGATATTTATCTCTTATATCCACTGGCATATCAATATATTCTATATTTGGTTCTATTCCCATGGATTCCATTGTTGCTTTAGCTAAATCCTTGAAGCTTCGAGCTTCTCCTGTTCCTACGTTTAATATAGTACTACTTAAATCTTCATTATTTAATAAAAAATTTATTACATTTATAACATCTTTTACATAAACAAAATCCCTTAATTGTTCTCCATTTTTATATTCTTTTTTGTGAGATTTAAATAATTTCATCTCCCCTGTATCCTTAGCTTGATAATATGTATGATGAATAACACTTGCCATTCTTCCTTTGTGATATTCATTGGGACCATATACATTGAAAAATTTAAGACCAAACCATTGACTAGGTTTTAATTCTTGCTTTTTGGCCCACATATCAAATAGATGTTTAGAATATCCATAAGGGTTTAATGGTTTTAATTTGCTGATATCTTTTTTGTCATCATATCCCAATTCTCCACTACCATATGTAGCTGCACTAGAAGCATATATATATTTAATTTGCTTTTTTGCACAAAACTTCCATAATTTTTTACTATATTCATAATTATTACTCATTAAAAAATCCACATCTTTTTCTGTGGTAGCAGAACATGCTCCCATATGAATTATAGCTTCTATATCATTTTCCTCTTTTTCTAAATACTCAAACAGATTTTCTCTATCTACCCAATCATAAATATCTCGTTTTACCAGATTTAACCATTTATCTTTTTTGTGAAACTTATCAGATACAATTATATCTTCTATTCCCTGTTCATTTAATCCCCAAACAATTGCACTTCCTATAAAACCTGCTGCTCCTGTTACTAAAATCATAAAATCCTCCTTTTAAGATTGCTCCCTAACTACAAATTCTATTGGACACCCGTCAAACCCAAAGGCCTCTCTTATTGCATTTTCTAAATATCTCAAATATGAAAAATGAAGTAGTTCAACATTTTTACCAAATATTATAAATTTAGGTGGCGCTTGTTTTGATTGTGTCATATATTTAATCTTTATAGCTCGCCCTTTTCTAGTTGTAGGCGGATTCATAATAAGTGCCTCTTGTAATATTTCATTTAAAAGTCCTGTTGATATATGTTTATGATATTCTTCATATAAATACTTGCTTTCTGGCAATAACGACATAGCTCTTTTTCCCGTTAAAGCTGAAACAAAATAATATGGAGAAAATTGTAAAAATTTGAGGTCTCTTCTATATTCTTCTTTATATCTCTTCATTGTTTCTCCATCTTTTTCTATTAGATCCCACTTATTGACAACAATTACAACTGGCTTATGTTCATCGTGGGCTAGCCCAGCAATTCTCTTATCTTGAGCTGTTACCCCCTCTTGAGCATCAATCATAAGAAAACAAACATCTGCTCTTTTAATAGCCTTTATTGCTCTTAAAACACTATAATACTCTATATTTTCAGTAACCTTTGATTTTCTTCTAATACCAGCAGTGTCTATTAAAATATATTTTTGTCCATCATATTCTAAACTACTGTCTATAGCATCTCGAGTAGTTCCAGCTACATCACTTACAATATTTCTTTCTTTATCTAAAAATTTATTTGCCAGAGAAGATTTCCCTACATTTGGTCTTCCTATTATAGATATTTTTAATCCTTCTTCCTCTTCAGGAAATTTTATTTTAGAGATTTCCTCTGCAACTTCATCTAAAAGATCTCCTAAATTTTTCTTATGTTCAGCTGAAACAGGAACTATATTTTCAAATCCCAATCCATAAAATTCATACATCAGATCTTGTTGACTTTCAAAATTATCTATTTTATTTACAGTTACGATAATATGTTTTTGTTTCCTTCTAAGTATTTTTGCTATACTTTCATCTAAAGCTGTTATACCTGCTCTTCCATCTACAACAAATAATATAACATCAGCTTCTTCCATGGCCAATTCAGCCTGATAAGCTACCCTTTTTTGAATATAATCATTTGTATCTGGTTTAATCCCACCTGTATCAATTAAAACAAATTCTTGATCTAGCCACTCTGTATCTCTATATAATCTGTCTCTTGTAACCCCTGGTACATTTTCAACTATTGACGCTCTTTCTCTAACTATTTTATTAAATAATGTAGACTTTCCTACATTTGGTCTTCCTACTATTGCTACTAACGGTTTCATTTTTCCTCCTAATTTATGTATCCTTTTATGTAATAATTTATATTTTTTCTTTTGTCGATATACTTAAACTTTTTTTATTTCTATCTTTTATTGGTTATAGTTCCTTTTTGCTTTAACTTTTTTGATAACTCTTTTTCCACATAAATCTTCTCTTTAGTAAATGGATCTCTTTGGGTATAATACATTAATGTAGAATATGTAGATGGAGTTGGGGTAAAAATTTGAACTTGTTCGGGTATAGCTTTTAACTCCCGCTTTGCATAATCTTTTAATTTTTCCATATCTCTTTGAGTACATCCTGGATGTGCAGCTATTAAATAATATGTCATAAATTGCCTCATATTATTTTCTTTATTATATTTATAAAATTGATCTTTAAAATCTTTTAGGTATTTTTCATGAGGTTTTCCCATCTTTTCTAATACTTTATTTTGAGTATGTTCAGGTGCAATTTTCATCTGACCTGAAATGTGATGTTTTACTAACTCTTCTAAATATGACAGACCATATTTTTTATCTTCCATTACCATATCATATCTAACTCCAGAAGCTACGAAAACTTTTTTGATTCCATCCAGCTTACGTATTTTTTTTAAAAGTTCTATTTGTGGTCTGTGATCAATATTTAAAGCGTCACATTTTTCTGGGTATATACATCTTTTATCCTCACAGGATCCTGCTTTCATCTTTTTATCGCATTCAACCCTGTACATATTAGCTGTTGGACCTCCTACATCCTTTATATATCCCTTGAAATCTTTGTATCCAGTTAAAGTCTTTGCCTCTTTAATTATCGATTCTTCTGTTCTAGATCTAACAGTTGTCCCTTGATGAACAGCAATCGCACAATAATTACATTCACCATAGCATCCTCTATGACTAGTTATTGAAAACTTTATAGTATTTAAGGCTTTTACTTTTCCCTCTTTTTTGTAAAAAGGATGTACCTCTCTCTCATAATCTATATTATATATATCATCTAACTCATTAGAATTCATATATTTTCTAGGTGGGTTTTGAACTAGATATCTAGTATCTTGCTTTTGAATTAACCCTTTAGCTGTTTTGGGATCATTGTTTTTATAAAATATATTAAACATGTCTATAAATTTTAATTTATCTTTTTTGACATCCATATACGAATCCAATTCAATATAGTTTTTTTCTAAATATGGTGTTTTTTTCTTAGATATATAACATATCCCTTTTACTTGACTTATATCCTCTTCATTTTTTAATTTGCTTGCTAATTCTAGTATTGTCTTTTCTCCCATTCCATATACTATTATATCAGCCTTTGCATCAAATAATATCGATCTTCTCACTTTATTAGACCAAAAATCATAATGAGCTATTCTTCTTAAACTGGCTTCTATTCCTCCTAATATTATTGGTTTTGTATCTTTAAAGTGTTGTTTTATTAAATTAGTATATACAATTGAAGCTCTATTTGGACGTTTATTGTTTTCTCCGCCTGGAGTAAAATCATCTTGACGTCTTTTCTTTTTACTTGCAGTATAATTTGCAACCATAGAATCCACAGCTCCTGCAGTGACTCCCCAAAAAAGGGTTGGTTCTCCTAATCTTTCAATATCATTATTTTCTATATCAGGTTGAGCTATTATTCCCACTTTATAACCTGCTTTATATAACGTTTTCCCTATAACTGCTACTCCTATATATGAACTATCTATGTATGTATCTCCGGAAACTAAAATAATATCACACTTTTTCCAGCCTAATTTTTTCATCTCTTGTTTTGTTGTTGGTAAAAACATTTTTTCTCCTATTTTACTCTTTAATTATATTTATAAAAACACAAATATTCTCTATTATTGTAACATATTTTTATCCAAAAAAAAAGAAAATCTTTCACTCACTCGGCTTTCTTTTCATAATGATAAAAGAGATGACGCAGTACATCATCTCTTTTTTTAATTTATTTTTTGATTTATTTATTTTTTAATCTATTTTTTTTATTCCAATACTTTTAAAAGTTATTTTTTCGTCTTTTCCTACTTTTTCATATATTTTTTCTTTAATTTTATATAAATCTTTAGGATTAATTATTTTTTCTTCATATATTATGATCTCGATACTATCTTTTTTGAAATTAATTTCTTTAATTATATTTATATCACTAGACTCTAATTCCTCATTATATATACGTCTTATAACTGTTTTAAAGCTCGGTCTAATTATTTCATTATAAGATATCGTCGAAAGAGGAATCATCAATATAGCTATACTTATACCAATTATAATTAGACTTTTTCTTATCATTTTTTTTGCTTCTGGTTCATACCACCATTGTGGCTTTAATCCTTTAAAATAAAATACCAAAACAATTGATAATATCAGAGCAAAAAAGTTAGCTAATAAAAGCATTGCTGATCCCAATATTAATTCCATATCTAATATAGCGATCCCGACTCCTGTTGTAGCCATTACAGGAATAAGAGCTGCTGCTATTACAACTCCAACTAATTGTTGTGATTTCACATTTACTATTAAGGCATATGCTCCTGCACAACCAGCTGCTGCAGCTACGATTATATCTGCAAAAGTAGGCATAGACCTAATTTTCATAGCATTGGTTATTTCTACACTAGGAAGTATGTTCCCAAAAAAGACTCCTGCTAAAATAGCCACTATAATTATTAAAATCTCTGTAAAAAATCCTTTTAACAATAATTTTAAATCTCCTAATACTATCCCAATGGACATAGCAGCTATTGGACCGAATACAGGGGCAATTATCATGGCTCCTACTATAACTGCAATATTATCGATTATAAGGCCTACAGAGGCGATAATAGAGGCCATAAGAGCAAGAAAAAAGATCTGCCCTGTAAATTTACTTTGTTGCTTTGCGTAGGCTATAATAGTCTCTCTAGAAGATTTAGCTTCTATGTCTTCTTTTTGGGTATTATCCGGAATAACTAAGTCTGGAGTATATATCACCAGGCTCCTGTGTTTATTATTATCAAAATCAAATTTATCTTTTAATTTATCTATAATTCTATTTACATTTTTTTGTATTAAATTTATAATTAAAAGATCACCTGTTTCAGAAGTGATTAATTTATAATCTTCGATATCCACACCTAAATTATCAAGTAATTTGATAGCTTCTTTTCCTTCTCCTCCTCCTAAGGTTGCATGTATTATTTCCAAATCATTTCCTCCTTTTCAGACCCTAATTATATTAACTTAGACCCATTATGTTTATTCCGAATTTTTCTAAATCCAATAATCCTTTAATCATCGAGAATAACAGGTTCTGATATTTTAGCTCTAATAGTTGTGTTTTTAAACTCTTTATTTAAATCTTTAAATATTTTTACTAATTCTTTTTCATATTCCCGATTATTATAAGCTATAAATTTAATTTTATCCAATGGAAAACCTGAATGTTTTCTATAAATATGCTTTAATGACTCTTTAACTTCATTTACAACCTCTTCTATAGATTTTTCTACTTTTCCAAAAGATTCTCCAGTTCTAATAGCCGATAAAATAACTTTTTTGTATCCTGTTTTTATAGCCTTATTAATAGCTCCTTCTAAAATTTCATGTAAAGGCTTTTTAAAATCATCTATAACAAAAATTATATCTTTAAACTTTGGAGTATTTTCTTCATCTCCTTCAATAATCACAACTTCTCCATCCCAAAATGGTCCGTTATGTACCTTCATTTTGTTTATTAACCCATCATGATAATAAGATCCAATTCCTTTTCTAATGGCCTCGTCAACTTGTCCGCACCAAAGTCCTCCTGAATCTACAGCTGTTATTAAAGCTTGAGCTTTAACATCACATACATCTCCTCTTACTATTTCAAATAAAACATAATCTTTCATTTATCAATTCCTCCTTATTTTGATATATTC
>JBNJFI010000101.1:0-6005 GCA_051746725.1 Fusobacteriota bacterium
AAATTTTTCTCACTTTCTCTTAATTTACTTTCAACTTCTTTTTGCTTAGTCACATCAATGTTTGTTCCAACCCAACGATATGGTTCATTTTTATCATCTCTCAATAATTTTCCACGAGTCATTATCCAGTGCCAACTACCGTCTTTATGTTTTAACCTATTCACTACCTCATATCTTTCTGTTTTTCCTGCAAGATGATCATTTATTGTTTTTTCAATTTTTTCTACATCATCAGGATGCCAAAGTTTTTTCCAACTTTCAAATGAATCTTCAATTTCGCCTTTTTTGTATCCAAGCATATTTTTCCATTGTTTTGAGAAAGTAACGGTGTTTTTGATCATATTCCAATCCCAAATACCGGCTTCGGTACCCTCAATAGCTACCTTGAGACGAAGCTTACTTTCTCTCAGTCTTTCTTTAACTATTTTTCTATCATTTATATCTATATGAACACCAACTACTCGCTTTGAAACCCCTAACTCATTATTGAAATATGTCTTTCCTTTACCCATTATCCATTTATAAGAACCATCTTTACACTTAAGACGAAATTCAACTTCATAAGATTTTCTAGCTTCAATACTTTTTTGAATATTAGACATGACTTTATTAGTATCATCAGGATGAAGAAGCTGCTTAAAAGTATTTAAGTTCATGGGTAGTTCTTTATTTTTATAACCAAGCATCGAGTAATAAGTAGGACTAAAATAAGTATCATTAGTTTTAATATTCCAATCCCAAAATCCATACTCACCAGCTTCTATTGCTAATTCAAGCCGTTCTTTATTTTTTTTAAAATCTGCCTCTATTTTTTTTCGCTTCGTGATATCACTATGAGACCCTGCCATTCTATATGGAACTCCATTTTTATCCCTCAAAGCTTCTCCTTTAGCCAGAATCCAATGAATTGATCCATCTTTATGTTTCATTCTGAACTCAATCGAGTATTTTTCAATTTCTCCATTAAGGTAGCGCTGAATGTAATCATTTACTTTTGATAAATCATCTTCATAAACTAAAGATATAAAGCTATCAAATGTATTTTTTATTTGTGAGTCTTCATATCCAAGCATTTCCTTCCACCGTTTTGATAGGAATAATTCATTAGTTTTAATATTCCAATCCCATATTCCATCATTAGTACCTTTAACAGCTAATTCAAATTGATTTTTTAGTTCTTCAGTTTTAAACTGCTGTAATTTTCGGTCTGTAACGTTAAATATATATCCATGCCATAAAACACTTCCATCTTCTAATAATTCAGGTTGAGCCTGCCCTTTGACCCATATTATTCCTTTTTTAGGCAAAATAACTCTATACTCATCTTCCCATTTATTTAATGTCTTCTTCGATTCCATAATACTTTCAATAACATGATTATAATCTTCAGGATGAAGTCTATCTAATACTTTTTTATGGTCCTCTATTACTTCTTCGGGAGATACTCCATAGATATCTTTTATATTCCCCGAAGAAAACGGAAAGCAACCTCTTCCATCGGGATAAATTCTGTATTGATATATTACCCCTGGAACTTGTTCTGATAAATTTTCAAGTAATTTTTTATTTTTTTCTTCAATATTATCAATTTCAGTTTTCCCAGTTATATCTACAAAAATAGTTATAAAATAATTTTTTTTAGGAGAATAGGCCTCTATTCTGTATTTCTTCTTAGAATTCTTTGTAACCTTTTCTAACTTGATAGTTTTATTTTTAGTCATAACCTCTGAATATATCGAAGACCAATTTAAATTGATACGTTTAATATCATTAGGAATTTCTGTTGTTTTTTTACCCATTAAATCCTTTTTATCTAAATTAATTATTTTTTTAAATTTTAAATTAGCATCAACAAATTTGAAATTTGTAATTTTACCATCAGTAGTTTGTATTTTATGAACGACATATGGAAATGGTAGGTTCTTTAAAAATTCACCAACTTCTTGCATTGAATTCTCCTCTCTTTTTAAAAAAGCATTACATTATAGATTTCTATTGATTTTTATTTATATGTTGTTTAATTTTTTTTCGAAATAGGTTGAATTTGATTGGCTTAGATATATAATCATCCATTCCAGATTCTAAAAACTCTTTTTTATCTTCCACTCTAGCATAAGCTGTAACTGCTATTATTGGAATTTTTATTCCCAATTCTCTTATTTTTGTTGTTGCTTCTAATCCATTCATCACTGGCATTTGTATATCCATTATTATTAGGTTAAAACTTGTTTCTATAACTTTTTCAACTGCAATTTTTCCATTTTGTGCTACTTCACATAAATATCCATTTTTTTCCAAAAACTTTCTAACTACCTTTCTATTCATATGATCATCTTCAACGATGAGAATTTTATTATTTTTAACTTCTTCATTTTCTACATTCGATAATTGTTTACGTATAGAATCTAGGTTATTTGCATTATATATATTTTTGATTTTATTTAAAAGTTCTGCTCTTTTAATCGGCTTCATTATATATCCGTCTATCCCCATTTCCTTTATTTCTTCTAACCTATCTCTTATATCTATAGAAGTAAATAAAATTATATTAGTCTTATCATCTTTAATTTCCAATAATTTCCTAGCAACTTCGATCCCATCCATTTTAGGCATATTGACATCTAATAAAATTAAATCTATATTAGGATTACTTTTGTATTTTTCTATTCCATTAGGTCCAGAATCTGCAGTTTTAACTATCATCCCACTCTCTTGTAACATCTTTTTCATTATTGTTCTATTTAATTTGTTATCATCAATTGCTAAAACTTTATGGTTATCTAAATTCAAATCCATTTCTAAAAAAGCAGTGTCATTCAAATTATCTTCTTGAATTTCTAAATTAATATAAAATTCTATTGTTGTACCTATTCCAGGGTTACTATTTAAAGTTATATTGCCTCCCATTAGATTTACAAGTTGTTTACATATTGATAGACCTAAACCTGTACCTTGATACTCTTTTGTATAACCTAAATCCCCTTGAACAAATTTATCAAAAATCATCTCTTGCTTTTCTTCAGAAATCCCTATTCCAGTATCTCGTACAATAAATTCTAATTGAATTTTATCATTGACTCTTTTCTTAGTATTTACCTTTAAAAATATATCACCACTCTTAGTAAATTTTACTGCATTATTTATTAAATTTCCAATTATTTGAAATAGTTTTCCCCTATCACCTTTAATAACTATTGGAACATTAGGATTTATGTAGTAAACTAACTCAACTCCTTTCTCTTGAGAACTTAATGCATAAGAATCAACTATTCCCTTTATCATCTTCCTCAAATTAAAGTTAACTTTTTCTAATTCAATTTTACCTGATTCAATTTTTGATATATCTAGGATATCATTTATGGTATCCATCATTCTATCAGAAGAAGTCAAGATACTATCGACAAATTCCTTCTGCTCTTTATCTAAAGAGGTACTTTTTAAAAGTTCTGACATACCAACAACTCCATTCATCGGAGTTCTAATTTCATGGCTCATATTGGCTAAAAATTGCGATTTTGATTTATTAGCTTTTTCAGCTTCATTTTTTATATCCCTTAACCTAATGTTATCTTTTTTTCTAATATGCATTATGTATAACAATAAAAATATCACTGCTAATAGTAGTAATATTATAATAAATGATATTACTATAACATTTTTATGCTTATTAAACCAAGTTATTTTTTTATTTAATAAAATGCTATTCTTAGGAATCTTATCTAGAGAGATATTATAATTTATCAATTCATTATAATCAAGCATATATTTATTCGGACTTTCTTTTCTCACTGGAATCCGATCTATTTTTTTACTTCCTTTTAATATTTCTAATCCTATTTTTGCAGCTATTTTACCTTGTTCATAATGACTAACAACTTTCCCCCCAACTAATCCATCTCCAATTCCATGTTGCCACAGATGATAAATCGGACGACTAGAATTTTGGACTAAAAATTTTATACTTTGATCAAATTCCATAGAATTTCCGAGGTGATCATGGTAGGCCGATAAAAGGATATAAACCTGATTGGAATTACTATTTTGAAGCTTATTTTGTAATTGAGTAAAACTCATAGTATCTAATGAGTAATCCCTAAAGTTCAATTTTTTGAATTTACTACTTTCTCTATAAAACTTTTTTAAGTCTATCGTTGAACTTTTAGTTATATCAGAGATGGCAATTATATCAGAAATATTAGGATGAAACTTTTCTATCATTCTAAGAGTTTCTCGTAATGATATCTCTTCAATAATACCAGTGATGTTATCATTAGAATCCATCTTTATTGCAGATTTAATATTATTTATACCAAAAAATACAATGGGAATACTTTGAAACAGATCAGACTTATTAGATTCAATGAAATCTAAAGCATTATCATCTCCAGCTAATACCAAATCATATTTTGGCAATTCTTGGATTTTATAATTAATATTAGAATAAAAGTTTTGTAAATTTTCCTCCGTAGGAAATCTTTTGCTATCCATAAACTCAATATCAAATTTAATATCTTGAGTATTGAATACTTTTCTTATCCCATTAACCTGATTAAAAAAAGTAGGGAAACTTGGATGATAAGAACTTATAAATAAAACTTTATGCTTAGATTCTGCTAATGTTAATATAGAAAATGATATAAATATAGCTATAAACAAGTTTTTCATAATATCTCCTTTCCTAAAAGTTGAAATCTTTTTAGTTTATCATAAGCACTTCAAATATCACTACCTTTAAGTAAATCTTATAAATAAAAACTATATAACTTTTCTTAAATTTAGAATACCTTTTTTTCATATTAAACCTATATTTTTAGTTTTTCATTTTTTTATATAATAACATTATTCAAAATTGTTATTAAAAATCAATCTAACTACAGTCCCTTTTTTTTTCTTACTATTAAAATTTATTTTACAACCTAAATTATCTGCAAACTTTTTAACAGCTATCAATCCAAAACCTGTACCTATTTCATTCTTTGTTCCAGTCTTACTTTTTCCTTCATACTCTTTAAATATTTTTCTTAAATCTTGATTTGAAATTCCAACTCCAGTATCGGAAACTTGAATAATCAATTTATTTTCTTTTTGAAATGCTTGTAATTTTATTGTTCCATTTTCTTTTGTGAATTTAATTGAATTAGATATTAAATTTCTAATAATAGTTAAAAAAACTCTCCTATTTGATTTTAACTTAAAACTTTCGGAATAATCAATTTCAAAATTAATATTTTTGGCTTTTAATAGTTCATAATATAATTCTTTTATATTTTCAAATTCTTCTTCGATCTCAATTACATTAATTTCTTCAAAATTAGATTTTTTATGATCCGCCCACTCTAATAAGCTGTTAAGAAGATTATTAACTTTGATTATAGATAAATCACTTTCTCTAATCAAGTCTTGTTTTTCCTTTTCATCAAACAAATTCCAGTTAGTATTCATGTGCTCCATTGTAGAATGAATACCTGCTATGGGAGATCTTAAATCATGTCCTATTATTTTAAAAATTTTTTCTCTAGTTTTAATTTCTTTTTTTATTTGTTCTGCTTGCTCATCTAATTCTTTTTCTAATTCCTTTTTATTCAACAGAATTCTACCTGCTAGTGGGGAACTGATTAAATATCCACTAATTATTCCAACTATAACTATAATAAAAATAATTATAGTAGATCTTTTTAATTCCTTTATAATTGGAGTATAAAATTGCCCTTTATTTATATATAATTTTAGTTTCCAATTTATTTTACTTAAAACTTTATCATAAATAATAAAGTTGTTCTCATCTATTTTATCATAATCAATATTTTTATAACTATTATTTGATAATATTTTTTTACCATTGGACATTAATTTAATTGGAAAATCTATTTTATCAATCCCTGCTAGTATTCCTTTTAAATTAAAAATCAATATATCTTTTCCTACAACCTTTTTTGATCTGTTAGTAATATCAGAATTAACAACTAGTAATTTATCTTTTTCATCCATAATTGAGAAAACTTTTT
>JBNJFI010000102.1:0-2287 GCA_051746725.1 Fusobacteriota bacterium
ATGGAAAAACAGAGAGTTTTAATTATAGATGACAATAATGAAAATATAAAGGTAGCTGCAAATATTATAAAGGATAAAGATAATATAGTATGGGCATCAATAGACCCTGAAGAAGGACTGAAAATAGCTAAAAAGAAACAACCTGACTTAATACTTTTGGATATTCAAATGCCTAAAATAAATGGATTTGAAGTATGTAAAAATCTAAAAAATGACGATAACACTCGAGATATACCTATTATATTTATGACAGCTAGAACAGATGAGGAGAGCATAGAAAAAGCTTATCGCGCTGGTGCAGTAGATTATATTACCAAACCTATAAAAAAATTGGAATTAATAGCCAGAGTTAATACTCATTTAAAAATATCTAAATTAATTGAAGATCTAAAAGTTTCGTCATATACAGACGGGTTAACTAACTTATATAATCACAAAAAAATATTTCAAATGCTCAAAATTGAAATTGATCGTGCAAAAAGATATAAAAAAAACTTATCTATCATGATGGCTGATATTGATCATTTTAAAAAAGTAAATGACGATTATGGACATTTAAAAGGTGATCTTGTTTTAAAAAAAATAGCTAGTTGTCTTAAAAATCAAATTAGAGAAATAGATATTGTTGGAAGATATGGCGGAGAAGAATTTTTAATTGTATTTCCTGAAGTAACAAGAGAGGAAGCTAAAATAGCAGCAGAGAGAATCAGAAAAGAAGTTGAAAATCTAAAATTTGATGAAGGTTTAAAAGTAACAATTAGTGGAGGACTTGCAGAATACAATGGGGAAGAGATTCAAAAACTTATCAAAAAAGCTGATGATAAATTATATGAAGCCAAAGAAAATGGAAGAAATCAAACAAAATAATTAAAAAAGATTAATAAATAGTAAAATATTTATTAATCTTTTTCTAAAAATATTTGCTCTAAATATTTAGAATCAATCATATCGTATGGAAAAACAAATAATCCTCCATCGGAATTTAAGTCAATCTCTTTTTTGAAATTAAGAGAAGTCTTATAGTATACATTCCATACAAATTGAGAACAATAATATCCATGATCACTTTTTTTATTAAAGACGATTCTATAGGGTTTATCATGAGCCTTTTCTATTTCGGATAATAATATATCTTTAAATTCTTGAGATACATCTTTTAAACGAAATACCATTATATCTCTTGGAGAGTTTTCCCAATGCGATAAACTTGTATATATGAACCCAACGCCCATCTTTGGAACTTCCGCCACTAAATTATTTTCTGTTACAATGCCAGAATGACCAAATAATTCTAAAAATCGATCTCCTTTTCTTTTAATAATGATATCTCCTACCTGAAGTTTAGATTTGTTTTTTGGTAGTAATTTAGGGTCCTGCCAAACATCACCTTTTTTGGAAGTTGACGTACAGCCAAAAAAGAGTATTAACATAAATATAAATAAAACTTTTTTCAATTATATCACCTCTTTCTGAGTAAAATGCTAATTAATTATAGTACATATTTCAAAGATAATCAATATTAAATCAAAAAACTTATAATTCTTGCAATTTTTGGTTAAATAAGATAAAATATAGGTATCAAAAAAAGAATAAGACAGTTTATTTGTACCATCCTGTCTCTAAAAAAAACTAGGGCTTTCTCATCTTTACAGGTGAGGAATGTTTTAGTTTAAAGAGAGAGGTGAAAACCTTTCTCTTTTTTTGTTTTAAGTATAAATTGGTATTTTCAAAAAAGATAAAATTAAAAGATAAAAAAGGAAGTTATAATATGAAAAAAATTGGAATTACAACAACAGTGCCCAGTGAAATCCTTTTCACAGCAGGTTATATTCCCGTAGATTTAAATAATTTATTTATAGGGTCAAATAATTATGATAAATATATTGAACTTGCCGAAAAAGATGGTTTTCCTGCTAATATATGTGCCTGGATAAAGGGAATATATGGTGCATGTATAGAAAATGGTATAACTTCCATCGTGGGAGTTATGTCAGGGGACTGTAAAAATACAGAAGTCTTAGTTGAAGTTTTAGAAACAAAGGGAATAAAAGTATACCCTTTTTTGTATCCACATTCCCATGATATTAAGGATTTAAAAATTGAATTAGATAAATTTATGAGATTATTTGATGTCACTTTAGAAGAAGTTGAAAAAACAAGGATTAAATTAAATAAAGTTAGAAGTTTGGCAAAAAAGATAGATGATTTAACTTATAAAGATAATAAAGCTACTGGTTTTGAAAATCATCTCTATCAGATAATGTTAAGTGATTTTAATGGAGATTTT
>JBNJFI010000102.1:2387-5984 GCA_051746725.1 Fusobacteriota bacterium
ATTAGATGCACGAACAAAATTAAGATTAGAAGCTTTTTTGGATATGCTAAAAGATAGAATAGAGGGATAGAATGAGATTTTTAGGAATTGATTTAGGAAGTCGAGAAGTTAAAATAGCAGTAATGCAAAATGATAAGATAATATTCAAAAAGAAGATAAGCACAATGGGATTTTATAAAAATTATTGCTCCTTTGATGGAAAAGTAAAGGTTGATTTACATAAAATAGGAATTAAAAATATCGATAAAGCAGTTTCAACTGGATATGGTAGAAATAATACTGACCTTAAAAAATTTGAAGCAATAAATGAAGTTAAAGCTCATGCATATGGAGGAATATTACAATCTGGATTAAAAGATTTTATATTGTTAGATATAGGCGGACAAGATGTAAAAATTGTAAAAATTGAAAAAGAATTAATTACTGATTTACAATTAAATGATAAATGTGCAGCGTCGTGTGGAAGATATCTGGAAAATATGGCAACTGTTTTAGAAATTCCACTGATGGAGCTTTCAAAATATAGAGAAAACCCTGTAGATTTAAATTCAACATGTGCGGTTTTTTCAGAATCAGAGTTAATTGGTAAGATAGCTGAGGGAAAATCCATTGAGGAGTTGGCGGCCGGGGTTAATTATTCTTTATATAAGAGACTAAAACCCCTAATTAATAAATTTAGAGGTAAAAACCTAGTTGTAACAGGTGGAGTTGCAAAAAATAAAAGTATAATTGATTATTTATCTAGAGATTATGATAATGTTATTTTAGTGGATCACCCACAGTATAACGGAGCCATTGGGGCTTGTTATTATGGGAAAAAAACTTTTTATAATTAATAAAAAATTGGAGGTAAAATATGGAAGATTCAAAGAAGAGAGCCATCGTGCTTCTTTCAGGTGGTTTAGATTCAACAACGGCATTATATTTAGCTAAATCTAAGGGTTACGAGGTATATACTCTATCCTTTAATTATGGACAAAGACACAATAAAGAATTAAACCTTTCAAAAGAAATTGCAAAAAAGCTTAAAGTAAAAGAACACAAGGTTGTAAATATAAATATTAATTCTTGGGGAGGATCTGCTCTAACTGATAATAATATAGATGTTCCAGATTATAAAGAGGGGGATGAAATCCCTGTAACTTATGTTCCAGCTAGGAATATGGTCTTCTTATCAATTGCAGCTTCATATGCAGAGGCTGTTAGCGCTCAAAGTATATTTATAGGTGTAAGCGAGGTTGATTATTCAGGATATGTTGACTGTAGACAAGAATTTTTAGATTCCATGGAAAATGCAATAAATAAAGGTACAGTTATGGGAGCCGAAGAAGGAAAAAAAATTAAAATCGAAGCTCCATTCATAAATATGACTAAAACTGAGGAAATCCTTTTAGGAAAAGAATTAGGAGTAGATTATGGAATGACTTGGTCTTGTTATAAAGGCGAAGAGGAAGCTTGTGGAGTTTGTGATAGCTGTAAACTGAGATTACAGGCCTTTGAAAAAGCGGGATTAAAAGATCCAATAAAATATAAAAATCAATAGGAAAGAGGCAATTATGTATACTTTAAAAACTAAAAATCACTTTGATAGCGCACACTTTTTAGCAGATTATAATGGTAAATGTCAAAATATTCATGGACATAGATGGGAAGTTGAAGTAGAAATACAATCTAAAGACGTAATAAAGAGCGGCTCAAAAAAGGGAATGGTAGTTGATTTTGGAGATATAAAAGATGATCTCAAAAAAGAAGCTGATTACTTTGATCATTCTTTGGTAATTGAAAAGGGGACAATGAGAAAAAAAACTTTAGAATGTCTTATCGAAGATAGCTTTAAAATAATTGAAGTCAATTTTAGACCTACTGCAGAAAACTTTGCTAAAAACTTTTTTGACAAATTAGAAAACCTAGGGTACAATGTAAGAAAGGTCACAGTTTATGAAACACCTAAAAATTGTGCTACTTACCAAAAATAGGGGGATCAAATGAAATATGAAGTTGTTGAAAAATTTATAAGCATTAATGGAGAAGGTCAAAAATCTGGAGAACTTTCAGTTTTTGTTAGATTGAGAAATTGTAATTTAGAGTGTAGCTATTGTGATACTAAATGGGCTAATAGTAAAGATACCGAATGTAAATTAATGGATGAAAACGAAATATATGATTATATTAAGAAAACTAAAATTCATAATGTAACTTTGACTGGTGGAGAACCTCTAGAACATGAAAACATAGGAGTTTTAATAGAAAAAATCACTCAAGATGATTTACTAAACCTTGAAATAGAAACAAATGGAAGTAAATCAATTAAACCTTTTTTGAATGAAAATCTCTCCTTTACATTAGATTATAAATTGCCATCTAGTAATATGGAAACACATATGTTAGCTAGAAATTATGATTATATTAGCAAAAAAGATTCTGTAAAATTTGTTATTCAATCTAGAGAAGACCTTAGTGTGGCAAAATTTGTAATTGAAAAACATAACTTATTAGATAAAACAACAGTTTTTTTTAGTCCAGTCTTTGGGAAAATTGAGTCAAAAAAGATAGTAGAATTTATGATAGATCATAATCTGAACGGCGTGAAACTACAACTACAACTTCATAAATATATATGGAGTCCATCCAAAAAAGGAGTTTAATATGCAATCACTACAAATATTTGGGGTAATAATGCTTATCATAATAATATTTATCTTAATATCTGCTTTAGTTGGAAAAATTAAAAAAAGCAATGATATTGGAGATATTGAATATGATAAAATACCTCAAGAAAAATTTACTGCATTTAAGTTAGATGAAAATGATAAATAATACAAAAAAGGTTTAAGTCTTAAGGCTTAAACCTATTTTAATAATATTGATTAAGGGGGATAAAATGAGTGTTAGAAAAAAATATGTAGCAATTGGATTATTAATAATCCTTTCTTATATTATAATTTCTATTCTTTTTATTAAAAGGGGAGTTAGAAAAACTTCTAATATAATTAATAGAGAAATTGAGTATCTAGAAAGAGATTTTACACTTACAAAAAATCATTACCGAGAAATTACTAAGCTGATTTATGAAAGTAACATTAATAAAGAGGATATTAAAAATTTGATTTTTAAAGCCTGGGAAAGTAATACACAAAAAAGAAATCATTATAGAAAGGCACTTCATAAAAAAATAGATGGATTGTATAATACTTTAAATAATCAGAATATACGACAATTGCATTTCCATTTTAAAGATAATACTAGTTTTTTGAGAATGCATAGACCTGAAAAATTTGGAGATGATTTGAGTGGGTTTAGAGAAACTGTGGAAATAGTAAATAGAACTTCCTTATTTTATAGTGGATTTGAAGAAGGTAGAATTTTTAATGGTTACAGATATGTGTATCCTTTATCCTATAAAGACGAACATATCGGATCAGTTGAGATAAGCGTTTCATTAAATAGTTTTTTAGAAAGATTATCTAAAGTTAGAAGTGGAAACAGTAGTTTTATTTTGGAAGAGTCTATCATATTAGAAAAAGTATTTAAAGATGAAACGATTAATTATAAAAAAACAGATCTGTCAGAGAATTATTACTATGATAAAGACGTTTT
>JBNJFI010000103.1:0-5849 GCA_051746725.1 Fusobacteriota bacterium
TTTTCACCTATAAGTTCTTCAACGCCTCTTTTTAAAATTTCCATCTGCCTTTTAACTTCTTGCTTTATATCCATTATTACTGCCTCCTAAATTCATATTCGCTTTATCGATATATTATAATCTTACAATATACCAATATAGATTATCTATTTAAAAATTATAACATATATATTGCTTTTTTTCAATGAGATTCTAATTTTGTTATATCCTAAAATCAATTAATTTTCTTTAAATATCAAAAAAGAGACACTGATTAAATCAATGTCTCTTTAATTATGTTTTTATAAATTTTATTTTAATAAATTAGTTATTGCATCTCCTGCTTGTTCAGTATTTAAATCTCCACCCATATCAGCTGTAGTTTGTTTTTTCTCCATAGCTTCAATTACAGCATTTTCTATACTCTTAGAGGCTTTTTTGTAACCTAATACATCCATCATTTGAGCTCCAGCTAAAACAGTAGCGATTGGATTAGCTATCCCTTGTCCGGCTATATCAGGAGCCGACCCATGAACTGGTTCAAACATTGATATTTCTCCTGGATTTACATTTCCAGATACTGCTGTTCCCATTCCACCTTGTATTTCAGCTCCTAAATCAGTGATTATATCTCCAAACATATTTGGAGTTACAATTACATCAAATATTTCGGGATTTCTAACCATTTTCATTGTTATAGCATCTACATAATAATGTTCAGGCGTTATTTCTGGATATTCTTTAGCAACCTCATTAAAAGTTCTCAGCCATAAATTATGTGCAAATGTTAATACATTTGATTTATCACATAGAGCTACTTTTTTGTCTCCTCTATCTTTAGCTATTTCAAAAGCATATCTTATAGCTCTTTCAGCTCCAAATCTTGTGGCTATCATTTCTTGAGTAGCTACTTCGTGTTTTGTGCCTTTTCTTAAAAAACCTCCACCACCAAAATACAGATCTTCAGTATTTTCTCTTATAACTATAAAATCTATATCATCTTTAGTTTTGTTTTTTAAAGGACAATAAGATTCATCAAATAATTTTATCGGTCTTAAATTTGAATATAGATCTAATTCAAATCTTAACTTTAATAATAATCCTTTTTCTAATAATCCTGGTTCTACTCTTGGGTCTCCAACTGCTCCTAAATAGATTGCGTCATATTTTTTTATCTCTTCTATATCATTATCATCTAAAATATGTCTATCTTCTAAATATCTGTCTGCTCCAAAATCAAAATATTCAAATTCTAATTCGATATTATTTTTCTTAGCTGCTTCTTTTACTACTTTAATTCCTTCTGGAATAACTTCTTTTCCTATACCATCACCTGGTATTACTGCAATCTTTTTCATTAAAATCCTCCTATTAATTTTTTATTCTTATTACATTTCCTCCGTCTTCTTCTATCTTTTTAATTTCATTTTCCATACTTTTTAGTAATTTATTTACATCTTGCTTCTCTTGGATTTCATTTATTAAGATGCTGAAAGTAAAATTTTTTTCAACTTTTATATCTTTAATTTTTTCTAATAACCTATCTACTAATATTTGAGCACCATTAACATCTGTCATGGGCAAAAGTAAATAAAATAAAGGTTGATTCTCTTTTTTTGCAAAAAAGTCTATTTCCCTTTTTTGAGATACTATTTTTCCCCTTACTTTTTTTTCAAATTTTTCTAATATATCCCCATGAATCTTTTGATTTTCATTATAAAAGTCAATACTAAATATTACCATAGAGAAATACAAAATATCATATCTGTTAATTTTATTTATCTCTTCTTCAATCTTTAATCTCAGTTTTCCATAATCATTTGTAATGTTATCAAGAATTTCTGATTTATTTAATATCTTATATACTTTTTCTAAATCGACATTTAATTTTTTTAATTCACTATCTAAGTTATCCTTTCTTCCTTCTAATTCTTGGTTTTTTTCAATTAGATTACAGTTTTCTGATTCTACTTTTTCCAATTTATTTTTTAATTGTATCCTATGTACAATTAATATTATTATTATTATAAATCCTAAAATAATTATTAAAGTCATTTTTATCTCCTCTGTACTATTATTATACTACAAAGTATATTTTTTTTCAAGCCATTATAAAAATTTTCTTTCTAGCCAACCTTGTTCTTTTAAAATTAGCTCATTTTTAGTAAACTTTATATAACCTTTTTTGTTATAAGGCATCATTATCCCTATTATATCATCTTTATCTATATTTAAAAGCGAACTCACTTCATCTATTTCAAATACAGTCTGAGAATGTCTTCTAAATTGAATATATATATATTCAAGTAATTTTTTTCCTAAATCTTTTTCAAGTAAATAATTCATTTGTGCCAACGTCTTTATTTTTCTTTCACTTAAGCTTTTTATTAATTTTACGATTATATTAGGAGCTGTTTCAATTAATTGAAAAAAATTATGTTCCGTAAAAACCAATACCTTTGTATTTTCTTGAGCTATTACAGTTGCAGTTCGCTTTTTATCTCCAAATATAGCCATTTCTCCTACAAACTCTTCCTCTCCCAAATAGGCTAAAACTTTTTCTCGTTTTGGAGTTATCTTTGATATTTTAACTTTTCCAGATATTACAAAATATAATTTATCTCCCTTTTCATATTCACAAAAAAGAATCTCCCCTTTTTTGTATTCACGTCCAAATTTTTCAAACAAATTAGAGTTTTGAAACATTTTTTTCTTCCTCCTTAACCTTTTTTGAAAGATCAAGTATAATCTTCTTAGTTTTTTCAAAGTCAGATTTTTCTAATTTCTGATCTAATAATTTGTTGGCAAAGTTTAAAGCTTGAGTAATTTTACCCTCTTGTTCATAATATTTTATTATATCATATAATATTTTTTTCCCATATTTAGTTTCTGTAAAATTCGATATTTTTTTTATAGCATTATTTAAATATTTTTCTCTATCTTCTTCTTTTAATAATTTCAATAAATTATATTCTATTAATTCTTCGATTTTCTTATCGAATATATTTTTTTTTAAGCCTAATAATATGCACTTTAAAGTCTCTTTATCATAATTTATATAATCAACTATTATTTTTTTTACTTTACTTTCTGTTAATGCAATTTGATCAATTTTCTTTATTTTATGCCTTTCGTTACTAGTATATTCTTCATATTCCTTTTCGTTTCCCATTCGATTTAAAACTTGTTTAGCCTGATCAAATTTACCCTGTTTTAGAAAATATAAATATATACCTTTCATATTACTTTTGGAGCTCTTTTCATTTAATTTTGATATATCTTTTATTTTTATACTTAATTTTTTTATTTCATTTGTTAGGGATTTCAAAATTCGTTTTCCAAGCTTTATATCACCTTTTAAAATATTTGAAAATTCATCTTCTGTAAAAATAATTAATTCTGTATCCTCAATGGCAATAGCTCTATTTCCTCTTTTTTCTCCGATTAAAACTTCTTCAAATCCAAAGGCATCTCCACTACAAAGTATTTTAGTCTTTTTAAATTGATTATCAACTAAATAAACTCCTTCTAGTTTTTCTAACCTCACCTTACCTTTTTTGATAACATATATTGTTTCTTCTTTTGTTTTTTCAAAATATATAATCCCGTCTTTTTTAACTTTATATACATTCACTATTCTCACTCCTAATTATTTATAGATATCCTCTAATTTTTCAACCCATTTTATAGAAACATCTAATTTCTTTGAAATTTCTGTTGGAGTATAACCATCTAAAAAGAGATTATTATCATTTAACATTACTTTATTCAATATTAATTCATCACCTAAGTTTTCATTTGAAAGATTTTTTATTAGATCACTTCCAGTTATAAGTCCAGTGACTGTTATTGTATCTCCCCAAAAGTAACTCTTTATTGGTTTAATATTTAAATTAGTTTGATCTTTAAATATTTCTTTCATATATTTATAAATTGACACTCCACAAGCAAGAGTTCCTTGTTTTTTATATTGTAGATCCTTATTTTTTAATTCATTAGCTTCATCTAATAATAATCTAACTAATCCCACTCCATTTTCTATGTTATCAAAATCTCCATAATATTTTGAAGATGGGATATCTCTATTTGCTTGTATATAAAATTCATCAGATAATAAACAAAAGGGAGTTTTTCCTACCTCGTATTTCTTTTCAATTTTTTTATTCTTTTTTGTTACTAAATCTATAATGTTTTGACACTCTTTTTCAGTTAATGTTCGCAGGCCTTTTTTATGATACTTCGTTATTCCTACTGGAACAACCGTCAAGTTTTTAACCTTTGGATAAAATTTAACAAGATCGTCTATTGTTTTTTCTAAAATCTTCCCATCGTTTAATTCAGGAACTATAACTGCCTGTGAATATATTTCTATATTATTATCTGTTAATTTTTTTATTTGAGTTTTTATATCTTTAATCCTATCATTTTTTAATAGTTTTTTTCTAGTCTCATAATCTGTCGCATGAACTGATATAAATTGAGGAGAAAGCTTTTCTGATATTATACGGTTAAAATCTTTATCATTTAAATTTGACAAAGTCGTATATGATCCATACAAAAAAGACATCCTAAAATCTTCATCTTTTAAATACAAGCTAGATCTCATTCCTTTTGGTAATTGAGATACAAAGCAAAAAACACAATTATTTTTACAGATTTTTACTCCATCAAAAAGAGGTTTTTCAAATTCAATTCCCAAATCCTCATATTCATCTTTTTCTAATTCAAATTCAATTAATTCATCTCCACTTTTTTTGAGAATTTCCACAGTTAAATCCTCTACATAAATGCTATGTTCATACTCTATTATATCATGTATTGTTTTTCCATTTATTTTTAGTAAGAAATCCCCTTTTTTGACCCCTAATTCTTCAGCTATTCCATGTTTTTTAATCTCTTTTATTTTCCCTTTTATCATTTTGTATTCCTCTCTTGCTAACTAACTTAAATTTGTTTTATATAATTTATTAACCTGTAATTCCTTTTATATTTTTATTATTATAATCTTTAATATTTTTAATTATGCCTTCTAATAATTTTTTTCGACTTGTTATAGAAGCCCAGGCAATATGGGGGGTTACCCTTATATTAGATAACTTAAATAATTTTTTATATTCTTTAGGAGGTTCTTCTTCCATGACATCTATTGCCGCTCCTCTGATCTTTTTATTTTTTAAAGCAAAATATAGATCATCTTCATTTACTATATTTCCCCTTGCTGTATTAATTAATATCGCATCATTTTTCATAATTTCAAACTCTTTTTTGGATATCATATCAAATGTTTCATCTGTAAGAGGAGTATGAATAGTTAAGATATCACTTTCTTTTAAAACTTTGTTAAAAGATACTCTGAAATCATCACTGTATATAGCTCCTGGACGCTTTGCAACTAAAACATCCATCTCGAAAGCTTGGGCTATTTTTTTTACCTTTTTCCCTATATTTCCAAATCCTATTATTCCTAACTTTTTTGAACTTAATTCATTTATTGGATAATCTAACATAGTGAAAAAATCAGATTTTTCCCATCTTCCACTTTTTACTGCTTTGTCATATTTATTAATCTTATTCTCAAATTCTAACATATAAGAAAATACTGTCTGAGCCACTGATCTTGTAGAGTATCCTTTTACATTTAATACTTTAATCTCTCTTTTATTAGCCTCTTTTATATCAATATTATTATATCCCGTTGCAGCAACACATATTAATTTTAAATTCTTTGCAGCTTCCATCTCTTCTTTTCCTATAACAACTTTATTGGTTATTATTATATCGGCATTTTTTATTCTAGGGATAATTTCATCTTTTTTGGTTAGATCATAACATTTTAAATCTCCACACTCTTCTAATTTATCTAAAGATAT
>JBNJFI010000104.1:0-5730 GCA_051746725.1 Fusobacteriota bacterium
ATAGAAAAATTTGCTAATTATTGTGAATTACCTTATGAAATAATTAAAATAGATTTAGAAGAGTTCAAAAAAGCAGTGAAGAATTTAATAAAAGATTCAAAAAAGGAGGTAAAATGAAACAGTACGATGAGTCAAACTTAATTTTAATAGTAGAAGATAACAGAGAGAACGCAAAACTTTTAGAAGTAGTTGCCAGAAGAAGTGGAATGAGTTCAATTATAGCTAAGAATGGTAATGAAGCGTTGAAAAAGTATAAAAAGCAAGATAATGAAATATCTATGATATTGATGGATATACAACTTCCTATTATGAACGGAATAGAAGTGACACATGAAATAAGAAATATAGAAAAAAATATGGAGAAGAGAACTCCAATAATTGCAATAACTGCATATGCAATGAGAGAAGATAGAGATAAGTTTATATCAGAAGGAGCCGATGATTATTTATCTAAGCCTATAGATTTATCAGATTTATATGATATTTTTGATAGATACTTGAAAAAATAATCGAAATTATTAAATTTATAAAAAATGAGGAGGAATTATGAAATATCTTATAATTGGAAATGGAGTAGCTGGAATAAATGCTGCATTGAAAATAAGAGACAAAGACAAAACAGGAAATATACAGATAATTACTAAAGAAAAGAATCATTTTTATTCTAGACCTAGGCTAATAGATCTTTTGGGAAAAAGAGTGGAACCTGAAAAAATAATTCGATATGATGAAGATTTTTATAAAGAAAAAAACATAGAAGTAATTTTAGATACAGAAGTAACCAAAATAAAAAAAGGATCAGTAATAGCTGAAAATGGGAATGAGTATAAATACGATAAACTTCTCTTAGCAAATGGGTCTTCTCCATTCGTTCCAGATATGCCTGGAAAAAAATTAAAAGGAGTTTTTACAATAAGAACAATAGAAGATGTCAAAACAGTACATAAATATATTGAAGATAAAAAGAAAATAGTTATAGTTGGTGGAGGTTTGCTTGGAATAGAAGCTGCTTATAGTCTTTCTGAGTTAGATAAAGAGGTTACTGTGGTAGAATTTTTTGATCGATTATTACCTAAGCAATTGGATACCCAGGGAGCAAAATTTTTGCAAAGATTACTAGAAGATAAGGGATTAAATTTCAAATTATCGTCAGAGGTAAATGAAATAAAAGGCGATAAAAAAGTGGAAGCTGCTTGTTTAAAAGATGGAGAAAACTTAGAATGTGGATCAGTTATTTTTTCCATTGGAGTAAAACCAAATTTAGAATTAGTTAAATTTTTATTAGAAGATGATTTAAACTTAGAAGTAGATAAAGGAATAAAAGTAGACGAATGTATGGAAACTTCTCAAGATGATATATTTGCTGCTGGAGATGTCATTGAATATGATGGGGTTTGTGCAGGGTTGTGGAAGCCAGCACAAGAACAAGGAAAAATAGCAGGAGTAAATATGGCAGGCAAAAAAGAGGACTACGAAAATCTTCCATTGGAATCAAGACTTAAAATTGTGGGAGTCCCTTTGTTTTCTGGAGGGAAAATAGAATTAAACGATGCAAAGGTTATAAGAAAAGAATCAGAAGATATTTATGAAAAATATTTAATAAAAGATGGAGAACTTAAAGGAGCGATTATAATAGGTGATAACAAGAAAAGTTTATTGGCATCCCAAGTTTTAGAGGGAAAAAAACAACTTAAGGATTTGGAGTTAGAAGGTTAAGTTATTTAACATTAAAAGGGGGTGTTTATGTTTGGCAAAGATGATTTTTATATAGTTGGAATAGGTGCATCGGCAGGTGGAGTTGAAGCTATAGTAGAACTAGTGAGCGAAATCCCCAAAGACAGTAATATGGCATATATTATTATCCAACACCTCTCTTCTGATCAAAAAAGTTTAATGGATGTTATTTTAAAAAAAGTAACAGATCTAAACGTTGAAATTATTAAAGATGATATGACTATAAATCCAAATAATATATATATTATACCAGAAGATAAGAATGTCAAAATAAAAGATAAAAAATTAAAACTCATTGAAAAAGTAAAAATAAATAATATAAATTTACCTGTGGATATATTTTTTAAATCTCTTTCAAAGGATGCTGGCAAAAAAGCTGTAGGTATTATATTATCTGGATCGGGAAATGATGGAGATGAGGGAATAACGTATATAAAGGAAAAAGGAGGTTTGGTAATAGCCCAGGATGAAAATAGTGCTCAATATCCTAGTATGCCTAGATCAGCAAAGAGAACAGGAGTTGTTGATTTTATATTAAAACCAAATGAGATGATACCTAAGTTGTGTAGACATTTAGAAAACCCAATGATATACAGTTCAGACTTATTACAACAAAATATATTTAATGATGACGAATCTTTCCAAAAAATAACTTCTATTTTATCTCAAGAAGTGGGAGTTGATTTTTCTTATTATAAAAAGACATCCTTTAATCGTAGAATACAAAAACGAATGGAATTAAATCAAGTAAATAGCCTAGAGGAATATGTAGATATATTATCTACTTCAAAAAAAGAAATTTATGAATTTTATAATGAATTATTAATAGGAGTAACTGAATTTTTTAGGAATTCAGAAAATTTTTCTAAGTTAAAAGAGAAGGTTTTTCCTGAAATATGTAAAAATAAATCTCAAAAAAACAAGGTTAGAATTTGGGTGGTAGGGTGTTCCACAGGAGAAGAGGCCTATACTATAGCAATAATGTTACAAGAGTATATGGAAGATAACAATCTAGATTTTGGAGTGAAAATATTTGCAACAGATATTAATAAAAAAGCAATTGAATTTGCAACAGTTGGAAAATACAAGGAAAATATAAAAAAAGATATTTCTAAAGGATTATTAGATAGATATTTTAAAAAAAGAGGAGAGTTTTATTGGGCTAAGGAAAGTATAAAATCTATGATAGTTTTTTCCTATCACAATATAATAAAAGATCCACCATTTAGCAATATGGATTTAATAACTTGTAGAAATCTTTTGATATATTTACAGCCTGTTCTTCAAAAAAATATAATTTCTTTATTTCACTTTGCTTTGAAAGAAAATGGTTTTTTATTTTTAGGAAGTAGCGAAACAGTAGGAAAATTATCTAAATATTTCAAACTAGAAGATGCAAAGTGGAAGATCTTTAGATGTATTAAAAATAAAGGAACCCCCTTTAAAAAAGAATTTAATATTTCGAAAAATTTTAGATTCCCATTTTATAAAAATAATAAAGGGGATCATGTATGTCGAGTTAAAAAGGAAAACTTCACAGATCATATAAATAATAACATAATTAGAGAATTTTCAGATTTAACAGTTATAGTGGACAATAATTATAAAATTATTCATTTTGTTGGAGACTTAAATATATTTTTTAAACTTCCCCAGAATAGTTTAGATATGAATATTTTAAAAATGGTATCAAAGGACTTTTCAATAACTTTTGGAATTGCCATTAATAAGGCATATGAAAAGAATGAATCCTATCTATATAAAAAAGTTTCTTCAAAGGAGACAAAATCGGATAAGACCTTTTTTGATATATCTTTTATACCCTTACATATTAAAGAAGAAAAATTTGTGCTAATTACAATAAATAAAAGTGATACTCAGGATAATTTTAATGAAGTTGGAGAAATAGATTTTAATGAAGAAGTTAATAATCGAATAAAATATCTTGAAGATAAATTAGAGGATACAAAAGACAAACTTCAATCTGCAATAGAAGATTTAGAAACTTCAAATGAGGAGTTGCAAAGCAAAAATGAAGAACTTTTATTATCGAATGAAGAGTTACAAAGTACAAATGAAGAATTACAATCACTAAATGAAACTTTGTATAATTCTAATTCTAAAAATAGAGATGAAATAGAGTCATTGAAATTATTTAATAAAAACATTAAAAATATACTAGAAAAAAGTGATATTGGATTGATTTTTGTAGATAACGAATATAAGATCTTGAAATTTAACTCAAAGGCTTTTGAAATAATAAATATAATAGAATTAGACGTAGGAAGATCGATATTTGATATTTCTCATAAATTAAAATATGAAGACTTTTTTGATGATATAAAAAAAGTAAAAACAGATCAAATAGTTATAGAAAAAAAAGTGAAATCTAAATCAGATAAATTATACAAAATAAGGATTATTCCAAACAGAGTCGATGGAGAGATTCAAGGAGTAGTGATTCTTTCTACCAAAATAGTTCTTGAAAATTAAAATTACATGTAGGGTTATAAAAAAATTGATATCTATATATAAAAAGGGGATAATATGGATAATATTAGAGAAAAGGCTAAGGATATCTATAATAAAAATATCAAAAATAAAGTAAAAGATAATAGGCCTAATAAAAAAATAATTGAAGAGCTATATATTGACAATATAGAGTTGGATCTAAGGAATAAAAAATTAGAAGAAGAACAAAATAAATTGCTAAAAGAAAGAGATAAATGTCAAGAATTATTTCAACTCTCTCCAATGGCATATTTAAGATTGAATAAACAGTATAAAATAGAAGATTGTAATCTTAAAACTACTAAGCTTTTAAATATGCCAGAAGACGATATATTGGGAACTCCTTTTACTATCTTTTTAGATAAAGAAGAACAAAAGTATTTTAATAAAATAGTTAAAGGGAGAGACTCCAAAGAAGTTAGAATGAAGAGCAAATTAAAAGATATAAAAAAGAAATCAATTGATGTAATAATAGATATTATTAAATTGCAAGAAGATAAAATTTTTGTTGGAATAACGGATATAACCTCTATAAAAAGTCTATCAGACAGGTATAATATGTTGATGCAAGAATCCTCTGATTATATTATAGTCACAGATATAAATGGTGAAATAGAAGATTATAACAAAAAAGCGGATAATTTATTTGATATATCTTTACGAAAAAATAACAATATATACGAAATAGTTGACAGAAATGAATTTAAAGATGATTTAAAAAAAGTGGACACTTCTACAAAAAAGGTGATTAAATATTATAAAAGAAAAGAAGATAAATTCATATATTTGAGTTGGATATATAAAAAATTAGGGAGCGAAGAAAGTTTTATAATTCAACATATATTTCATGATGTTAGTAATTTAATAGAAAATGTAAAGAGGTTAGAGGATATAAATAGACAAAAAAATAATTTTATTGAAACCATAACCCATGATCTAAAAAATCCTTTAAATGCAATAATTGGATTTTCTGAAGTTTTAAAGGATGAAGATTTAAGTGACGAAACTCTTGAAGAAATTGAGTTGATATCAAAGTCGGGACATACTTTAAAAGATTTAATTGACGGAATTTTAGAATTGAGTAAAGTTTCCAATCAAAAAATAAAAATCTCTAAAGAGAAATTAAACTTATATGAAGAGATAAAATATATAATAGATGTATTAGATGTAACGGCAAAGAAGAAAGATCTATCTTTAAAATTAGATTATAAATGTGATAAAAAAAAGAAGTATAATTTTGATAAACGACGAATATTTCAAATTCTAAGTAATATAATAGGTAATTCTATTAAATTTACTCATAAAGGTGGAATAGATGTAATTGTCAAAAGAGTGGGCGAGTCAAAAAAGTATAATAAATTAGAAATTATTATTTCAGATACTGGCATAGGAATTGAAAGTTCAGATATAGGAAATGTTTTTAATAAATTTACTAGAGGGAGAAATACCAAGGAAGTTGATGGAACAGGAATAGGTTTATCGGTT
>JBNJFI010000105.1:0-5652 GCA_051746725.1 Fusobacteriota bacterium
CGTTTGCCCGGGTGCAACCAGTATCTAAAATTGGAGGGATACTCTAATTTATAGAACTAATAAAGCAAATGAAATTAGGATATAAGAATTTTGCAATTACCTATAATAGATTTAATTAAAGGAGGAAAAATGAGAGGACTAATAGTAGAAGATGATAAAACAACAAGATCTATAGTAAAATTAATAGCTGGAAAATATGGAGATGTTGAAGTAGTAGAAAATGGAGTAAAGGGAGTAATGAAATTTAAAGAAGCAGTAGAAAATGGGAATCACTTTGATTTTATCTGTTTAGATTTAGCAATGCCAGGGAAAAATGGATATGAGGTATTAGATGAAGTAAGACAAATAGAAAAAGAGAATAATTTAGTAGGTATAAAAGAGTCTACGATCATTATAATGAGTGCTTTTAACCAACCAGAAGATATAAAAAAAGGATATGAAAAATTTTGTGATCATTATTTAGTAAAACCATTTAAAAAAGCAGATTTGACTGATATATTAGATGATCTCAAAGAAAAAAATAATGAATAAACAAGGAGAACAGAAAATAAACAGAGGGAGGGAAAATGGATTTTGATGCCAATGAATTTTTAGGAGAATTTTTAGAAGAGATGGATGCCTATCTGAGAGATTTAGATACAGCTATTTTGAATTTAGAAGATGACCCTGAGAACAACGAGATATTAAATACTATCTTCAGAACTGCCCACTCTATAAAAGGAATGGGAGCAATGATGGGATTTGAAAAACTCGAAAAATTGACTCATAACATGGAAGACGTTTTATATGATATCAGAGATGGTAAAGCAGGAGTAAATCAACAAGTAATAAACTTGCTATTTTTATGTCATGACTTTTTACATGAAATTTTATTGGACATAAGTGAAACTGGAACCGAAGAGAATATTGAAATGAAAAATATAAATAATATAATTGGAAAACTACACGGTTTATTAGAAGAAAGAGAAGGAACAAACATATCTATTTTAAAAGGATTAAAGTTAGATGATGAAGAGGCAAAAAAGGTAGAAGAGAAAATAAATGAAGAAGATTCTAATATATATTATATCGATGTTCAATTAGAAAAAAAAGCACAAATGAAAAAAGTTCGGTCTTTTATGATTATAAATAATTTAAAATCAAATGGAAAAATTATCAACTCTAAACCTAGTTTAGAAGACTTAAAAGATGATAATTTTAATATGGAAGGTGATAAGCTTTATATATTAATAAGTAGTGACTCAAAAAAGATGGAAATATTGGAAAATATAAAATCTGTTCCTACTGTGGAAAAGGTAAATATAGATGAAGTGAAAAATATAGATAGATTAACTGAAGATCAAGAAGAAGAAAAAGTAGATGAATTTTTAGAAGATGAATTAATTGGGTTAAATGAAGTAGAGGAAAAAAATAATGAGATAGATATAACCACTTATGAAAAAGAGTTTTTCGAAGAGATCAAAAGACATTTAGAAAATACAAAACGAGTTTTATTAAAGATAAATGATGAAGATAATTTAGATATAGTTATGAAATCTTATAGAAGCCTTAAAACTGTAAATAGAATTTCAGAATTATTAGGGCGAAAAATAATTCGAGAGTTAACAGGAGGAATTGTAAAGATTATTCGAGATTATCAAAAAAGAGACTTGGGATTAGAAACTGAATTAATTCAGTTTATTTTAAAAATTGTAAATCTAGGCTTAAGATGGGTAGAAAATCCAGACTTGGAAAACAATGTAGAATTTATTACAAATGTGAGAGAAGAAATTAATCAGATGCAGATGTATGTAGTTGAAAAAGAAGTAAAAGCAGATGAAAAAATTGGAAATATATTAAAAAAAATATGTAATTTAACAGATGAAGATATAAAAGAACTCGAAAAGTTGCAAGAAGAAAATCCTGATAAGAAATTTGGAGAATTAGCAGTTGAAAATAAAAACGTAAAAGAAGAAGACACTATACAAGCTGTGATGATACAAAACAGAAAGAAAACTGAAAGAAAAAAAAGAGAAGAGAAGCAAACGAAAAGTAAATCTCTAAATATAAGTAATTATATCAGAGTTGACTCACAAAAAGCAGATGAACTATTTGATAGCGTAGGGGAGTTAAAGATAATGCAAACGCAAATCGAACACTCTATGGTAAATGAAGATACTAACTTGACAGAAGAGGAAGAACTAGAAACAAACATGAAAAACATGGTTAGAATGCAAAGAATAATAAAGAAAATACAAAAAATTGCTATGTCTTTTAGAATGGTAGCATTGAGATCAACCTTTCAAAAAGTGAATAGAACAGTTAGAGATACTTTGAAAAAATTAGATAAAGATGTTGACTTTGAATTAAAAGGAGAAGGAACAGAGATAGACAAAGAGATAGCAGACAAAGTATTAGAATTAATAATACATCTAGTAAAAAACAGTATTTCCCATGGTATTGAAGAAAAATCTAAAAGAAAAAAATTGGGAAAACCAGAAAAAGGAAAGGTAAAACTAGAAGCTTATCAGAAAAAAGGATTTATACATATAAATATAACTGATGATGGAAAAGGGATAGATCCAGATGCTATATATAAAAGTGCTAAACAAAAAGGATTAGTAAATGAAAACAAAGAATATACTGATTCAGAAAAAATTGATTTTATCTTTTATCCTGGGTTTTCCACTGCTGAACAGGTAGGGACTATTTCTGGAAGAGGAGTAGGAATGGATGTGGTAAAAACTGAGTTAGCTAAGATGGGCGGAAAAATAGATGTTGAAACTAAAATAGGCAAGGGATCTAATTTTGAAATGAAGATACCAATTAATATGTCTATTATAGATGGAACTTTAGTTAAAATATCAGGAGAAACCTATATAGTTCCAACTAATAGTATAAATGAAATAGTACCGAGAGATGAAGATTATTGGGTAGATGTGCAAGGGCAAAAAAGGATGGTTAAAATCAGAGAAAAATTGATTCCTGTAATAGACTTGGAAAAAGTCTTCGGGAAAAAATTGAAACTTGATGATTATAAAATGCTTCTTATATTAGAGGAAAATGATAAGTTAAAGGCAATAACAGTTGATGATATATTGGAAAGACGAGAGATAGTAGAAAAGCCTTTGGGAGAAGAGTATGGACATGTAAATTATATTTCTGGAGCTTCTATATTGGGGGATGGAAAAGTATCTCTAATATTAGATGTAGAAAAACTTAAAAATTAAGGAGGTTATGAATGGAAAAGAAAAATACTTTGATGAATGACAAGGATAAGTATTTAACGTTTAGTATTAAAAATATTGTGGATTCAAAAGAGAGAAAAGAAAGTTACGGTATTTCAATTCAAAATGTACAAGAGATAATGGGAATGTTAGATTATACTCCAATTCCTAAGACGCCAGATTATATTAAAGGGGTTATAAACCTTAGAGGAAAAATAATAACTATAATAGATCTAAGACTAAAGTTAGGTTTTGAAGAAGTTGAATATAATGATAGAACGTGTATCATTATTGTTGAATTAGAAGTAGAAGGAAATAATAAAGTGATAGGATTTATTGTGGATATTGTTTCAGAAGTTATAGATATTGGCAAGGATCAGATAGAAGAGTTTTCACAAGAAGAAACTGATATGGATAAAAAAGTGATAAATGGCATTGCTAAGTTAGAGGATAAAATAATAATGATTTTAGATCTTGAAAAATTACTGAGCAAAAAAGAATTATCATTTAATAAGGAAAAAATAGAAAAAGATGTAAAAGAAGATAACTAAAAAAATAAAAAGGAGAGTGTAAAAATGTTTAAAAATATGAGTTTAGGAAAGAAATTAATAATAAGTTTTTTAGTAGTAGGGCTTTTACCTTTTATAATAAGTGGTTTTTTCTCAGTTAAGCAGGCAGGAGATGAGTTAGAAAGTTTGACAAAAGATAATCTATTATCTGTTAGAAATACGAAAAAAACTCAGATTAATAATTATTTTAATAATGTGAAAAAGGAATTACAAGTTTTATCTGAAAGCAATGATGTAGTAAACTCTTTAAAAGATTTTATAAGATATCATGAAGAGATGGAAATATCGGCTACAGGAAAATATGATATGTCAGGAACAGGCGAAGAATTAACTAAAAGTTATAATGAAATATATTCTGAAGCAAATGACTTGTTAAAAAAATATCCGGATTATTTTGGGTATTATGATATATTTTTAATATGCAGTAAACATGGCCATGTAATGTATTCATGGGCTCAAGAAAAAGATTTAGGAACTAATTTAAGTTCTGGAGAATATAGGAATTCACATTTAGCAACAGATATTTGGAACCACGCTAGAAAGGACGATGAGATTCATCTGTCAGACTTTAAGCCATATGCTCCTTCAAATGGAGAACCAGCTATGTTTGCAGGAACTAGAGTTGAAGATGAGACTGGAGAACCTCTAGGAATAGTGGTTATACAGATATCTCCAGATTCAATTAATGAAATAATGACAGAAAGATCAGGTATGGGAGAAACAGGGGAGTCATATTTAGTAGGAGAAGATTTTAGAATGAGATCAAACTCTTTTTTACAACCAGAAAAGAGAAGTATAGAGGCTTCTTTCAAAGGTAATGTTGAAAATAACGGAGCTAAAACAGAAGTGGTTGAAAAAGCTCTCGCTGGGAAAAGTGGAATAGAAGAAACTATTGACTATAATGGTCATGAAGTAATATCGGCCTATGATAGAATAGAGTTTGAAGATTTCAATTGGGCTATAATATCTGAAAAAGAAAAATCTGAGGCTCTTGGGGCAGTTATTGATATGGAAATAGTTATGTTGATTATTGGGCTGATTGGATTGATAGCAATTGTTACATTTGCAGTATTTTTATCTAAAAAAATTACAAAACCAATATACTATATGTTGGAAAACCTTGGGACAGAAGATATCAATGAGGCTTCTATGCAAATAGCACAAAGTGGACAGACTTTAGCAGAAGCTACCACTGAACAGGCTTCATCTATGCAGGAGATATCTTCTAATTTAGAGGAAACTACCTCATTGATAAATACAACAACAGATAATGTAAAAGAAGCTTCAAATCTTTCGACCCAGGCAAAGGATGCTGCAGAAGAAGGAAATGAAAGAATGCAAAACATGTTAAAAGCAATGCAGGATATAAAAGAATCTAGTGATGATATAGATAGAATAATAAAAACAATAGATGATATAGCATTTAAAACGAATATATTAGCTTTAAATGCAGCAGTGGAAGCAGCAAGAGCAGGGGAAGCGGGATCAGGATTTGCAGTAGTTGCAGAAGAGGTAAGGAATTTAGCAGCTCAAAGTGCAAAAGCTGCTAAAAATACAGGAGAAATAATAGAAAAAAGTGTAAGTAGATCAGATAGAGGGTTGAAATTAGCAAAATCTGTAGATGAGTCTTTAGAGAAAATAAAGGTTCAAAGTGAGCAGGTAAATTCTATAATGGATGAAATTAGTGTTGCAAGTGAAGAACAAGGAAAAGGTGTAGAAGAAATAAATATAGCTATTTCTGAAATGGAAAATGCAATTGGAAATATATCTGCTAGTTCAGAAGAGAGTGCAGCAACTTCTGAAGAATTAAGTGCTCAAGTTGATAACTTAGATCAATTAGCTAAACAGTTAGAAAGATCTGTAAAGGGAGCTAAAAA
>JBNJFI010000106.1:0-5414 GCA_051746725.1 Fusobacteriota bacterium
AAAAAATTACTAATAAAAATATTTGCAAAATATAGATAAATTTAGTAAAATATAGAGGTTGATGGGCATTTTGAGTAAAGTTAATAATAAAATAAAAACTAAAATTAAAGGAGAATTATGAAGAAAAAATTAACAGTTTTAATATTAATCTCATTAACATTATTGATATATGGAGAAAGTGAAAATTTACAAGTGGATAAGAAGGAATCAAAAGTGGAAATAAAAGATAAAAGTATCTTTTTTGATATCTCCAAAATAGAAGAATATATAATAAACAATTACCCAAATGATTATATGAGATATAAAATAATAGAAACTCAGGTCAAGGAAGATGTTAAAGAAATTTCATTTGGAGTTTTTAAAAATTCAAATGAAAAAGAGATCTTTTTAGTGAAACTGACACCTAAATCTAATAAGATAGAAAATATAAAAATGTATGTTTTGTTATTTTTTGATTCAAAATCTGAATACTTACAATTGAAGGATAGATATCTCCAATTAATAGATGAAGAATTAGAAATTTCATCAATATATGTAAAAGTAGATGAATCAGGGGATTATTTTTTTACTACTAATAAGGAAATATTTGAAAGTAATAATCACTTAGAAAAAGAGATGATTAAAATAAAATTTAATAATATAAAAGATAAAGGTAATAATAAGGACATGAATGAAATGAAAAAATCAGAAGAAGAAAATTAAATATAATTTTGAAAATAAAAATTAGGAGGATGATGTTAGTGAAATATGTTATAGGGGTAGATCTAGGTGGAACCAATATTAAAATGGGGTTAGTTGAAGCTGATAATGGAAAGATACTAAATTCATATTCAATAAAAACAGAGTCGGAAAAAGGTTCAGATGATACATTTAATAGGATTGCAAAGTTTATAGATGAAATATTAGATGAAAATAGTATATCTAAAGATAATGTGCTAGGAATTGGGATGGGAATTCCAGGTCCTGTAATAGATCAAAAAATAGTATCCTTTTTTGCAAACTTTCCCTGGGAGGAGAATTTAAATGTATCCAAAGAGTTAGGAGCTAAGACAGGTTTAGAAGTAAAATTAGATAATGATGTAAATATAATAACTTTAGGCGAAGCTTGGATAGGAGCTGCTAAGGGATATAAAAATGTATTAGGTATTGCACTGGGAACAGGAATAGGAGGGGGACTACTTATTGACGGCCATCTTTATTCTGGGATCTCAGGTGGCGCAGGAGAGATCGGACATACTAAAGTTGAAGCAGACGGAAAGCTATGTGGATGTGGTCACAACGGATGCTGGGAAGCTTATGCTTCTGCAACTGGATTAGAAAGAGAAGCAACATCAAGATTAAGAGTAAATAAAAATAATTTAGTTTGGGAAAAAATAGATGGGGATATTTCAAAACTAGAAGCCAAACATGTATTTGATTCTGCAAAAGAGGGTGATGAGTTTGCAATGGATTTAGTAGAGTATGAAACTAAATTTGTTGCGTTAGGGCTTTCTAATATATTAAATGTATTAAATCCAGAAATTGTAGTTATAGGTGGAGGAGTTAGTTTAGCAGGGGATATATTATTTGACGGGATAAAGAAAAAAGTGGTAAAAGATACAATGCCGCCAGTTTTAAAAGGTTTAAAAGATATAGTACCTGCTAAATTGGGAAATGATGCAGGAATAGTAGGAGCAGCAGCACTTTTTACTATGGAATAAATAAAGAGGGCAATAAGTTTTGAAAGACTTATTGCCTTTTTAGATATTAAATTAAAATAAATATTAAATAAAAAATATCAATACAAGGAGAAAACAGTGAAAAAGATTAGCGTTATATTATTTTTAATAATTTCAAGTTTTATATTTGGAGAAGAACTTCTTTTAAAAAATGGAGAAGTTTTGTCTGGAGAAATAATAGGGGAAAGTAAAAATGAGATAAAATTAGAAACAGATTATGGATTGTTGACCATTAAAAAAACACAACTAATAGTGCCGGAACAAATTATTGAATTAAAAAATGGAGACGTTTTAAATGGTGTAATAAAAGAAAGAGATGAAAAAAAGATAATATTAGAAACAGAATACGGAACTTTAGAAATTTCAAATAATAAAATAAATAATATATATTATTCAAAAGAGATGGAAGATTATGAAAAGGTAAGTAAAAAAACTTTTTACGAAGGAGAAGAAAAACTGTTTAATGTGTTTATGAACCCCACTGGAAGTACAATGGAAGCAGGAGGATTTTATCTTAGTGGACTCTCATATGGATTTGGTGTGACAGAAAACTTACAGTTAACTTCGAATTGGATGGAATACTTTGATAGAAATTTAAATATTCGAGCTAAATTAAAATTAGTGGAAAAGTTAACTCAAAAAGCTAAGCATCAATTTTCAGTAGGGGGAACTTTGAATTTTAATCATCCAACTCAATTTATAAAAAAGACAACAATTGAGGACTCTGAAGAAGTATACACAACTCCTCCCTTTTTTGAGGACCTAACTGGTGACGCTGAAAAAGGACTAGTGATTGAACCCTTTTTTGCCTATACATATGAGATGGATAAAAAGAGAGGAAAACATGCTCTAAGTCTAGGAACAGAAAGTTTAGTAGGTATAGAAAATGGTTTTGATTTATATTTCCAGAAATTTTTTACAACATATTGGTATGATATATCACAAAATATAGTTATGCTTTCAAGTTTTGAATCAACATATAATGCCCAGGGAGAATTTTTTATAGAAGAAGAATTGGTAGATTACTTAGATATTGGTTTTGTCTATGCTTATAAGGATGATTTACGTGTGGGGATTCACTTTCAAGAGCCATATTTTAGTTTCTATTATAGAATATATTAGGTGGAACGATGAAATATATTTCTTTATATATAGTTTTATTATTAATAGGAGGCTGTTTAAATCAAAACTATTATACTCAAGCAGAAATCATATACATAGTTGATAATATAGAAACAGACATAAAAGTAAATGAAAATCAAATTGAAATAGATGGATATTTTGAAAATACAGGACAAGGAAGAAATGAAGGAATAAAGAAAATTAAAGTGGATATTTATTATGAGGACTATGGATATCTGTATTCTGGGTCTAATATATCTATAAAAAGTGATGATTCAACCAATAAAACTTTAAATAAAATTAGTTTAGGCGTAGACGAAAAGAAAAATCAGAAATTAGTATTTAAAATAGATAGTTCCACAGAAAATAGCATAAAAAATTTAACTCCAACAAGTATTTCTATAGACGTGTATTATTATTAATAAGTTTAGGGAGTTGCAAAACTAAAAAGATAAGATATCAAGTTTCCCACAGATTTATTTTAGGGTAATGCGGGCGAAGGCCCTTCGCCCTTACGGTTCAGGTTAGGTAGGTATAAGGATATAAGTTTTTCTGTAAGGGCAAATGGCGTTTGCCCGGGTATAAAAATGGAGGTAATTCGTAATTATTAGATCTAATAAATCAAATAAAATCAGAAGATTATAATTTTGCAACTAGCTATTAATAAATTAAAAAGGAGAGATAAGAATGGAATCTTTATTAAATGAAATTGTAAAAAAATTAGACAAAAATGAAGTCAAAGACTTAAATATTTTTTGGACTAGATTAGGTAAGAATTTTAAAAATATTTATGAAAAATTTCAACATCTATATGGCCAAAGAGAAGATTTTGGAAAGAGTTTAGAAAATCTTATAGCAAAAATGATGAAAATGTACATACAAAGGCCAGATGAATTAAAAGATTTGGATTTTGAAAGGCTAAAAAATCCTCTTTGGTATCAAGATAACAGATGGGTTGGAACAATGTTATATGTAGATAGATATTCAGATAATTTAAATGGATTTGAAAAGAAAGTTGATTACTTGCAGGATTTGGGAATTAATTATGTTCATTTAATGCCTATACTAAAGTCTCCTGAGGGAGAAAATGATGGAGGTTATGCAGTAAGTAATTACAAAAAAGTGGATGAAAAATTTGGAACAATGGAAGATATAAATAAGTTGTCAAAAAAGTTTAAAAAAAATAATATGTTATTAGAATTAGACTTTGTATTAAACCACACTTCAGATGAACATGAGTGGGCTAAGCGAGCCTTGAATGGAGAAAAAAAATATCAAGATTATTATTATATGTATGATTCTAGAGAAATTCCAGATAAATTTGAGGAAACATTACCAGAGGTTTTTCCAGATAATGCACCTGGAAATTTTACATATAGAGAAGAGATAAATAAATGGATATTTACGGTATTTAATAACTATCAATGGGATTTAAATTATACAAATCCAGAAGTTTTTATAGAAATTATGGATAGATTATTATATTTGGCCAATCAAGGAATAGACATATTAAGATTAGATGCAGTTGCCTTTATGTGGAAGAGAATAGGAACAGATAGCCAAAATGAGATGGAAGTACACTTATTATTACAACTTATGAAGGCTTGTGCAGAAATAGTTGCTCCAGCTACAATATTTAAAGCAGAAGCAATTGTGCAACCGAATGAAATTGTGAAATATCTAGGACAGGGAAGCGAAGATAAAGAGTGTGAAATAGCTTATAATGCTTCTTATATGGTTTTTCTTTGGGATGCATTGGCCACAAAAAATACGAAACTGATGATAAAAGGTTTAGAAAATATGCCTAGAATACCTAAAAATACTACATGGATAAATTATGCTAGGTGTCATGATGATATTGGATTAGGTTTTTCCGATTTAGATGCAATGCAAGTTGGCTATGACCCTAAAAAACATAGAGATTTTTTAATTGAATATTATGTTGGAGAGTTTCCAAATAGTTTAGCAACAGGAGAAAGATTTATGTATAATCCTAAAACAGGAGATTCTAGAATATCTGGATCCATGGCATCTTTAGTGGGCTTAGAAAAAGCAGTTGAAATTGGAAATTCAGATGAAATCCAAAAAGCTATAAATAAAATAATACTTCTTCACAGTGCAATTATATCATTTGGAGGTATTCCAATAATATATGCTGGTGATGAAATAGGGACAATAAATGATTATAGTTATAAGGAAGATAGAGAAAAGACTGATGATAATAGATGGATGCATAGACCTATTATGGACTGGGACAAAGCGCAAAAAAGAAAAAAAGAAGGAACAATTGAAAATAAAATATTTACTGAGATAAAAAAATTAATAGATATTAAAAAAGACTTAAAAGAATTTGATGGTGTAAATGATTACCAACTTTATAATGTGGATAATTCAGGGATATTTTCTTTTTTGAGAAAACGAGATGAAGAAAAGACCTTGGTTTTAATGAATTTTTCAGATAATATGGAATATATAAATAAAGATTTATTAAAAAGAGTTGGTTTTAATGAAGATGAAATATACGACGCTACAGGTAAAAATATAAAAAGAGATGACCAAAATTTAATATTAGAT
>JBNJFI010000107.1:0-5353 GCA_051746725.1 Fusobacteriota bacterium
AAATGATGTTTATAAGCTGCTGTGGCAAATCTTTCAAGAATATTTTTTAAATCAGAGTTTTCAAAAACTTTTTTGACATCATCTTTTTCTAATAAAGCACTACTTACTGCAAAGTAACCCTCTTCATCTGGGTTAAATACAACATCATCTGTTTTGATATCGATATTTTCTCCAAAAATTTTGTCTAGTAACTCTGAACTAACGTATGAAAAGTTATTGGCGATATCCACTGAATCCTCTGAGGTATTTAGTTTTTCTCTTAAATTTGGCAACAGTTCATTTTCATAATTTGTAAAAGAATTTTGCTTAGACATAATAATCCCCTCCTGTTTTTATTATCTTTATTACGTTACATAATAATTATACTTTATAATCTTATGAAAATCAAATTTTTTTATAATTTTATTAAATTTATATTTTAATACTTATAAAAATAGGGTTAAAAGAGATAATTACAAAAGAAAATTGAAAAGGATTGGAAAATAGGTTATAATTAAAGTAAGAGAAATTAGTGGAGGGAGTTTTTAAGATGAAAGAGATAATTATAACAGGAATTGATAAAAGAGTGGGACCAGGAGATATTGTAGGAGCTTTTATAAATGAAGCTGGGATTTCACCTAAGGATATAGGGAAAATTGATATTAATAAAGGAAAAGCAAAAGTTGAAATAAAAAATGATAAAGTTTCAAAAGTTGTGCAAAAAATGAATGGAAATAAAATTGCAGGGGTAAAAGTTACAGTCCAAGGAGATAAACCCCCAGAAGATATGACAAAATTAGAAAAATACGTATCAAAATATAAAAGCTTAGTTGAAATGGAACGTAAGGAAGAGATGGAAAGATACCAAAAAGAGATGAATAACTTAAGTGGATATGTTCGAGAGAAAAAGGGAAGAGCTATCTTACACTTAAGTGGCAGAGATCAAGGAGAAGTTTTAGGCGGGAAATATAAAGTTAAATTTGTAAGACAAAAAAGGGGAGAACAGCTTCCTGATACAGAAATAAGTGTTGGGGATTTGGCAATGATAAGCAAAGGAGATCCTAAAGCTAAAAATCCTACTGGAACAGTTATAGATAAAACTAGATATTCATTGGATGTAGTTTTTGATTCACAACCACCAAAATTTGTATATAAAAAAGGATTACGATTGGATTTATATGTAAACGATATAGCATATCAAAGAATGTTAGAAGCTATCGATAATTTACAAAATGCTAAGGGTAGACTTAAGGCTCTTAGAGAAAAAATATTGGAATCCAAAAAAGTAAAATTTTTACCAGAAGAAGATGTGGAATATTTTAATAAAGATTTAAATAATTCTCAAAAAAGGGCAGTTAAATCTGCAATTTTTATAGAAGATTTTTTACTAATTCATGGTCCCCCTGGAACAGGAAAAACTATGACTGCCATTGAAGTCATACAGCAATATATAAAAAGAGGAGAAACAGTTTTAGCAACTGCTGACTCAAATACTGCAGTGGATAATATGGTAGAAAGATTAGTGGATCGAGGTGTAAATGCTTTGAGAGTAGGCCATCCTGCAAGGGTAAGTAAACTGCTGCAAGAGCATACTTTGGATTTTAAATTAGAGGAAAATGAAAAATACAAAAAAGCTATTGAATTGAGAAAAAAAGCAAAAAAGATGAGTGAAAAACAAGATGATCACACATTTCCAAGTGGCCCTAATAGAAGAGGACTTGGAGATAGCCAGATAAAAAGTTTAGCTCAAAAAGGAAGTAGTAGTAGAGGTGTTCATCCAAAAAAGATACAGAGTATGGCAGAATGGTTAAAAATTCAATATGAAGTTAATAAAATGTTTGAAAAGATAAATAAATTAGAAGAAGAAGCAGTAGAAGATCTTATATGGAAAGCAGATGTAGTTTGTTCCACAAATGTTACAGCAGGATCTGATATATTAGCTAATGATAAATTTGATTTGGTATTAATAGATGAAGCAACACAGTCTACCGAACCCTCAGCTTTGATTCCTTTTATTAAAGGAGATAGAGTAGTAATGGCTGGAGATCATAAACAGTTGCCTCCAACAGTGTTAAATCAAGAAGCAAAAAAGGAACTTTCAAAATCTATATTTGAAAGATTATTAGATTTATATGGAGACGAGATAAAAGAAACCTTAACTGTTCAATATAGAATGAATGAAGATATAATGGAGTTTTCTAATCGCGAATTTTATGATGATATTCTTGAGGCACATGAAAAAGTTAAAAATTGGACATTATCTGATTTAAATTTAAATGAAAATATAGAAACAACGGGATTAATAAAGAAAGTAATTAAATCAGAAAGCCCAATAAATTATATAGACACGTATAATCTAAATACCAATGAAAAATCTAGAAATGGTTCTAAATCATTGAAAAATCAGAAAGAAGCGGAGTTGGTTCAAAAATTGATTGAATCTTTTTTGAAAATGGGAATTTCTCCTAGAGAAGTTTCAGCTATTACTCCTTATAAAGACCAGGTTCATCTAATAGAAAGATTAGTCGAAAATAAAAATGTTGAAATTAATTCTGTAGATGGTTTTCAGGGGAGAGAAAAAGAGGTTATTATAATTTCACTTGTTAGAAGTAACGAGACTGGAAATATTGGTTTTCTAAAAGATTTGAGACGTTTAAATGTATCTCTTACACGTGCAAAAAAGAAATTAATAATTATAGGAGATTCGAATACTTTGAAAAGTGAAGATATTTATAACAGATTAATTGAGTATATAAAAGATAAAGAGGGGTACCTTAAGAGCAGTGAATAATTAATAATGAATAGTGAATAGTAAAAAAAAGAAAACATGAAAAGATAAGATATGTAAAAAGAAAAAGATGGAAGAGAAATTTATGGAAATTAAATAGAAAGGGGTTAAGATTATATAATCCCCCCCTTTTTGCTCTTAACTATTTTAAATCAAAAAAGTATCTTGCTCCGAGATTTAAATCGAAGTCTGCTTTTGTTTCAGGGATGATCTGTAGGCCAGGAGAAATGGAAGTAAAAATTTCTAAATGTTTAAATTCAGAAAGAGAATATACTAACTCTCCTTTTGCTTGAATAGATAATGCGGTATCTTCTTCAAAATTAATTTTGATTTGTCCTCCATACCAAAAAGGAAGATCTTTTAAAGAATCTATTCGTTTGTTTTCAATTAGATAATCCCCTGCAAGGATAAGTTTATTGTCATTTTTAAAATCATAAGCAAGTAAGAAATTATACATATTATCCTTTTGAGGAATTGAAAGATTTACTCCTGAAATTGTTCCGATTTCACCTCCTAGACCGATGGTTCTTGAAAAACTTGTAATTGATAGAATAAATAAAGAAAATATTACTAGTTTTAAATATTTCATTAGAATCACCTCCTATTTATATACCTATATTTTATCATAAAATTCTAGGGTATGCAATGTTTTAAATAAATATAAAAAATATAAAGGAAATATTATTATTTTTAGTATAAATAATAATGCAAGATAATTAATTTATGTAAAAGAATTAATACAAGGTAAATGAATTTGGAATTTTGCAAGCACCTATTATTTAACAGGTAAAGGAGGATCTATGAAGATAAATTTCTTAAAAGAATCCAATGATTTCCTAAACAAATTATTAGAGAATATAAACTCAGCAGTATTTTTGGTGGATAATTCTATTAAAATACAAGAATTCAATGATTTTACTAAAATTTTGTTTCAGAAAAAAGAAGAAGAGTTTTTAAATAAACTGTGTGGGAATGGATTAGGGTGTGCAAATCAAAAAAAATATAATATGGACTGCGGAACAACTCCTGCATGCAATGATTGTGATCTTAGAAATGATATTATTAAGGTTTTTAAACAAAAAGTTAGTATTGAAAAAAAATTATTGGAAAGAGAATTTATAATCTCAAAAAATAAAAAAAGAAAATATTTAGAATACTCAATAAAACCTATAAAATACAATGAGAATTTTATGGCTGTTATAATAATGCATGATTTGACAGAACGTGAAATTCAAAAAAGACAGATAGAAGAATTGAATAATGAAATAAATCGAGAGTTAGATATAGCTCAAAAGATTCAAAAGACTTTAATGCCGCCGAGGAATTATAAAAATAGAGATATAGAAATTGATATATATTATAAGCCGTTTATGAAAATAAGTGGAGATTTTTATGATATAATTGAGTTAAGTGAAAATAAAATTTTGGTATTTTTGTCTGATATAACGGGGCATGGAATACCGGCTTCATTATATACAAGTATGCTTAAAAAAGAATTAGATGATATATTAGAAGAAAATATAACAGCTGCCAAAATTTTAGATAATTTAAATAATTATTTGAATAAAAACTTACCAGATGGATACTATTTTCCTACATTGGTTGCAATAATTGATGTGGATAAAAATACCATAAATTATTCAAACTCTGGTGCAGATGAACCTATAATGGTAACTAATAATAAAGTTCAAATATTAAAAGGAAAGGATCCTGTTTTAGGGCTCATTCCTGAAACCTGTTTTACAGAAAGAAAGATAAAATATAAAAATAACGATGAATTATATATATTTACAGATGGTATAATAACTATTGAGTCAAATGAGACAATTAAGCAGATTCCTAAAAAATATTTATATAACTTTTTTGAGAAAAATAATTCGGATAAAATTAAAGACAAAATCAGAAATTATGCAGAATACATTTTAAATTATGAAGAAAATTCCAAGTGGGGAGATGACATTACTATTATAGGGATAAAATTAAAATAATCTTAAAAAAATATGAAAAAAGGAGGTCTTTATGAAGCCAATAGTTATATCTTGTGGGATATTCAAAAAAGAGATTGAACATATTATAAAAAGTGAAGATTTAGAAGCTGATTTCATTTTTCAAGACTCGAAATTACATATGGAACCTGGAGAGTTAGAAAGACGTATAAGGGAAAAATCTGATAAATATAAAAATCGAAAAAAGATTCTTTTATATGGAGCATGCTCTCCTGATATTGATAAGTTATCTAAAGAGAGGGGGTTCAAAAAAGTAAATGGAATAAATTGCATTGAAATATTTTTAGGAAATAAAAGATATAAAGACTTACATAACAGAGAAAATGCTTTTTTTATTTTGCCTGAGTGGTTAAAAAGGTGGAAGGAACTTTTTAAAACTCAGTTGAAATCAAAAGGAAACTTAGCAAAACATTCTATGCGTGATTTCAATGATAAGATAATATATATTGATACAGGAGTTTACCCAGGATTAAAAAATGAGATAGAAAAATTTGCTAATTATTGTGAATTACCTTATGAAATAATTAAAATAGATTTAGAAGAGTTCAAAAAAGCAGTGAAGAATTTAATAAAAGATTCA
>JBNJFI010000108.1:0-5310 GCA_051746725.1 Fusobacteriota bacterium
TTCTAATTCCTCAATTACACTTTTAATCATTCTGTGAAATTCCTTTGCCTCTTCTGGTAAGTTATCTTCATGATATTCACTCATTTAAAACCCTCCCTTAGTTTTATTAAAGCTTCTACGTATAATATATACAAAATAAAAATAAAAATCCTTTTTTTATTTTGTATTTTTTTAAAATTAATTTAAATTATCCTTTATTAAAAAGAAAAAATAAGTTTTTTAATAATTTATAGCCTAAAAACAGAAAAAAACTTGACAAAAAAGAAATCATAGAGTATAATTTATATACAAAGAAGCTATAAAATACACAAACAATACAAATAGGAGGTAAAAATGAAAAAATTATTACTTGTATCAACTATGGTGGCAGGATTATTACTAGCAGGTGGTTGTGGAAAGACAGCTGGAACTTCAGATGGAGAGGCTAAATTGGCTCCAGGCGTAATTGTAAACGAAACAGATGTAATGGGGGACGACAATGGACCAGGAACTTATGTTTATCCAACAGACAAGGTGTTTGTTCCAGGAGCATTTGATTTAACAGGGGTTAAAGTTGAAGATGGTGGAGAAACTTATGACATTACTTTAACAATTGCAACAGACTTTAAAGATGACTGGGGAAATCCAGCTGGATGGGATGTTCAAATGTTTGATGTTTACTTTAACTTAGGAGAAGGTAAAAATAATCAAGCTATAGCAGGAAGACATGTAAAAATCGAAGAAGGTTGGGATAGAGCTGTATTAATAGGTCCTGATAAACCAACAAGAATGAGAAAAGAAATAGACGATAAGAATGTTGATGTTGCTGATGACGTATCAGATTTTGAAACTTTAGTTGACGATATTGTATTACCTGATCAAATAACTACAATGGGAAATACTATGACTGTAAAAGTTGCTAAGTCTAAAATAGGAAATTTAGAAGAAAACTTTAATGGGATTCAAGTATTTATGACTGGATCAGAAGGATATCCTACAAAAACTGATACATATAATAGAGTTGTAAATGAATATGCTGCACAATGGAGATTTGGTGGAGGTTCTGATTATTTAGGAGATCCTAATGTAATGGATATTTTAGGAGATAACTCAAAATTGGCTAATTACAAATCTGATGAAGGTGTTTCTGAATACGCAACTGTAAACTTAGTTAAATAATTTTAATTAAAAATATATTGAATTATTAGATTAACTAGAAAGGAGCTTGGTAAAACAAGTTCCTTTTTTTAAGTTAAAACCCAAAAATAAATAAAAGGAGTAATAATATGAAAAAAAGTATTTTATTAATAATGGTATTATTTATCGTAGGATGTACAAATGGAAATAAACCTCAAAACAAGGTTGTTAAAAGACCTTCTTCTCCAGCAGTTGGTGATTCATACATTTTTAAAACAAGATTAGGTCATGAGGCCAATAAAGATTACGTAGTAAAAAATGGAGAAAAAGAGGTAAGAATCTTTTTTGATGTGAGGTCCAACGATATAGAAAAAGTTAATCTTAATTTTAAGCAAAAGGATAAATTTGAAATTTTTGAAATGAAAAAATTAGGAGTGTCTGGACTAAAGGAAATATATTATATAAACGTTGATTATGATCCAAGCAATAATGGAATTGAATACTATTTTGAAATAGTAGACGGAGATGCCAAAATTTATTATGGGGAACAAGTCGTAAACGACAAAATGGAAGTAGAAAGTTTGGATTATACTTTTGGAAAAGAAGATGAAACTCGAGCTCCTCATTGGGCAAAGGAAGTAGTTTGGTATCAGATATTTATGGATAGATTTAAAAATGGAAATAAAGAAAATGATCCAATTTATAATGAATATGGACCTCAAAGTTTTAAAAAACCAACAGATAAATTAGAATCTGGAACTCCGAAGGCTTCTTTGATTCCAGAAGAAAGATGGAATTCATTTATAGATGGATGGAATGCAGGACAGTTTACTATAAATGAATGGACTAGTAATTGGCATAAAGATGAACCTTGGGAAAAGAAAGCAAGAGAAAAACATGACTGGGATGATGGTAATACAAGACATTATGGTGGAGATATACAAGGGGTTATAGAAAAACTTGATTACATAAAAGATATGGGATTTACTGCAATTTGGTTTAATCCTGTATTTTATGCAGAATCAAACCATAAATATGATACAGCAGATTACAGACATATAGCTCCTGCATTTGGTGTTATAGAGCAGACAGGAAATACTTATGATGTAAAGGTTAATTCAGATAATAAATATGGAAATAAAATACACAGCAAAAAAGGGGATAGTGAATATAAACTTCTAAGTTATGATATCAATTTAGGAAGAAACCAATTAAATGAAACTAGTGATCCTTCCACTTGGGTTTGGACTGAAAGTGATTTATTAATGGTAAAACTAATAAAAGAAGCTCATAAACGAGGAATAAGAATAATATTTGATGGTGTCTTTAATCATACAGGGAATGAATTTTGGGCTTTTGTCCAAACCTTAATTGAAGGACCAGATTCAGAATATGCTGATTGGTATACTTTTCATGATTGGAATGAAGTTGAAGAAAATAAAAATGATAATATAGACGAATGGAATCCTGGGGTTGAATATTCTGGAAAAGCTGAGTATGGTGTTTTCAAAAAAGATGGAGAAACTTATAGAAGAAGATGGGTAGAAACTCCAAAAGGGGCTACCGATGAAGAAAAATGGGAAATATTTTTATGGAATAAAGATAATGTCGAATATGAATCTTGGTGGGGATATAGATCTCTTCCAAAATTAGATCATGGCAATAAAAAAGTAGGACAACATATGATAGATATAAGTAAAAAATGGATGTTAGGTCCAGATGGTGAAGTTTCTGATGATTGGAAAAATGATGATGGTATAGATGGATTTAGACTTGATGTACCTTTAGATATTGAAGATCAAACATTTTGGGAAAGATGGAAAAAAGAAATTATAGATGTAAAACCTGATGTGTATACTTCTGCAGAAATATGGGGAGAAGCTAGAGAACATATTTACGAAGAGAAGTTTGATGCGGCTATGAATTATCAATTTGCAGCTCATATATTGGAATATTTAGTTAATACTGGACGTAGAAGCAAAGTTGAACCCACTGAATATAAGGCAAAACAAGAACTTTTATTTTCGAAATATCCAGATGAAACTGCTCAAATCATGCAAAATCTTATGGATTCACATGATACTGATAGGATTTATTCAATGGTTATAAATCCTGATAGAGAATATGATAGAAACAATAGAGTAAATGAAAATCGAAGCTATAAAGCCATGAGGCCAGATTTATATGATGATGATGCTGTTAATAATTTAAAATTGGTATCATTGATTCAAATGACCTATGTAGGAGCACCTATGGTTTATTATGGAGGGGAAGTTGGAATTTGGGGAGCAGATGACCCTCAAGATCGAAAACCTATGTTATGGGATGAATATGAATATAATAATGAGACAGATACTTTAGAAAAATATAAAGAAAAGGATATTAATTTTCCAGAGTCTGTTGAAGTAAATGAGGCTAATGGAGAAATTTCTTATCCTGTTGAAATAAACGAAGATATAAAGAGTTGGTATAAAGATTTAATACAAATAAGAAACGAAAATAAAGAATTGTTTTCTTTTGGAAACACAAAATATGTATTAATAGATGATGAAAAAGATGCTATTGCCTATGAAAGAACGAATGAGGATAAAATTATTTTGGTGGTTATAAATAATAATGAGAAAAAAGAAAACCTTAAAGTAAGAGTAACAGAACCAGGGATATATGAAAATCTACTGGATGAAAAAGAATATGAAACTTTTGAAGGGGAATTAGAAATAGATCTCGATTCTAAATCTGGTGTTCTTTTGAAATTGAAAAAATAATATCATATCTCAATAAAAAGAGTTTTTTACCTTAAATTATGGTAAAAGACTCTTTTTTTATTTAAATAAAAATTAAAAAAAATAGTAACTATGCCGATAAATATAATGTGCTAAGAAAAAAGGAGGTGATAAAATGTCAAATGCAGTTAGTCTTGCAAATTTATTTACTACAAAAGAAATGAAAAACTTAAAAATCATGGCAAAAGAAGAAGGTGATTCAAAAAAGGTTGATTTCCAAGAAATATTAGAAGGTATGGGCCTATCTAAGAAAGACTTGAAAACTCTGTCTTCTTCAGGAGATAATGAAAAGGATAAATCAAAATTAATAAAATTGAAAGTCAATATCGAGGAAATGATGAATTTAGTAAAGGGTTATTTAAATGGAAAGGATAAAAAGTCAACAGACGTAAAAGAAAATGATCTAAATTTGAAAATTGAGAAAATAAAATTAAATTTAGAAAAAATTAAAGACGAAATTAATGGATTTCCAAAGTTAAAAAAGAATTTTAATAATTTAAAAAAGAATTTAAACTATGTTTTGGAAAAATTAAATTCATCTGAATTAAAAATTGAAGAAAAAAAAGTTTTTAAAGTTCTGGAAACATTTGAAAAAGAATTAGATAAGATAAATGAAGAGTTAAAGTTGGATAGACTCAAAAAAGATATAAATTATGTATTGAATTCATTAAATATAAAAGAAAATATATCGGTTGACTTGGATATAAATGGTGAATCAGAAAAATTAAAAGAAATCTTTGAAAATAACTTATCTGCTAAAACGATAAATATGAATGAAATTAAAGAGGTTTTAGGGAAGTTGAATATCAAATTAGAAAAAGCAATAAGCGAAAAACAAGAAGATTCAAAAGTTGATTTGGGGAAATCTGATAATGCTTTTTTGAAATCTTCTAGAATTACTAAAGATTCTGAAAATACTCGTTTGAAAGCATTTAAAAATCAAATTTTTCGAGATAATGAATTTGAAATCCCAGAACATATATTGGATAAATTAAGTGAGTCAGATATAGAAAAACTCAACCAATTTATGAATGATATATCTTTAGAAGAATTGGAGGGGTTGTTTCAAAATTTTCTCCAAGGAAAAAAATCATCTGAAATACCTGGGGAAACATTAGGAAATATAAATAATCTTGAGAAATTAAATTCTAATATAAATGCCATGATAGAATTAGAAGAAAACTTAAATGAATCTCAGATAAGAGAATTAAAGGAAATGTTAGATTCTAAATTAAATGAAAAATCAGAAGGACCTTCAAATGAATTAAAAAACCGTAATCTATTGGGAAAAGTAATGGAGAAATCTCAAATAATAAAAGAGGAATTCTCAACAGGTTTACTTAAAGAAAAATTAAAATTAAGTGAAACTCAGATAAAGCAAATCGAAGATATATTGGAGTCAAAACGAAAA
>JBNJFI010000109.1:0-5275 GCA_051746725.1 Fusobacteriota bacterium
AACCAACGAACTAATTATCAATAATCCTGTAATATATTTTATATTCATAATACCACCTCCACTTCAATTATATCAGATAAAATTAATCTTTTCAAAAAAGAAATTTTAATTTTATTCTATTTTATAAACCTATGTTTTTTATATATCCCAACTTCTAATTCTGAAAACTTCTCCAGTAGCTTATGAACATATTCAAATCCATGTCCAACTTCATCAGCAGAGTGAGCATCGGAACCAACAGTAATTTTTTTACCACCTAACTCAACATATCTAGATAAAATTAAATTCCCTGGCATAGTTTCATCTAAACCTTTTCTTAATATAGAAAGTATTTATTTCCAAAGCAATCTCTTTTTATATGATTTCTACGCTAATCCCCAATACACCATGTTTTTCTTCGTCTTCCTTACTGTATATATTATAAATCTCATTTAAAATTTTGCTTATAGAATCTCCCTCTATTCCAAAGTGACATAAACATAGATCCTCATATAATTTCTTAAAAGATCTGTAATTTAAAAGTTTTACCACTTTAACTTTTAGCCTTTCATTGCAGTCAGGTAGTTTCCTAAATATAATAACATCTCCTATATCTAACTTCTGTCTCTTCTCATCATTTAACCTAACTTCTATACTCTTTTTTCCCGTTTTCATTAACTCAAATGGTTCCTCTAACAGCCTCATATAATACTCCATAAAATATCCTCCATATAAGAAAAAGACCTCACTCTCGCAAGGCCTTCCCATTTATCTGTTTTTTATAATTATTTTTTTATCCAAGACATCATATCTCTTAATTTAGCTCCAACCTCTTCAACTTGATGCTCTTTTTCTAATTTTCTCTTAGCATGCATAAATGGTTGTCCAGCTTTATTTTCTAATATAAAGTTTTTAGCAAAAGTTCCCTCTTGAATATCTTTTAAAGTATCCTTCATAGCTTTTCTAGCTTCGTCAGTAATTACTCTTGGTCCAGTTACATAGTCACCATATTCAGCAGTATTAGATATTGAATCTCTCATAGTTGCAAATCCACCTTCATATATAAGATCAACTATTAACTTCATCTCATGAACACATTCGAAATAAGCATTCATAGGATCATATCCAGCTTCAACTAAAGTTTCAAATCCAACTTTCATAAGCTCAGTTACACCACCACATAAAACAGCTTGCTCACCAAACAGATCAGTTTCAGTCTCTTGTCTGAATGTAGTTTCTAACACACCGGATCTAGCTCCTCCGATTCCTTGAGCCCATGCTAAAGCTAATTCTTTAGTATCTCCGCTAGGATCTTGTTCTACTGCTATTAATGATGGAACTCCACTTCCCTTAGTATATGTTCTTCTTACCATATGCCCAGGTCCTTTAGGAGCTGCCATAAATACATTTACATCTTCTCTAGGAGTAATTTGACCATAATGGATATTAAATCCATGTCCAAATCCTAAGTATGCTCCCTCTTTTAAGTTAGGTGCTATATCTTCTTTATAAACAGATGCTTGCAACTCATCAGGTATTAATATCATTACAACATCTGCACCTTTTACAGCTTCAGCGGTTACTGCTACTTTTAAACCATCTTTTTCTACTTGTTCCCAAGATTTACTCCCTTTGTAAAGTCCAACGGTTACATCTGCACCACTATCGTTTAAGTTTAATGCATGTGCATGTCCTTGACTTCCGTAACCAATTACTGCTATCTTTTTTTCTTTTAATAACCCAAAATTACAATCGTCTTCATAATAAATATTTGCCATTCTTATTCCTCCTAATTTTATTTTTATTTTTTTACATTACTGTTGATGATCCTCTTTGAAGAGCTACTTTTCCGGTTCTAGCTATTTCTCTTATTTCAAACTTAGACATAAGATCAATGAATGCTCCTAATTTTCCTTGCTCTCCTGTTATTTCTATAGTTAATGAATCTTGATCAACATCTACTATCTTCCCTCTGAAAATATCAACTGTCTGTATTATTTCAGATCTCATCTTAGAATCTGCTGTAACTTTTACCAATAAAAGTTCCCTATTTACAGTGCTTTCCTTGGGTAAATTATTTACTTTTATAACATCTATTAATTTATATAACTGTTTTTCTATCTGTTCTAGTATGGCATTATCACCAGTAACTACTATTGTCATTCTAGAAAGCTTGGGATTAATAGTACTTCCAACTGTTAAACTATCTATATTATAGCCTCTTCTTCCAAACAAGGCTGCAACTCTTGTTAGTACACCTGGTTTATTAGTAACAATAACAGAAATTATATGTTTATTAATCATTCTAATTCCCCCTTTACACCAACCATTTTATGAACAGCTCCTCCTGGAGGAACCATTGGTAAAACATTTTCCTCACGTTCTATAACACAATCTATTAAAACTGGTTTATCATTTTCTATATTTTCTTTTAAAATTTTATGTAAATCATCACCTTTATTTATTCTAACTCCCTTAACTCCGTAAGCCTCGGCTAACTTAACAAAATCAGGACTTACCTCTAAATCTACTTCAGAATATCTTTTCTCATGAAATATTTCTTGCCATTGTCTAACCATTCCTAAAAAACCATTATTAAATATTATTACTTTCACAGGAATATCAAAGTGTGCCAATGTCATAAATTCTTGGGCAGTCATCTGAACACCGCCATCACCAACCATGGCTATAACTTTCTCTTTTGGCTTAGCAACCTGAGCTCCCAATGCAGCAGGTAATCCATATCCCATTGTTCCTGCACCACCTGAAGTACAAAACTGATTAGCTTTTTTGAAATTATAATACTGTGCAGCCCACATCTGATGTTGCCCTACATCTGTAACTACAATGGATTCACCTTTTGTAATTTTGGCGATTTCTTCTATAATTTCTTGCGGTTTCAACTTATTAGTATCTTTTTTATATAGCAATGGATGTTTTTCTTTCCAGCTTTTAATTTTTTCAATCCAATTATCTCTATTCATATTTGATATTTTACCTATCATTTGATTTAATACCTGCTTTATATCTCCAACAATAGGAATATCAGCATATTTATTCTTTCCTATCTCTGCAGGGTCTATATCAATATGAATAATCTTTGAGTTTGGAGCAAATGTTTCTAATTTTCCAGTAACTCTATCATCAAACCTCATTCCAATGGCAATTATAACATCAGCCTCATAAACAGCATAATTTGCACTTGCTGTTCCATGCATCCCTAACATTCCTAAGGCTAAATCATGATCTGTTGGAATAGTTCCCAATCCTAATAAAGTTGTTGCTGTAGGAATCTCTCCTTTCTCAACAAATTTATTGAAAATGCCTGTTGCATGAGATTTTATTATCCCAGAACCAGCTAAAATTAAAGGTCGTTCAGAAGCCTGAATTAAATCAATAGCCTTTTTTATCTGATAAGGATGACCTTTAATATTTGGAGAATACCCCTCTAAATTTAATTTTTCTCCATATAGTTTTTCATACTTTTCATATTCGATGCTTGCTACTTGTATATCCTTAGGAAGATCAATCAAAACTGGACCAGGTCTACCAGTAGTAGCAATATGAAAAGCTTCTTTTATTATTCTTGGCAATTCATTTATATCTTTTACTAAGTAGTTATGTTTAGTTATTGGTAAAGTTATCCCAGTCATATCACTTTCCTGAAAAGAATCTTTACCTAGCATATTAGTCGGAACCTGACCAGTTATTGCAACCAAAGGTACAGAATCCATATATGCTGTCATAATTCCAGTCACAAGATTTGTACCACCTGGACCTGAAGTTGCTACACATACTCCAGGCTTTCCACTAACTCTAGCATATCCATCAGCAGCATGTACTGCGCCTTGCTCATGACGAGTCAATACATGACTTATCCCCTTGAAATCATAAAGTTCATTATATAAAGGAATTACCGCTCCACCGGGATATCCAAATATATCAGTAACATTTTCTCTTCTTAATGTTTCTAATAAAATTTTTGCTCCATTTATCTTCATTAGTCTCACCACCTATTAATTATTTAATTTATTATACCATATTACATGTGTTATTTCAATAATACATTTATAATTAATCTAAAATTTTATAAGTTTTTAGCAAAATCATAAAGAGATTTATATTTTTTAACTTTAAAGTATAATTCACGTTTTGTTTTTTTTCCATAACCTGTTTCGACTAATATTGGTCTGATCCCAACTCTTACGGCACTTTCTAAATCTGATATTTTATCTCCAACCATTACACTCTTTTTTAAGTCAGTATTATACGATTTGAATATTTTTTCAAAAAAGCCTATACCAGGTTTTCTATTCTTGCATTTTTTTTTATATTTTTTATTTCCTTTTATATGATGAGGACAATACAAAATTTTATCAATCTTTATGCCCTCCTTTTTTAATTCATCTTCCATATAATCATGTAGTCTTTGTACCTCTTCCTCACTAAAATAACCTCTTGCAACTCCGGACTGGTTAGTTATAATTATCACTTTGTACCCTTTATTTTTAAATATCTTGATCGCCTCTTTTGCTTTAGGCTGCCATTCCCAATTCTCAATTTTATGAAGATAATTTTTTTCTATATTTATGGTTCCATCTCTATCTAAAAATATTACTTTTTCCATATATCTCCTTTCATATATAACTACTCTTACGTATCAGAAAATATTTTAATTTATCAAAAAATAAAAAAATGGCTCCCCGAGCTGGACTTGAACCAGCGACAAAGTGATTAACAGTCACTCGCTCTACCAACTGAGCTATCGGGGAACACTAATATTAAATATATTGAACAATATATACTTGATAATCTAGTCAAAAACCTAAAAAAAATTATCTCATCAACTATTCATTTTTCAATATAAAATTTTATTATTCTTTCATTTTTTTATATTCTCTATTCATTATTCACTGCTTTATTAAAAGCTTGGCTAAGTCCTATCCTCTCAAGCGGCTGCCCGCTAAATACTTTCGGCGCTGAAAGACTTTACTTCTGGGTTCGATATGTGACCAGGTGTTTCCCTTTCGCTATTTTAACCAAGCTATATTTAATTTGATTATAATAAATAATTTATATTTGATAATCTCAATTTTCTAAAAATCTTTTTATTTATCAACTATTAATCATTTAATATAATTTGCTTTTTCTCTCTATTTTTTATCTTTTTATATTCTCTATTCATTATTCACTGCTTTATTATAAGCTTGGCTAGGTCCTATCCTCTCAAGCGGCTGCCCGCTAAATACTTTCGGCGCTGAAAGACTTTACTTCTGGGTTCGATATGTGACCAGGT
>JBNJFI010000110.1:0-5177 GCA_051746725.1 Fusobacteriota bacterium
CGTAGGGATAATAATATCAGTTCTGTAAGGGCAAATGGCGTTTGCCCGGGTGTGAGCAGTATATAAAAATGGAGGGAAGCCTTAATTATCAGGTCTAATAAATTAAATAAAATCAGTGGATTACAATTTTGCAACTAGCTAATAATACATTAAAAGGAGGAAAAATGGAATTGGCAAAAAAGGTATTATATTTTTTTAAAAAGATAGGAATGGATTTAGCAAAAAAGTTATATTCGTTGGCTTTAAACATAATTTTAATATTATTATTTTTACTTTTGATATTTAAATTAGCTGGGAATTTTGGAGGGAGCAAAGACAATTTGAAACCCGCAGCTAATATAGATAAGGGATCAGTAATCGTCCAACTAGAATTTCCAAATGGAATAAGGGAAGAGGCATATAAAAACTTGCCGTATAATTTTGGTGGATTTGAAGATAAATCAATAAATCTATATAAAATAATAAAAAGTATAAATAGTTTGTCAAGTGATGACACTTTAATTTTAAAATTAGATAAATTATTTTTAACACCAGTTCATAGAGAAGAAGTTATACGTGCAATAAAAAAAGCTAAAGAAAGAGGATTAAAAATATACGCTTATGGGAATATGATAAATAATAATAATTATGCATTTGCTCTTTTGGCAGATGAATTAGTAATGCCTCCATTAAACTCAACTATGTTTAATATAGGTGGGTATTATAGAAATTTTTCTTATTATCGAGAATTGGCAGATACATTGGGAATAAATTTCCAAGTTATAAATATAGGAGATTATAAAACTTATGGAGAAAGGTATACTAGAAATAATATGTCTGATGAATTAAAGTCAGAATTTAAAAGAATATATGATTTTAAATATAATAATATGTTAAAGAGTATAGCTTCAGAAAGAAATCTAGATAGTGAAATTTTAAATAATAAGATACTTGATGGAGATTTTCAATCTGTATCAGGAATTGAAGCTAAGAAAGGCAAGTTAATAGATAAATTAAAATTTTATGATGATTTTTTAGATGAAAAAAATATAACAAATGAAGACTTTATATCAATAGAAGAATACTATACTCAAAAGTTGTATCAAAGAAAAATTAGTCGAAAAAGAATAGCGGTAATATATGCTCAAGGACCTATAAAAATGGAAAGATCTCCTCAAGAAAGTGAAGAGATAATTTATAATGAAATTTCAAAAAAAATTGAGACTGCTGCAAACGATTCCACTATAAAAGGCATAGTATTAAGGGTTAATTCCCCTGGAGGATCTGCTTTGGCATCTCAACTTATTTTAAAATCAATAAATGAAGCTCAAAAGAGGAAGCCTTTGTATATTTCAATGGGAGATACGGCTGCTTCAGGTGGATATTATCTTTCTAGTCAGGCTGATAGAATATATGCAAATGAGATGACTGTAACTGGATCTATAGGAGTAGTAATATTACTACCTAAGATTGAAGGACTTATAGAAAAAATAGGAGTCAAAAATGAGATAATCAAAAAAGGTGAAAATAACGGGATATTCGATTTGAAAAGAGACTTAACAGTTGAAGAATTAGAAAAATTAACCCATGGGTCTAAAAAAATATATGAAGAATTCAAAAAAGATGTTTCAGTGGGACGAGATTTAAATATAGAATATGTTGAAGAGATAGCTCAGGGAAAAATATGGTTAGGGGCAGAGGCTTCAAATAAAGGATTAGTGGATGAGATAGGTGGATTAGATGAAACAATAAAAGGGTTAGCTAAACACTTAGAAATATCAGATTATTCAGTTGTGGAGTATAAAAAAGAGTATAATTATGGGAAGTATATAAGAGATAACTTTTTTGATATAAAAACAGATAGAGTTTTATCAAATATAATATCAGAATACCAAGAGGTGGAAAATTTTTCTAGAAAGCCACTAATGTTATTTCCATATGAAGATTTTATAAGAGTACAAAAAAATAAAAATAATATAAATTAATGGAGGAAAAATTGAAGTTATATGATAAAAAAATCTGGAGGAAATTTATAAAGGCTGTTAGAGAATATAATATGGTAGAAGATGGAGACAAAATAGCCATAGGTATATCAGGTGGAAAGGATAGCTTATTATTATTAAAGTTATTTTCAGAGTTGAAAAAAGATAGATCTAGAGATTTTGAAATTCTACCTATAACGCTAGATCCAGGTTATCAACAAGAAGATCTGAATAAAATAAGAGAAAATTCAAAAAAACTAAATATTGATATTAAAATATTTGATACAGATATATGGGAGATTGCTTTCAAAAAAGATCCAGAAAACCCCTGTTTTTTATGTGCTAAAATGAGGAGAGGGATATTATACAAAAAAGCAGAGGAAAGAGGTTGTAATAAATTGGCTCTTGGTCATCATTTAGATGACATAGTTGAAACTTCTCTTTTGAATATGTTTTATGCTGGAACAATAAAAACTATGTTGCCAAAAGTAAAATCCAGTAGCGGAAGATTTGATTTGATAAGGCCATTATCATATGTAAAAGAAAAAGATATAATTTCCTATATGACAAAACAGGATCTCAATCTTTTAGGATGCGGATGTAGCTTAGAAAAGAAAAAGGGGAGTTCAAAACGTAAAGAAGTTAAAGACTTATTATCAAAATTAGAAAAAGATACTCCAAATATCAAGGCAAATATATTTGCCTCTTTGGGAAATGTAAACCTAAAATATATTTTAGGGACTTCTGATAAGACATAAAGATAAAAGAGTAAAATCTTTTTTGAAAATACAAAAAAATATTGAAAATAATAACGAATTAAAATTTTCAAATATAAGATAAAATGTGCCTAAAGGATGCCAATTCATATTTCTATTGATAATTCTTAAAAAATAAGGTATAATTAATGTGTACTAAAAAAATAGTTTTTAGGAGAAAAAATTGAAAAAAGTATTAGTTTTGTTTTTAATTAGTCTATCAATGATTAGTTGTACAATATTTAATAAAAAAACAGAAAAAAAGGAAGTGTCAAAGGTGAATAATTTAGAAGCGGTGATTAAAACAGAAAAAGGGAATATAAATTTAAAATTATATTCTGATATAGCTCCAATAACAGTTAGTAATTTTATAAATTTAGCAAAAAGAGGATATTATGATAATCTCAATTTTCATAGAGTGATATCAGATTTTATGATTCAAGGTGGATGTCCCGATGGAACGGGAAGAGGTGGACCTGGATATAAATTTGAAGATGAATTTTCCAATGAAGTAAAATTTGATGAGCCTGGAAAATTGGCAATGGCTAACTCAGGACCTGAAACTAATGGGAGTCAATTTTTTATAACTCATGTGCCAACAAGTTGGTTACAAGGAAAGCATACTATATTTGGAGAAGTTGTATCTGATGATGATCAAAAGATAGTTGATTCTATAGAAGTAGGAGATAAAATTGAAACAATTGAAATAAAAGGGGATTATGAAAAACTCATAAATAATTATAGTAATAGGATCAAAAAGTGGAATGATATCTTGGATAATAATTAATGAATAATATGAGATTAAAGTGAAAGGAGGGATCATGTCTAATAATATGGAAATAAAAAAATATCTGACAGAACACAATATTAGACCTTCATTTCAAAGAATTAAAATTTTTGAATATTTAGAAAAAAACAGAAATCATCCAGTAGTAGATACCATATACAAGGATTTAGTAGATATTATACCGACAATTTCTAAAACCACTATATATAATTCTCTGAAAGAATTTGAAAAAAAAGGAATTGTAAACCCTATAACAATAGAGGGGAATACGGTGAGATATGACATAGATACTTCTATGCATGGACATTTTAAATGTAAAAAATGTGGAGAAATATATGACGTAAATTTTGAATTATCTGAAGATAGTATATCGAAATTAGATGGCTTTGAAATAGAGGATAAACAATTATATCTCCATGGAATATGTCCAAAATGTAAATAATAAAAAAATGCTTGACAAAGAAGCATTTTTTTATTATAATTAAGTTGTAATGATTACAAAAGTGTAATAAAAAACAAGGAGGAGATACAATGAAAAAGTTTATTTGTACAGTATGTGGATATGTTCATGAAGGAAATGAGGCACCGGAAAAGTGTCCTCAATGTGGAGCTCCAAAAGAAAAATTTACAGAAAAAAAAGAGGGTCAAAAATTAGAGTGGGCTGCAGAGCACAAAATTGGAATAGCAAAAGGATTAGATGAAGAAGTTGTAGAAGGGCTTAACGAAAACTTTATGGGTGAATGTACCGAAGTAGGAATGTACCTAGCTATGAGTAGACAGGCTGATAGAGAAGGGTATCCAGAAGTTGCCGAGGCTTATAAAAGAATAGCTTTTGAAGAAGCTGAGCATGCAGCTAAATTTGCTGAACTTTTAGGAGATGTAGTAAGTGCAGATACTAAGAAAAATTTAGAAATGAGAGTTGATGCCGAACATGGAGCTACTATGGGTAAAACTGAATTAGCTACCAAGGCAAAACAATTAGGATATGATGCAATACATGATACAGTTCATGAAATGGCTAGAGATGAAGCTAGACATGGATCAGCTTTTGCTGGATTATTAAAAAGATATTTCGGAGATAAGTAATTAAAAATAAGTCCTTGGTATATACCAAGGACTTATTTAAATAAAGACAAGGAGTGTGATAAAATGGTAAATATAGGAGGTAAAATTTCAAATTTCAAATTATATGATCATGAAGAAAATGAAGTAGAAATAACTAAATTTGATGGAAAAAAAGTATTACTTTCTTTTCATCCACTTGCTTGGACAAGTGTCTGCGCTAAACAAATGAAATCTTTAGAAGATAATTATGAAAAAATCAAAAATTTAAACACAGTTCCATTGGGGATGAGTGTAGATCCAATTCCTTCTAAAGCAGCATGGAGAGATGCTTTAGAAATTCAAAACATTCCATTTATTTCAGATTTTTGGCCTCATGGAAAGTTAGCTAAGGAATTAGGAATATTTAGTGAAAGTCAGGGGTTTTCTAAACGAGTAAATATTATATTAGATGAAGAAGGGAAAGTTATATTTGTTAAGAAATATCAGATATCTGAATTGCCAGATATAAATGAAATAATAAACTTTTTAGAAGACAATAAATAAAATTTAAAATTATAAAATGAGAAAGACTTGGAATGGAGTCTTTCTCATTTTATTTTATAGATAATT
>JBNJFI010000111.1:0-5040 GCA_051746725.1 Fusobacteriota bacterium
TTTAAATAATTCAAATGTTTTCTAAAAATCAATTTTGAAAGGAAATAAAGATAGTCTCCCCTGCTAGGGGGAGATTTAGAGGGGGGCAGACCTTAAAAGTGAGTGTAATAAAAGCAATGAAATAAAATGGTTAGAGTAGCTAGAATAAGAGGAGTAAGGAGGTAAAATGAAAAAACTTATAGAAGAAAAGGAATTTATAGCTGAAGGATATAAACCTATTGTAGATTATGAAAAATGGAGAGTTGCAATATTAAATTATATAGATGAATTGGAAATAGAAAATATAGAAAAATTTAGTCGTCATGACCAAACAGATGAAGTGTTTGTTTTATTAAAGGGGAAATGCATATTATTTTTAGGTGATGGAGACGAAGAACTGGGAAATATATCTGCTAAGGATATGAAACCTAGAAAGATTTATAATATCAAAAAAGGTGTGTGGCATACCCATACATTAAGTAAAGATGCAATGGTATTAATAGTGGAAAATAAAAATACCTGTGATGAAAATTCTCCAGATATATTCATGAGCAAAAAAGATAGAAAAAAATTAAGAGAATTAAAAGAAAAATTATGGAAGGAAAGTGAGAAATAAGATGAAAAAAGAAATCTATATATCTTCAAAGGATACAGATAAAAGACTTACAAAGATAAATGAAGAGGAGATATCAAGTGCAAAAAAGGGTGAAAATAAAATAATTATAAATCCTGAAAAAGAGTATCAAAAGATAATAGGATTTGGAGGGGCTTTTACAGAAGCTGGATCTACAACAATTGATAAATTACCAAATGATTTAAGACAGGAAGTTATAGATGCTTATTTTCATCCCAAAAAAGGGATTAATTATAATTTTTGTCGTACCCATATAAATAGTTGTGATTTTTCATTGGGAAATTATGCTTATGTTGAAAAACCAGGAGATACGGAATTGGAAACTTTTTCCATTGATAGAGATAAAAAATCTTTAATTCCATTTATTAAAGATGCTGTTAAATCTAAGGGCGAAGAGATCAAATTATTTGCATCACCTTGGTCACCGCCAGCTTGGATGAAAACAAATGGTAGGATGAATAATGGTGGAAGTTTAAAAAAAGAATATTATGATGTTTGGGCTAAATATTTTGCTAGATATATAAAAGAGTATAAAAAAGAAGGAATAGATATATGGGGAGTTTCTATCCAAAATGAACCAATGGCAATAACTCCTTGGGATAACTGTATTTATACTTCAAAACAAGAAAAAGATTTTGTAAAAGTTTTAGGACCTACTTTAAAGAAAGAAGGTTTAGAAGATAAAAAAATCATAGTATGGGATCATAATAAAGATATAATGAAAGAGAGAATGGATGTTATGTTTTCAGATGAAGAAGCTGCAAAATGGGTTTGGGGAGCAGGATTTCACTGGTATGGAAATGATGATACTATGAATTTAACTGATAATAAAGTTTTAGATTATACCCATGAAAAATATGGAACTAATTTAGTATTTACCGAAGGTTGTAATCCTCTGTATGACGAAGATTCTTTTGTTGGAGAGTGGTGGACAGGTGAAAAATATGGTGTAAATATAATCAATGATCTAAATCATTGGACAACTGGTTGGTGTGATTGGAATATGGTTTTAAATGAAAAAGGTGGGCCAAACCATGTTGGAAATTATTGTGATGCTCCAATTATAGTGGATACTAAGAAAAATAAGATACATTATAATTCTCCTTATTACTACTTAGGACATTTCAGTAAATTTATATTACCAGGTGCAGTTAGGATAAATACGGAGAGTAATTTTGATAGTTTACAAAAAACTGCTGTTAAAAATAAAGATGGTAGCATAGTTCTAGTCGTTATAAATAAAGAAGAAAAAGATATAAGTTTTAGTATGGAAGTTTTAGATGAGCAAAAAAGTTATGTGGTTCCAGGTAGATCGATAATTACAATAAAGTTATATGAAAATTAAACTCAAAAAAGGGGGAAATGTGAAAACGAAGATAAAAGGTATAATATTAAGTATACTAGTAACAATCTTTTTTGCAGGATGTTCATCAAATGGAATGCTTTATAAGATGTTTGTAGGATCAAAAGGAAATGAAGGGCGGAAAAAAATTAGACAAGAAAAACCAGAACAGCTAAAAGAGATAGATAAAAAGATAGATATATTATTAAAAGAAATGAATTTAGATGAAAAAATTGGACAGATGATTCAACCAGAAAGAGCAAGTTTATCTCCAGGAGAGATAAAAGAGTATAAAATAGGTTCTATATTAAGTGGTGGAGGTTCTACTCCAGAAAATAATACACCTCAAGGTTGGTTAGATATGTATAATGAATTTCAAAGAGAGGCATTAGAAACAGATCTAGGGATTCCAATTTTATATGGTATAGATTCTGTCCATGGTCATAACAATTTAAAGGGAGCCACCATTTTTCCTCATAATGTAGGGTTAGGAGCCATGGCTCAAGGAAGTCTAGAAAAAGGTGATACAGAAACATCTAAAAAAATAGTAGAAAAAATTGGAGAAATTACTGCTAAAGAGATGTCTGCCACAGGAATGAATTTTAACTTTGCCCCTTGTGTAGCTGTAGTTCAAGATATAAGATGGGGAAGGGCCTACGAAAGTTTTGGTGAAGATCCTAAGCTACAAGAAGTTTTAGCAGGTCCTTATATAAATGGATATCAGGGTAATAGTTATAATATAGAAGAGGATCGAGTAATAGCAACGGCTAAACATTTTGTTGCAGATGGAGGAACTAAAATAGGAACAGGACAAGAGACTGGAATACTTGATAAAGGAGATTCCGTAATAAGCGAAGAAGAATTACGAAAAATTCACCTTAGAGGATATGAAGAGGCTATAGAAAATAATGTTGCTTCAGTAATGGCATCTTTTAGCAGTTGGAATGGTGAAAATATGCATGCTCAGAAATACCTTTTAACTGAAGTTTTAAAAGATGAGCTTGGATTTAATGGATTTGTAATAAGTGACTGGGAAGGTGTACATTGGATAGAAGGAAAAAATTATGATGAGAGATTAATAAAATCAATTAATGCAGGTGTGGATATGGTGATGGAACCTTTTAAATGGAGAACCACTATATCTGTTTTGAAAGATGCTGTAAAAGATGATAAAATTGAGATGAGCAGAATCGATGATGCTGTTAGGAGAATTTTGAGGGCGAAATATCGAGCTGGATTATTTGAAAATCCATTTGCAAAGGGAAAAGATATAAATGAGATAGGATCACAAGAACATAGAGAGGTAGCAAAGGAAGCTGTTAAAAAATCTCTGGTTCTTTTAAAAAACGATAATGAGATATTGCCATTATCTAAGAATTCTAAAATATATGTAGATGGTTCCAATGCAGATAATATCGGAAATCAGTGTGGTGGATGGACTATTACTTGGCAAGGAAAAGGTGGAGAAATAACAGAAGGAATTACTATAGCAGAAGGAATATCTCAAAGTCTTAGCCAAGGAAAAGGAAGAGTAGTTTCAAAGATATATGATGCAGATATAGCTGTTGTGGTAATAGGAGAAAAACCCTATACAGAGGGCAGTGGAGATGATATGGACTTAGAAATATCCAATGAAGATAAAGGAGTTTTAAATAGAGTAAAAGAAAGTGGAATCCCGACTCTAGTTATAATGGTATCAGGTAGACCTATGATAATAACAGATTATATAGATGACTGGGATGGTTTTGTTCAAGCTTGGCTGCCAGGAACCCAAGGAGATGGAGTATCCGAAGTTTTATTTGGAGAAGATAATTTTTATGGAAGATTACCTTATACATGGCCAAACTCTAAAGAAGATATAGAAGATAAATCTAGATATCTATATCCTTATGGTTATGGTTTAGAAATGTAATAAGTTGAAAATTTACAAAGATTTAAAACTCTTGAAAATAATCTGTAAAGATGTTAAAATATTAATAAGTTTAACTTGAAAATTATAAATGAGATTTATTATAAGGTTAAAGATAAAAATATGGAGGTGAATAATGAAGAGTAAAGATATTGCAAAATTAGCCGGTGTTTCTCGAAGCACAGTATCTCGAGTGGTTAATAATTACTCGAATGTCCCAGATGAAACCAAAAAAAAGGTTCAGAAAATTATAGATGAGTATGGATATACTCCCAATGAATCTGCAAGAATATTAGCTGGAAAAGCCAGTAAAACAATAGGAGTATTTATAATGGAAGTTCATTCTAGAAGCAAAAAAGCTATAGTTAAAACTTCTGGATATTTCTCTGAATTTATAGCAGGAATGATAGATGAAGCGGATAGATATGATTATAATGTTTTGGTTTCTATTATAAACAATGAAAAAGAATTTAATTCTATACGAGCTCTTTTTGCAAACAAGTCAATTAGTGCAGGGGTTTTTATAGGGGAAGAAGAGGGAGTTTCTGAGATAAGTGATTTGGTCAAAAAAGGTTATAATATAGGTTTGATTGATCAAGAACCAAAAAAAGATGCTATAGTAGTAAACTCAGCAGATTTTGAAGGAGCATATAAGGGAATTCAATACCTAATAGATTCTGGTCATAAAAGGATTATGCATTTATGCGGAGATTTAAAAAAACACTCTGGTAGAGAAAGAAAAAAAGGATATGAAAAAGCTCTAATTGATAATGGTATTGATATATATGATGAGTATTTTTTATATGGTGATTTTACAGAAGAAAGTGGATTTGAATTAATAAAAGAGAAATTTTCTAATTGTCAAAAAAGGCCAACGGCTATTTTTGCAGCTTCTGATGAAATGGCTATAGGGGCAATGGAAGCATTTAGAAAAATGGGTATAAATATACCAGAGGATATATCTATTATTGGATTTAATAATATAGAGATTAGTAAATACACAAGTCCTAAATTATCTACCTTAAATACTTCAATAGAGAAAATGTCAGCAGTTATGATATCTAACCTTGTAAAATTGATAGACAAAAAAGAAGATGTAAAATATATTAATACAATAGAGGCAAGTATTATAAATAGAGAATCTGTGAAAGAAAAATAAGAAAAAATATCGCCTGG
>JBNJFI010000112.1:0-4856 GCA_051746725.1 Fusobacteriota bacterium
ATTTTTTTAAGCAACATAAAAACCGGTTTCGAAAAATTAATAAAAGGGGGATATTATGACAGAAAAGGAAAAGATGTTAGCAGGGAAATTATATGATCCAATGGATGAGGTGCTTTTTAGAGACAGAAAGAGAGCCAAAAGATTATGTAAAGAGTATAATGATTTAGAACCTGATAATCTCGAGGCGAGATTTAAGTTATTGAAGAAACTATTAAAAACAGATAAAAATTGCCATATTGAGCCAAGCTTTTACTGTGATTATGGATATAATATAGAAGTAGGAGAAAATTTTTATGCAAATCATAATTGTATAATCTTAGATGTAAATAGAGTTATAATAGGAGATAATGTAATGTTTGGACCAAATGTTCAAGTCTATACAGCTACACACCCTTTGAATGCAAAAAAGAGAAACGCAGGTAGAGAACTAGGGTATCAAATAGAGATAGGCGATAATGTATGGGTAGGCGGCGGAGCTATAATTAATCCAGGTTTAAAAATTGGGGATGAGGCAGTTATCGCTTCTGGAAGTGTAGTGACAAAAGATGTTCCACCTAGAGTTGTAGCAGGTGGAAACCCAGCTAAGATAATTAAAAAGATAGAAGATTAGCTGCGGATAGTGCGGATATTGCAGATAAAAACTAGAAAAGTTTTAAAAGCTGAAGATTTAGATATTTTAATGTATATAAAGTCCGTGTAACATCCGCGTAATCTGTGGCCTAAACATAAAATAAAAAACAGGAGGTAATTATGCATTGTGGAGAGATATTAGTAGAAAATGGAAATAAAGAGGAGAAAAAATATTATAAAAATTTAGGAGAGATGATTAGTTATAAAACGGAAAAAGATAGTGTATTATTTAAAGGTAGATTTGGAAATTTAAATATTAAAATTTTAGAGGAAGATATAATTAGAGTAACTATGTTGAACAAGAAAGAGCAAGACTTAAGATCCACAAAGGCTGTGATATATGAGAAATCCGAAGATGTAAATATTAATTTAAAAGATGCAAAGGATACCATTAATATTGTTTTTAAAAATATAAAAATTGAAGTAAGCAAAAAAGATATATCTTTAAAATTTTATAAGAATGGAAAATTAATCACAGAGGATCATTCGCCATATAGCTGGAATAAAGATCAAATAGGATTTTCTCATATTATGGAAAAAGAAGATAAGATTTATGGTCTAGGAGAGAAAACGGGATTTTTAGATAAACGTGGAAGAATTTATGAGATGTGGAATAGTGACGTATTTGATCCACATAATACAACTATAGATCCGTTATATGTCTCGATTCCCTTTTTTGTAAATTTTAATCAAAAAAGGACATATGGTATATACTTTGACAATTCATATAGATCTCATTTCGATATGGGAGCCAACCTAGAAGAGGCTTATAATATATGGGCAGAAGGCGGAAAAGTTGATTATTATATGATTTTAGGTAAAGACGTAAAAGAGGTAATAGGAAACTATACAAAGATAACAGGAAAACCTGCTTTGCCTCCAAAATGGTCACTTGGACATCATCAATCTAGATATACCTATAAATCGGATAAAGAGGTCACTGATATTTTAGATAACTTTATAGATCGAGATATTCCGTGCGATGCTATACATCTGGATATACACTATATGGATGAGTATCGAGTATTTACATGGGATGAAAATAACTATCCTTTTCCAAAAAAGATGGCAAAAAAGATACAGGATAGTGGAAAAAAACTAGTTAATATTGTTGATCCAGGGGTTAAAATAGATTCTAATTATAAGGTGTATAGAGATATGATGAAAAATGATTATTACTGTAAATATATCAATGGAGAAGAATTTATAGGTAAAGTTTGGCCTGGGGAGACAGTATTTCCTGACTTTACAAAAAAGGATGTTAGAAAGTGGTGGGGAGACTTAACTACTGACTTTATGGAAGAGTATGGAGTAGAGGGAATATGGCACGATATGAATGAACCAGCTGTATTTAATGATACTTCTACAATGGATACACAAGTATATCATCATGGAGATGGAGACGGAGGAACTCATTTAAGGTATCATAATATGTATGGCTTTTTTGAAAACCAAGCTGTATTTGAAAGTATAAAAGAAAATCAAAAGAAACGTCCATTTATCTTAACCCGTGCAGGATTTTCAGGAATCCAAAGATATGCTGCTATATGGACTGGAGATAATAGAAGTATGTGGGAACACTTAGAACTGGCAGTACCTATGATGTTAAACATGGGGATATCTGGACTACCATTTGTTGGAACAGATGTAGGAGGATTTTCTTTTGATACAAATGGAGAACTCCTTACAAGATGGTATCAACTAGGGGCCTTTTCACCATTTTTTAGAAATCACTGCGAGGTTCACTCTATAAATCAAGAGCCTTGGTCTTTTGGTAAGGAAAAAGAGGAGATAATAACTAAATATATAAGACTTAGATATTCTCTGATGAATGAGTTATACAATCAATTTTATAAATCTCATAAAACAGGAGTTCCTGTTATAAAACCTATATTTATGGAATATCCAGAAGACAAAGATACTTATGATATATATGATCAGTTTATATTTGGAGAAAGCATTTTAGTTGCTCCGATAATTCGACCGGGAATAGAAATAAGAAAAGTATACTTGCCAGAAGGAAAATGGTATGATTATCATACTGGAGAGGAATATATAGGTGGAGATTGGATACTTTATAAAGCTTCTTTGGAAAAACTACCAATGTTTGTAAAAGGTGGAAGTATAATAGCCTTTAATGAAGTATTTCAAAGTGTAGAAAAAATGGATAGAGAATTATTAAAATTCAGAATAACTCTAGATGGAGTTACTGAAAATGGAAAATATTTAAATTATAATGACGATGGAGAGAGCTTTGATTTTGAAAATGGAGAGTATAATCTAGAGGATATTAGATATAAAGTTAAAGAGGATCTGTTGGAAATAGAGATAAAAAATCTTAATAGATGCGACGAGTATAAGTATAAAAAATATGAATTTGATGTTAGAAATGCTGGGGATATCAAAAAAGTGAAAGTTAATGGTGAGGATGTGGATTTCAAAAAAGGGGATCAAAATATAAAGATCAGTTCAAAAAATTAAAAAAAGTAACAAGTTTTTCTTGAATAACAATAGAAAATATCTTATAATTACTCAAAGTTGATATAGATTTAAATTATAAAATTAATATCAAAAAGGGGGATTATATGTATATATATATTAAAAAAATCATAATTTTTATTTTGTTTTCAGTAGTTTCAATTTTTTCTTTTTCAAATTCAAAAAAGATGGTAAAGGTAGGATACTTTGATAAAGGAGTAGTTATCAGTAGAGGGGAAGATGGTGAGCCTAGAGGTTTTGCAGTAGATATATTAGAGGATATCGCTAAAAAAAATAATTGGGAGATGGAATATGTAAATAATAGTATATCTAAAAATCTAGATCAATTAGAATCAGGCGAGATAGATCTTTTAGTAGTTATAGGAAAAACCCAAAGAAGAGATGAAAGATTCGACTTTACCAAAGAAAATATATTACAAACCTGGGGAACAATTTTTACTAAGAGAGGAGAAGGGATAGAAAATTTTAAAGATTTAGATCAAAAAAGGGTTGGTTATGTAAAAAATTCTTTTTTTTATGATGTTCTCAAAAAAGATTTAGATAGATTAGGCATAAAGTGTAAATATATAGAGGTCCCTAATTATGAGGTTATGTTTAATGAATTGTTAACTGGAAAAATTGACGGTGGTCTAGGAGAAAGGTTTAAGAGAAGTCAGTTATCTCAAAAAGAAGAAAAGCTAATTGATCAAAATTTAGTATTTCACCAATTTGGTTTAAAAATTGCTGGGCAAGAGGGAGACCCTAGAAATCTTTTAATTACTATAGATGAATATTTGGAAAAACAAAAAAAACAAAATGGATCATTTTATAATAATAGGTTAAATTATTGGTTAAGTGGTAGAAGAGAAGTTGTTATTTATACTTCAAATATAGTATTATTAATTTTAGTTGGGATATTTTTAATGGTTATAATAACTATGGCAATATTGCGAAATAATAAAATAAGAAAATATCTGGGTTTATCTGAAGTGATAGAAAACAATGTTGGCAACAAAATTATAACAGGAACAATAATAATATCAGTATTTATATGGGTTGCAATATCAATAATAGATATAATATTTTTTAATTATCCAATGGATGTTATTTGGAAGGTTCTATTTCCAATAGCAGATTTTCAAAAATTATATATAAGATTAATTCCTTTTACTGTAACTCTAATAGCTGGGATATGGGTATCTAATTTAATAAATAGACTTATAAAAACTCAAAATGACTTAAGGAAATCAAAAGAGGAAGCAGAGATGGCTAATGAAGCAAAATCTCAATTTCTAGCTAATATGAGTCATGAAATTCGAACGCCAATGAATGGAGTTATTGGAATGACCGAACTTTTAAAAGGTACAAACTTAGAAGAAGAGCAAAAAGAATTTGTAAAGAATATATTAAAATCTTCTGATAAAATGATGGATATAATAAATGATATTTTAGACATATCTAAAATTGAAGCTGGGAAAATAGAATTAGAAAAAACTAAATTTGATTTAAGAAAGGTAATAAAAGATATAATTGATTCTTTTGCATTGAGTGCTCAGAAAAAAAATATTGAATTAGTTTACTATGTAAATCCCAAAGTTCCTATTATGTTAAAAGGGGATAAGGGTAAAATCTCTCAAATTATAATAAATTTAATAAGTAATGCGATTAAATTTACAAAACAAGGAGATGTATATTTAGAAGTAAATGTAAAAAATAGAGTGAACGAAAAAATTCAATTGGAATTCATT
>JBNJFI010000113.1:0-4830 GCA_051746725.1 Fusobacteriota bacterium
TTTAGAAACTATAAAAAAAATAATAGATTTGGAAATTCCTGTTGTAGGGCATTTGGGATTAACGCCTCAATCGGTTAATAGCATGGGAGGATTTAAAGTCCAAGGTAAAACCAAAGAAGAAGCTAAGACTATTATTAAAGACGCAAAGGATTTGGAAAAAGCTGGAGTTTTTTGTATAGTTATTGAAGGCGTTCCATCTAGTTTGGCAAAAAAGATTACAGAAGCTGTTGAAATTCCAATAATTGGAATAGGGGCAGGGAAAGATGTTGACGGACAAGTTTTAGTATATTATGATATGCTGGGATACACAGATTGGGTACCAAAATTTGTAAAAAAATATGAGAATATAGGTCAAAAAAGTATAAAAGCTATAAAAGAATATGTAGATGAGGTCAAAAAAGGGGAATTTCCCAAAAAAGAGAATATGTATAGTTAATTATTTGAATAACGGATAAGGGGTTTGTGAAATGAATTAAGGGGAAAAGTATTTTATGAGTTAGGATTTAGAGGGGGATCTATGAAATATAAAGAACATTTTTATACTGCTGACCTAGAAAACATTGTAGAAGAGATGGTTTTTGAGGAGTTGTATAAGATAATTGAAGAGGGAAAACTTGATTTTTGTAAGTGTAATATATGTATACAAGATATTGCAGCGATAGTTTTAAACGAAGTACCTGGTAAATATAAAAGTAATTTTGCTGATAAGAGTTTTCCAAGTGAATTAGATAAACAGGAAGAATTTTTTCTAAAAAGAAAGATAAAACATAATATAATATGGGCTATAGAGAAAGTGAATCAGAATCCCCATCATTAATAAGAATTAAAAATGGAATTATGAATATGATTTTATAGGAGGAATTATGAGATTAGAAGATATATTTAAAATAGGAATAAATTTAGGAAAGGATAATGATCCAAGAGGAAAAAGAGTAGAGGAAATATTAAAAGACAAAAAAGATCAAAAAAGTGATAATTCAAACAGAGAAGAGTTAAATGATTTAGATCTGATGAATCCATATGATGATTCTAATATTTTGTTTGGAAATTCAGAAAAAGAGATAAAAAATATAGCTGTAGGAATAGATTTAACTTCTGAGGAATTACTTTTAATAGATAGATTAAAAGAAAAAGGGAAACAGGTTGATTTAGCTTTTGGTCATCATCCATCGGGAAAAAGTATTTTAAACTTATATAAGATGATAAAAATTCAAGAAGATATACTCGTTCAATCTGGGGTAAATGTATCTAGTGCAGAAAAAATGTTACAGGAATCTTTTGATAAATACAGTAGAAGCTTAATGGCGACAAATTATAATAGAGCTGTAGATACAGCTAAATTATTAAATATACCATTTATGAACATTCATACGCCAGCTGACAATATGGTTCATATGTATTTGGAAAATTTATTTAAAAAAGAAGAACCTTATAAATTAAAAGATATAATCGATATTTTAATGGAAGAAGAGGAATACAAAATAGCTTCTAAAAATCAGAATGGACCTAAGATAATTTCTGGTTCTGAAAATAATAGAGTTGGGAAGATACAAGTAGATGTAACCGGCGGTGTAGAAGCCAGTGATAAAATATACGAAAAGATGGAAATGTCTGGAGTAGGTACTTTAGTTGGAATGCATATGTCGGAAAAACACCTTAAAAAGGCTAAAAAACACAATATAAACGTCATTATGGCAGGTCATATGTCAAGCGATAGCTTAGGTATGAACCTGATAATAGATGAAGTTCAAAAAAGGGATAACAAAATAAAAATATTAGAAATATCTGGATTTACAAGAGTTTCAAGGAGATAAACTAAAAAATTAATATAAGAGGAGTAGAAAACTAATGATAAAAAAACTAATACAGAAGGTATTTGGTTCTAAAAATGAAAGAGAGATAAATAAAATTCAATTAGAGGTAGAGGAGATAAATGCCTTAGAACCAATATATGAAAAGTTAAGTGATCAAGAGTTAAAAGCTAAAACAGATGAATTTAAGAAAAGAATAAAAAATGGAGAAGATTTAGATTATTTAAGAATAGAAGCATTTGCAGTAGTTCGAGAAGCTGCAAAAAGAACTGTGGGAATGAGACATTATGACGTTCAAATGATAGGTGGGATAGTTCTTCATAGAGGAGAGATAACAGAGATGAAGACTGGTGAAGGAAAGACTTTAGTTGCAACGCTACCTGCTTATCTAAATGCTTTAACTGGAAAAGGAGTTCATATTGTTACGGTAAATGATTATCTAGCTGAAAGAGATAAGGATTGGATGAGTAAAATCTATAATTTTTTAGGTCTTACAGCAGGAGTATTATTAAATGGACAAGATACAGATATTAGAAAAGAAGTTTATAAAAAAGATATAGTTTATGGAACAAATAATGAATTTGGATTTGATTACTTAAGAGATAATATGGTTCAAAGTAAGGATCAAAAGGTTCAAAGAGAATTGAATTATGCTATAGTCGATGAGGTAGATTCAATATTAATAGATGAAGCTAGAACACCACTTATAATTTCAGGGCCTTCAGAGGAAACAACAAAATGGTATAAAACTTTTTATAATATAGGAACACAATTAATCAAAAATACAGACTATGAGGTAGATGAAAAAGCTAGTTCAATAACTATGACCAGTGAAGGAATCAAAAAAGTTGAAAGCAAATTAGATATTGATAACTTATATTCACCTAAAAATGTAGAATTGACACATTATTTAATTCAAGCTTTAAAAGCAAAAGAATTATTTGAGGAAGACAAAGATTATATAGTTAGAGATGGAGAAGTTGTTATAGTAGATGAATTTACAGGAAGACTTATGCCTGGTAGAAGATATTCCGAAGGATTGCATCAAGCAATAGAAGCAAAAGCCAATGTAAATATAGCTGGAGAAAATCAAACTTTAGCATCTATAACTTTACAAAATTATTTTAGAATGTATAATAAATTATCTGGAATGACAGGTACAGCAGAAACTGAAGCTGGAGAATTTATGGAGATATATAAATTACCGGTATTAGTTATACCGACAAATAAACCAGTTATAAGAGAAGATAAGACCGATAAAATATATAAAACAAAACGAGAAAAAATGGAAGCTGTTATCAAAAAAGTGGTAGGGTTATACAAAAAAGGGCAACCAGTATTAATAGGAACTGCATCAATAGAGAGTTCAGAACAGTTGTCAGAAGTGTTAAAAAGAGCTAAAGTTCCCCATGAAGTACTTAATGCAAAGCAACATGAGAAAGAAGCAGAAATTGTAGCACAAGCAGGTCGTTATAAATCTGTTACAATTGCAACGAATATGGCAGGGCGTGGAACTGATATAGTTTTAGGAGGAAATCCAGAATTCATGGCAGAAAATGAAGTGGATGTAGATGACGAAAGATATGAAGAAGTTTTAGAAAAATATGAAAAACAATGCAAAAAAGAACGTCAAAAAGTTTTAGAGGCTGGAGGACTTTATATTCTAGGAACCAGTCGAAATGAAAGTAGAAGAATAGATAACCAGCTTAGAGGAAGAGCCGGAAGACAAGGAGATCCAGGAGCTTCTGAATTTTATCTTTCTTTAGAAGATAAATTGATGATGTTATTTGGATCAGAAAGAGTTGCATCTGTTATGGATAAACTTGGTCTAGAAGATGGAGAACCAATTGAACATCCAATGATAAGCAAGTCAATTGAAAATGCTCAAAAGAAAGTTGAAGGACGAAACTTCTCAGTGAGAAAACAATTGCTTGAATATGATGACGTTATGAACAAACAAAGAGAGATTATTTATGCTCAAAGAGATGAAGTTTTAGAAAAAGAGAACTTAAAAGATGAGATAATGACAATGTTAAAAGATACAGTAAATTATGAAGTAGCTATTAAGTTATCAGCAGAAAATCGTGAAGATTGGGATGTAGAAGGTTTAAAAAAGAGAATAGAAGAGTTATTTAATTATAAAATTGAAGAAGATCTGAGAAATTTTGAGGTTCATGAAGTAAAAACTACACTTTATTCAAATTTAGTTGATATGTATGAAGGAAAAGAAGAAAAATATAGTCCAGAAATAATGAGAAAGCTAGAAAACTACATATTACTAGATATAGTCGATAGTAGATGGAGAGAAAATCTTAAAACTTTGGATTCTTTAAAAGAGGGGATTCATTTAAGAGCATATGGACAAAAAGATCCAGTTATAGAGTATAAGATGTTATCTTCTGAGATATATGCAGATATGATAAAAACAATAAAAGAAGAAGTGGTATCATATCTATTTAAAATTCAAATAAGACAAAAAGATCCAGAAATAGAAAGAAAAAAAGAACAAACAACTATGTATTATAATGATTCAGAGGAAGCACCTAAAGTTAAACAAAGAGTTGTTAATAATAAAGTTGGAAGAAATGATCCCTGTCCTTGTGGGAGTGGAAAAAAATATAAAAGATGTTGCGGAAGATAGAAAAGTATAAAATCTATAAGCGGTATAAATTAAATTTAGGAGCAGGTTTAGATCTGCTCCTAAATTTAATTTTATAAAGATAATTATTTTTTCCCTCTGTCAGGAAATTGGGTAAACAAGAAGATAGCAAGGCTCTAAATAATTTACATGAGTCTAAAGACAATATATTAGGAAGTTGCAAAACTAAAAAGATAAGATATCAAGTTTTTCACTGATTTATTAACAGAATTAGTTTTGGGTGATGCGGGCGAAGGCCCTTCGCCCTTACGTTTTAGGTTGCGTAGGGATAATAATATCAGTTCTGTAAGGGCAAATGGCGTTTGCCCGGGTGTGAGCAGTATATAAAAATGGAGGGAAGCCTTAATTATCAGGTCTAAT
>JBNJFI010000114.1:0-4777 GCA_051746725.1 Fusobacteriota bacterium
TCAACTATCACTTCAAAATCTATCGTGAAAAGTCCTGTTTACTACATCTAATTGTTGTTCCCGTGTTAGGTCAACAAAGTGAACGGCATAACCAGAAACTCGAATTGTCAACTGTGGGTATTTTTCTGGATGATCCATCGCATCTATTAATGTTTCTTTATTGAATACATTTACATTTATATGGTGACCTTTATTATTGAAATATCCATTTAATAAATTAACTAAATTATCCTTTTTATCATCTTCCTTTTTCCCAAGTGCATCTGGAACTATTGAAAAAGTATAAGATATACCATCTTCTGAATGTTCATATGGTAATTTTGCTACAGATGACATTGAAGCAAGGGCACCTTTTTTGTCTCTACCGTGCATAGGATTGGCACCTGGGGCAAATGGTTCTCCTGCCTTTCTACCATCAGGGGTATTCCCTGTTTTCTTCCCATATACCACATTTGAAGTTATTGTTAATATTGATAAAGTCGGTGTAGAGTCTCTATAAGTTTTATGTTTTCTCAATTTATTCATAAATCTTTCTACTAGATCAGATGCTATATTATCAACATCATCATCGTTATTACCAAATGCAGTATAATTTCCCTCTATTTTATAGTCTACTGCTAATCCATTTTCATCTCTAATTATCTTAACCTTGGCATTTTTGATAGCAGAAAGTGAATCTGCTACTACAGATAATCCAGCTATTCCTGCTGCAGAAGTTCTTACTATATCTCTGTCATGAAGTGCCATTTGAACCTTTTCATAGGCATATTTGTCATGCATATAGTGAATTATGTTTAAAGTATTCATATATAGCTTAGATAACCAGTCTAACACCTGATCATATTTTCTCATCACTTCATCATAATCCAAATATTCCCCTGTAATCGGTGCAAATTCCGGACCAACTTGAACACCGGTTTTTTCATCCTTCCCGCCGTTTATTGCATATAAGAGAGCTTTTGCTAAGTTTGCTCTTGCTCCAAAGAACTGCATCTGTTTTCCTATTTGCATAGCAGATACGCAGCAAGCTATTCCATAATCATCTCCATACTGAGGTCTCATTAAATCATCGTTTTCATATTGTATCGAACTAGTTTTTATAGATATTTTACTACAGAATTTTTTAAACTTTTCAGGCAATCTATCTGACCAAAGTACAGTTAAGTTTGGTTCTGGGGCTGCTCCAAGATTATTTAAAGTATGTAACATTCTATAACTTGTTTTCGTTACTAAAGTTCTGCCATCTTCACCCATTCCACCTATAGATTCAGTTACCCAAGTTGGGTCACCTGAAAACAGTTCATCGTATTCAGGAGTTCTTAAAAATCTTACCATTCTAAGTTTCATTACAAATTGATCTATTAATTCTTGAGCTTCTTTTTCAGAAATAATCCCATTTTTTAAGTCTCTTTCAATATATATATCCAAGAAAGTGGATACTCTTCCTAAAGACATTGCAGCTCCATTTTGCTCTTTTACTGCTGCTAAATATCCAAAATATGTCCATTGAATGGCCTCTTTTGTATTTGTAGCTGGATTACTTAGGTCAAATCCGTAAATATTCCCCAACTCTTTTAATTCTTCTAAAGATTTTAACTGTTCACTTATCTCTTCTCTTTGTCTAACAATTGCTGGTTCCATATAATCCATGATAAGACTTCTTTTTTGCTCTTTTTTGTCTTCTATTAATCTATCTAAACCATATAGAGCTATTCTTCTATAATCACCTATAATTCTTCCTCTTCCATATGCATCTGGTAATCCTGTTATTATTCCAGATCTTCTAACTGCTCTCATCTCTTTTGTATAAGCATCATAGACGCCATCGTTATGAGATTTTCTATATTTTGTGAAAATTTCCTCTATCTTGGGGTCAAGCTTGTATCCATAGGCCTCTAATCCTTTTTTTACCATTCTCAATCCGCCATTTGGCATTATTCCTCTTTTTAATGGTTTTTCAGTTTGCAATCCAACTATTTTTTCTAAATCTTTTTTGATATATCCCGCTCCATGTGAAGTTATAGTTGACACCACTTTTGTATCTGCATCTAAAATCCCTTTTTTGCTCTCCTCTTTTTTGAGATCCATTACCTTTTCCCATAACTTAAGAGTATCTTCTGTTGGTCCTTCTAAGAATTCGTCGCCTCCTTCATATGGTTTATAATTATTTTGAATAAAATTCCTAGTATTAATTTCTTTTTCCCATTTTCCACCTTCAAATTCTTTCCATTCATTTCTCATAATTACCTCCTGTTTTAAGTTATTTTTTTCTCTTGTTAAGTAATATAACACAAAATCATATCTGTGTCAAGTTAAAGTTTACGTTTTTTATATTTTTCACAATAGTTATTCGATTTTTGTCTAAGGCTATAATAGCCTTAGACATTTTTTCTTTTTTTACCCTTTTAAGTGAAACAAATTTTTAACATAACTATTTTTAGGATCTTTCATAACTTCCAAAGGAATACCATGTTGTAATATTTCTCCATCTTTCATAACAATAACTTCATCAGCTATCTTTACTGCGTCATCTTTATCATGAGTTACAAATATAGAAGTAATTTTAGTTTTTGTTAAAATTTCTTTAAGATGCTTTCTTATCTTAGATTGTAAATTTGCATCTAAACTACTAAATGGTTCATCCATTAGAATTAGAGATGGTTCTATGGCAATGGATCTTGCCAATGCAATTCTTTGCTGTTGTCCACCACTTAGTTCATGAGGATATCTGTTCTTATAGTCAATTAAATTTACAAGTTCTAATACTTCATTAACCTTTTTTGCTTTTTCTTTTTTAGAAAAATTTTTCAATCCAAATTCTATATTTTTTGCGACATTCATATGGGGAAATAGAGCATAATCCTGAAAAAGCATTCCAATCCCACGTTTTTCAGGTAATACAAATTCATTTTTATTTACTAATACCTTATCATTTAAAATAATTTCTCCCTTTTTTGGAACCTCTAGTCCAGCTATTATTCTAAGAAGAGTACTTTTTCCACTACCACTTTCTCCTAATATAGCCAAAATTTTACCTTTTTTGAGTTTATGACTAAAATTTTTAATAATTAATTCCTTATTATTTTTGTACTTGAAATCTATATTTTTCAGCTTAAGAAACATTTTTATCCACCTTTTCCCTTTCTAATCTATAGAAAAATATTATTGCTATAATACTAATTATTATAATTATTAAAGATGATAAAGATGCTTCATGTATCATCTCATCGTCAGCATATTCAAAAGCCTTTGTTGCTAAAGTATCAAAATTAAATGGTCGTAATATTAAAGTCAAAGGTAGTTCTTTTAATATATCAACAAATACTAAAATGAAACCACTAAAGACTGCTCCCTTTATCATAGGATAATCAACTTTAAAAAAAGTTTCCGTTATATTCATTCCCATTGTTCTTGATGCTTCAAAAAAGTTTGTTCCTACTTTTTCAAATCCAGATTCAACAGCATTATATCCTATAGCTAAAAATCGAATTATATATGCAAATATAAGCATTAACATGCTGGTTGTTAATATTAATTTTGAAGACGAAATATTTAAATATTCGAAAAAATTATATATTTTTTCATCTAAAAACAAGAAAAACAACATAACTCCAATAGCTATTACTGCACCTGGTATTGAATATCCTAATATAGCAATTTTTGAATATATTTTAGACAAAAAACTGTCTTCAATTCTAACTGTATTTGATATTACTATTGCAAATATTAGCACCAATATAGTTGATATAAATGCAATAAAGAACGAATTTGCTATTGTTTCAATAAATTTTAGATCAAACATTCCTTCATACGTGATTATACTCCAGTAAGTTAACTGAACAAATGGAATAATAAATCCAATCGCAAATATAACCCATAAGTATATCATAATTCCTGTTTTTTTAATCCCCTTAATTTTAATTCTTGCAATGGGGGTTATTTTTGTATTTGTAAAACTATATTTTTTTCTTCCTCTAAGTAATTTTTCTAAAATAATTACCATAAAAACTATTGTCATAAGTATTGCTGCTAATCTAACTGCAGAATTAATGTCTCCCATGGCGAACCACGTTTTAAAAATGGCTGTGCTAAAAGTGGATACTCCAAAATACTTAACCACTCCATAATCATTTAAAACTTCTAATACAACTAAACTAACTCCTCCAATTATAGCAGATCTTGATATTGGAATAATTATTTTTATAAATATTTCAAACATATTTCTACCTAGCATTCTAGAGGCTTCAATTAAAGAGGAAGATTGCTTTTCCAAAAAAGATTTAGTTATTATATATACATATGGATAAAGAAAGAATGTGAATATAAATATAGCTCCTCTAATATTCATAAAGCTTAACATTTCTGTATTCAGTCTTATCCCAAAATTATTTCTGAAAAAACTTTGTAAAGGTCCAGTATAATTAAATATCCCTTCATATGTATATGCCGCAATATACGGCGGAATAGCTAGAGGCAATATAAGCCCCCATTCCAATATTTTTCTTCCAGGGAATTCATACACAGTAATGAACCAAGCTAAAGTTACACCTATTATCATGGAAAGTATTCCTACTCCTAAAATAATAACTAATGAATTAATAATATAATCTTGCAATAGGTACTTCTTTATATGATCCCAATTTGGACTTGTTTTCTTCAATAAATTTGTCATTATATTTATATTTGGAAAAATAATAAGCAAAGTAAAAACTGCACTTAGTATTGTCCATAAGTTTATTTTTTGTTTGATTTGTTTTTTTAACATAATAATCTCCTT
>JBNJFI010000115.1:0-4757 GCA_051746725.1 Fusobacteriota bacterium
TTATCTACTATTTCATATGCTCTATTTAAATCTAATTTTTTACCTCCCTGTTTTAAAGAAGATATTATGATCGGAGGATTATACATATTTTTTTCTAAATTTTTAGGATTAAATCTGTTTATACCATGTGCTGTATTTACAATTATAGTTCCATCTTCCAACTTCTTCGATCCTGTTACAAAAAAGCTAAATTGATCCCCTGTTAATCCATCTTCCTTCATATAAACATTTATAACTTCCTTCTTATCTGGATCAAATTTATATAACCCAGAGTTTGAAGTTATCCAAACATATCCCAGATCATCTTCTACAAGTGCCTTTAGAGATTTAGTCGTAAACCCAGCTTTTTTGCCATAACTTTTAAATTTACCTTTCTTTGGGAAAAATTGATTTAATCCTCCGTCATCAGTAGTTATCCAAAATCGACCTTTTTTATCAATTAAGCAATCAAAAACCATATTTCCAGTTATAGAATTAGGATCACTTTCATCTTTTTTGAAATTTATAAAATCCTCTGTATCCCTATTAAATTTATTTAACCCTCCTCCATGTGTTGGAATCCATATATTCCCTTTTTTGTCCTGGAATAAATTTTGTATTAGATTATGGGATAAACTTCTCGGATCATCTATATCATTTTTATATTGTTTAAAATCCCCTGTTTTTTTATTAAATTTAAAAAATCCATGTCCCTCCGTTCCAAACCAAAATACATTTGGATTGAATTTATCTCTTATCATCCCTCTAGCTGTCGTCTTCAATATTGGATTTTGATAACTTTTTTCTACTATCTCTTTTTTTATATTAAATAGTGATATTTTACCATCATTAGTCGAAAACCATATATGGTTTTCTCCAGATGGTAATACAGAAAAAATATAATTGCTAGATACCGATCTAGGATTATTTTTCTCAGGTTTATAATAGGTAAACTCTTTATTATCAAATTTTACTAATCCATTTGTTGCGGTTCCCATCCATATGCTATCATTTTGTGCAAGAGATAATATTGAAATATCATTTTCAGGATCAGCGGTTATATCTTTAGTTGAAATAAATCTTGGCGTTTTTTTGTCGTACTTATCTACTTCTCCTAAATTATTAGGTAACCATATAGTACCTGAATTATCTTCAAATACGCTCATATAATTATTTCCACTTAATCCCAAATTGTCCTCTTTAGAATATAATGTAAATTTTTCTGTTTTAGGATCAAAAATTTCTATACCTAAAGAAGTACTGTAATTTCTAGTTATCCAGATCTTACCTGTACTATCTTGCATCAATGAGAAAACTTCATTTGAGGCTATACCCATTTTGTTATCCGGATTATATCTATATTTTTTTATTACAGAGGTTTCTGGATCTAGTTTTGTTAAGCCACCCTCGCTAGTTCCAATCCATATATATCCATCGTTGTCTTCAATTATGGCATATACAATTCCCTTCCCTATAGTCTCATTAGGTTTATCTGGATCATACTTATATCTAGTAAACATACCTGTTTTTTTATTATATCTACTCAATCCATTATTCTGGGTTCCAATCCATATATTATTATTAGTATCTGCCATAACAGTCCATATATTATTACCGCTTAAAGAATTCTCATCATTATTTGCATAGAATATTTTAATAGTTTCTTTTTCTTTATTATATTTGTTTAAACCATATTTAGTACCTATCCATATCTCTCCATCATTATCTTCAGCGATTAACTTAGGAGCCCAATTATATTCATTACTGCTTATTGATTTTTTATCTTCATCATGAAAAAAATATTTGAATTTTTTCGTTTCTTTATTATATTGATTTAAACCATTCCAAGTAGCTATCCACATTAAACCTTGGCTATCTACAAAAATAGATGGTACTAAATTCGAAGATAATCCCTTCTCTCCTGCAGTTATAAACTCTTTTTCATAACCATTATATTTCATAATTCCACCTGAAGATGCAAACCATAATATTCCTTGTTTATCTTGAGTTAACATTATATTATAATTTTCCGTATTTAAATCTTTTTTGAACCATATATGATTTTCGCCAAATAAATTAAGCGTTATTATAAAAAAAGTTAAAATATATATGACGTTTCTATTTCCCTTCATATGCGCCTCCTTTTAAAGCTCTTATTATAGCTAGTTGCAAAATTGTAATCTGCTGATTTTATTTGATTTATTAGACCTAATAATTACGGCTTCCCTCCATTTTTATATACTGCTCACACCCGGCTAAACGCCATTTTCCCTTACAGAAAAACTCATATCCTTATACCTACGTAACCTGACCGTAAGGACGAAGGGCCTTCGCCCGCGTTATACAAAATGAAATTAGATTGAATCTGTTAATAACTTTGTGAATAACCTAAAATTTTATTCTTCAGGCTTTGCAACCGCCTAAAACTCTTATAAAAAAATGATTAATTTAATAATACCATACATATATCTAATATAATTTCTACCAGCTGAGCTAATCAGCTGGTATTGATCATTTATATTTATAATAAGTTAATCTACTTTGCATCAATTTATTATTTACTAATGTATATAAAAAATTAATCCCAACTTTATTTGGGTCTAAAACGGGAACATCATATCCGTCTGTTTTTAAATTCCTATGTACCTCAGAAGCTATATCAATAAAACCGGTACATCCAAATATTATAGCATCCGCTCCATCTTCTTCTATGGCTTTTTTGCTTTCAGATGTAACTTTTTCTATAACTTCTCCCTTATAAGTAGGGTTAGTATACATTCCGGATAATACTGGAACTGGTATCTGTGTAGGTCTAATTGATGCAAAATTTTGAGTTATTCCAAATGCTCTTATGTGTTCTATCTGGTAATCCATAATGCTTTCCGTTATTGTTATGATCGAAAACTTTTGCCCCAAAGACATTGCAGTAAATGCACTTGGTCTAAATCCACCTATAATCGGTATGTCCAATACCTCTCTGGCTACTTCTACTCCACAAAAGTCCATATCTGATACAAAAATCCCCTGAACTCCTTCATCCTGAGATTCCTTTGCTGCTTTAACTAAATGAGGCTCATTTTGCATTATATTATATCTACACGCGATATAATCGTTACCTCCGGTTATATTTTTTATATCTAAATCTACACTTTCTGGTATTACAGATCTAGGACTTTCAAGGATATATTTATTAAATTTATCAGTATTTGCAGGAACGATAATCCTGAGTTTTGTGTTTTTCATTTTTCTTCTCCCCTCTATTTTAATTCTTCAATTGGTACATATGGACCATAATAATTTAACTTTTTTAATATCTCAAGAAATTTATTTTGAATGTATTCTTTATTATATTCTGAATCTGCTTTTATACCAACTACTATTACATCCTGCCCTTTAACTAAATCTGGAGTACTATAGACTTCACCTTTTTTGTCCATATAACATATCAAATCTGGTCCCATTGCAACAGGGTTACTTTTTTTACTTGACCAAGCTATTATATTCTCATTTTGATTTAATATATCTATTTCTTCATTTTGGTTTTTAACTTTAATTATTCCAATATCAAATCCACCTTGAATTTTTTGTTCTATGCTCTCTATTTTCCCATCTATAATCACTTTAGCAAATCCAAATTCTGTTTTCAAAAAATCTAACGTATCTTCTTTAGGATTATCTGATTCTCTCATGAGTTTTCCTAAGGCCATTGCTCTTGAGACAGTATTTAAGACAATCGTTCCTTTTTCTTTTGCTTTTTTCCCTTTCATTGTAAAACACGTAGACGAAGACTCATCATGAAATTCAGCAGTTCCTATTATATTTCTAAATATCTCATCAACCATATCTGGATTTTTTAAATTCACTATCATATCTGCTCCTCCATTATCCACTGATTCTTCTGTAACTAAAGATAACGGAGCTATTGGAACTCCAGACATACAAAATGTATTCATGGACATTTTGGGATAAGCTCTACCAGCTCCATCTCCATCTAACACTTCAATATCTTTTTTCATTGCAATCTGAACTGCCATTAATTGACCAATACATCCTGTTTCAATTGGGATAGTATAATTATATTTAAATTTTTTTTCCTCTTTGAACGTGAAAGGATTTTTATCGTTATAAAGCTTTTCCATTAGGTTAAATGACCTCAAAGGAGACTTTCCAAACCCATATTTTTGTATGGCTTTAGGAGAAGCCGGGGCACCTACTACACCTAGATTACTTTCATCATCTAATTCATTAACTGAAACACATTTTACTTGCCCTTTCCATTTCTCATCCTTTAATATTAATTTTATTAAATCAGCTCCATTTATCTTAGCACCTCCACCTCCACTAGCCAAAAAAGTGGACCCTCTCAAAAGATCATACAAACCTTGCTCGTCAATTTTAATTTTACTCATATTTTCGCGATAAATAAATACCGCTCCCCCCTTTTTCAATTTTCAATCGATGATGCTTTCTTATCTATTAATTGTTTAAATACTTTTCTATAACTTTGGAAATATCTTCTGATTTTATAGGTTTTGATATATAATCATCCATTCCTTTTCTTAAACAAAGTTTTCTATCCTCTTCAGTTGCATGAGCTGTCATTGCAATTATAGGAATATCTTTTCGTTCATCCATCTCTTTTATCTTTTTGGTAGCCTCAAAACCATTCATTATAGGCATCTGTATATCCATAAATATTACATCAAACTCTTTTTCCTTCAATATTTCTACTGCTCTACGACCATCAGAAGCCATAATTGTTTCTACCCCATTATTCA
>JBNJFI010000116.1:0-4662 GCA_051746725.1 Fusobacteriota bacterium
CACCATTTTATGGTGTCTTTTCTAGTTTTTTGTAAAATAACTTTACTAAATATTCTTAAAATTCTAAGTCATAAAATTAGTGAAAATCTCTTAAATTTTTTTATTCAAAACCCAAATTCTTATACTTTTTTAATTAAAATTCATTTTAACTATTCTTCATAGAATTTTTGACACTACCTTTTTTTATTCTTTCTGTACTTTAATAAGCTATTCTTCCCATTGATTATTCTAATAAATACGAATAAAATTATATAGATCTTTTTTTATATTTATTCCTTTTCCATATCTTAATATCTATGTGGAGTAAAATCTTCTTCTAATTGCTTTCTAATATATTCTTCTTGGTCAAAATCAGAAGATGAAGCAAGCCCTTCATCAAATTCTTCAACTGTACAATATCCATCTTGAAACTCTATCCAAATTTCCCCCTTAGTATCTAAAATCGCTACTGCATCTGACCATATTGGATGAGATCTTGGATAACCTGGATGTCCACAAACAACAATTATAACTTTCTTCTTTTTTAATATTTGTATCATTTTTATCCCCCATTTAATATTTTTTTATAATATTTCCATAAAATTTCTCTATTTATATAATTATTTTAAACCATATCTCTTTTAAAATAATTTGGTTACTTAAGCTCTAAAGTTTATACATCTTCAATCAAATAAATTAAACTATCATAGTACTGAGATATAACAAAGCAAATAATTGAAGTAACTAACACTCCAACATATTGTCTTCCATCACTTGTTTTATAAAATTCTGAATTTTTAAGATCCTTCCACATAATTATTGTTGCTGTAATTATAAGAATAGCACCTAAATAATATCCACTTTTAGCTATAAATAAAAGGAATGGACGTACAAAATACAGCATATTAAGTATGATGATTTTTAATATTAAAAATACAAAAATAAAATAGAGCAAAGATTTAAAAATCCTGATAAAAATATTTTCTTTTTTAGATTTCTTTCTATACTCCTTTTTCATTTTTTCAAATTCTTCTTCTGTCATATCATTATTTTGCATATCTTCTTCCTCATAATATTGAGAGTTATAATCATTATCTTTACCGCTATCTCTTTCTGACTCATATCCATTATTATAGTTCTGGATTAAATACTCGTATGCATCTTTTATTTGCATAAATTTTTTCTGAGCTAGATGCTGCAAATCATTTCCTTCATTTTTATCTGGATGATACTGAGCAGCTAATTTCCTGTAGGCTTTTTTGATCTGATCTTTTTTGACTCCTCTTTTTAAACCCAATTCTTTTAAATATTTATCCACACTATCCCCCCCCTTTGAAATTAATCCCTAAATATTTACTAAGTCCTTGTTATAATTTTTTTCATATATAATTCCTGGAATGAAAATATCATTTTGAGAAGTTCTTTCGAATTAACTTTTATCTAGAATATAAAAACCACACTTCCCATAAAAAAGAAAGTGTGATTCTTTCGTTTATTTTTCGATCATATCTACAGTAGGAAATACTGTATTTTGATTAGTTTCATTAAAGTCTCCTAATTTGGTATTATCCCCCAATATATCAATGACTTTAGGTGCTCCTTCATAACTCGTTCCAACTCCAAAACGCCATTGAGATGCTGTTTCCATAACATTCCTATTCAATGTATCTTCTAAAGCAGGATGCGCTTCAGCTCCTAAAACAAAACATTGAATTGATTTTATATTTGATAAATCTCCTACAAGTGATTTACTAATTTTAACCTTTATTGTTTTTCCATCAATTCTATAACTATGGGGAACAAATATGTCATCTACAATATTTTCAGAAGGAGTTTCATCATCAACTACACTTGTATTTTTTTCTTCAATCACGTCTGAAATGGGTGTTTTTTCCAGTGTAGTTGGATGAACACTTGCATCATTAGGAGATATCATAATCGATTTATCCCATCCTGTGCTAATTTTTAAGTTTCTTCCTGATATTGTATGCTTATTTTTTCCTTCTCCAGTATTTAAGTATACATCAAAAAGTTGAATATCCCAACCGTTAGGCGAATCCCATTCATTTTTAAAATTTGTGCCTATAGTAATTGAAATTTGATAGTTTTCTTCTCCATCTTCAATTGAAATTTTCTCAAGGTCAAATCCATTTTCTACAAATGCTGAATCTGTTGGATAAGTAAAGTTTCCAGGCCCGTTATCATCACCTTTTGAGTCTTCTTTTTCAAACATTAATGTGAAGTTTTCCCCTTTTTCTACGTCTTCATCTTCTTTATCCGAGAAGCACCCAAAAAAATTAACCAATAATACCAACATAATAACTAACATAAGTTTCCTTTTCATTTTAACTTTAACATTTACCTTCATTTTTACATCTCCTTAAATATTATTTTTACTCCTTTATGTTCCAGGTAACATTATATACTTTTTGTAATACAATGTCAATTTTTTTACATTTTTTACCATTTCTGAAATAAGTGATGTGATTTCGAGTTTAAATTGGTATTTTTATACTAAATTAATATTTATCTAATTTTATTATTATCTTTTTTCCATTTTAATAATTCCAGTATCTCCTTGTTTCCTTTTGCTAAATCAAAACAATTTTTATTATCATAAGTTTTCAGTTCGGGATCTCCACCATTTTCCATTAGATATTTTATTACCTCCATATTTTCATATGCAACTGCAAACTGCAGAGCATTATAATTTAAAATACCATAGTTTTGATCTGTTGTATTTTTAAAAGACTTATTTATCAGTCCACCTTTTTTGTGAGCCAACTTTACAATTTCTAAATCCATATTGATAGCAAATCCAATAAACGGAGTGATGCCAAATGCATTTGGCATATTTACATCTGCTCCCTGTTCAATTAGGTATTTCATTATATCTATATTTTCATGCTCTGCTGCTTTAATAAGGGGAACATCTCCATACGCTACCCTTCCATTTAGATCCGCTCCATTTTCCACCAAAAGTTTTACTATCTCAAGATTACCATATGCTGCAGCATATGGTAAAGGCTTATTTACAGCATTTTGCATTCTAGGTGGTTCCAGTTCAACCTTTCCTCTTTCTAAAATTGATTTCACCTTTACTACTTCTTTATTTTAAATTGCCGAAAATAATTCTTTATTACTATTTGTACATCCTACTGAAAAAAGTATAAATATTATTATTAAAATATTCTTTTCCATCTCATTACCTCCATTTTATGATTATTTTCAATATACCCGGCACTACCCGGCACTACCCGGCACTACCCGGCACTACCCGGCACTACCCGGCACTCTCAGTTAAAACATAATGTGTACTCGGACCAGAACCTTTTCTCTCTAGCAATCCCTTATCCATTAAATTCTTTAAAATACCTCTAGACCTTCTAATTTTTACTTCCAATAGTTCTGAAGCTTCTTTAGTTGAGATCTTTTCGTTCTCTTTTAGATATTTTATTAACTCTTTATCTTGATCTGATAGATCCATTTCATTAAACTCTAATTTAAGTTCTTTATCTTTATATTTACTTCCATCTCTGTAAAGTTCAACATCAACAGAATCATTTTTTTCCATTATTTTGGGTTTCTTTAAATTAGATCTTTTACAAGCAGAAAAAATTCTGGTTATTCCACTTCCCCATTGTTCAATATATCCTAGCTCTTTGAAAACTCTTGCTATTATTTTATTTCTAATTTCAGACCTTCCATTTAGTACATCCTCTTGGGTCAATGTGTTGGGAAAAGACCCTGGAGAAACTATATTAACCATATCATCATATATTCCTAATTTTATATTTCTTCCTCTATTGGTATAATCCCTATGAACAAAGGCATTAATTAGACTTTCTCTTATTGCTTCTATGGGAATTTCTGGTATATCTTCTCTTTGTAGTCCATCTATTTTCCCTTTTATATTGATATGATTTAAAATAAATTGTTCTGCACTTTTTAGTTGAGAAAATATATTCCCCTTATACTCTTTTTTGTCTAAGAACTTTTCCATAGTAGTTCCTCTAAATCTAGCACACTGTATTTCTACATTCTCATAAAAACCTAATAAAATCAGTAGGGCTCTTGTCGCAAAAATCCCATCTCGCTCTTTTTTGATAACCTTCATATTTATTAAATCATTTTCCGTTACTTTTTTTCCTCTTTTAGAAAATTCCTCTTTTAAAGGTGTTAAATCTATATCTTTAAAATCAACTTCATAATCTATCTCTTCTCCAAAACTTATGTTTCTTTTTTGTCTCTCTAACTCTAATATGTTTTCATAACTTGCTTTTCTGTTAGTTGATCCAACCCTAATATAAGTTCCCTCTTTCTTCCCTACACTCTTTAAATAATAGGGCTTTAAATTTCCTCTATAAACTTCAATCACTAAAAGTTGCTTTTCTTTTATATTAGAAATATATAATTCTGGAATAATATTAGGGTAACAGGTATCATAAATAATTGACGATATCTTATCCTGTAATTCAAATATATCCTTATCATCTATTCCAATAATATTTCTGCTATCATCTACTCCAATTATTAATTTTCCTCCACCTGTATTAGAAAAAGCAATTACTGTTTTAGCTAGTTGATTTCCATTGGGAAGTTCTTTTTTGAACTCCATATTCTTGCTTTCTCCTAACTTTATCTCTTCTATGAGTTTCATAATTCTCCCTTCAAAAATATATT
>JBNJFI010000117.1:0-4599 GCA_051746725.1 Fusobacteriota bacterium
AATATATTTTCAATTGCAATAGTAATATTTTTAGATCTATTCATACTTGGAAATCTATTCGATGGTTTGGCAAATCAAACAAAGATGCTGACTAAACCTACAGATGAGATTCCACATGTAGTTAGAGATATAATGATAAATTCTAACTGGGTAGAAAATAACAGAGTGGAAAAGCTATCTAATTATGTATTATCTAAAAAAAGGAGTTATTATTATTTGGATAATATAAACAAAGAAAAGTTGCATCCAGAAAGCCTAAAAGTAATAGAAGAGCTAGAGAAAATACAAAATGACAAAGGATTAATAAGCTTATTTAAGCGTCGAGAGAATCACTGGAAAAATTACAATAAACTGGATAATTATCAGAAAAGTTTGGAGTCCCAGGGGAAAATGATCTTAGAAAAAATAGAAACTCTGGATAAAGAGATAAATAATAATCCTAATATAAAGGGTTTCTGGAAGATAATCGAAAATAGGGAAGATGTTTCAGAAGAATTAGCTGAAGATATTCGAAAGTCAAATTTTTTCTTTCCAATCAAAGAATTAATAGTTCAGTTTATATTTTTAATACCTTTATTAACCTTTTTTGTATGGTGGAATATTGTCAGTCTCAAAAAAGCGAAGAGCATACAGATATTTATATCATCACACCTTATATTAATTACTCTAATTCCGATATTTTTTAAAATATGCGAAATGGTATTCGATATAATTCCAGATAAAATAATTAAAACATTTATAGATTATCTAGAATCAATAAAGTTAATAGGGATTTGGAATTATATCTTAACTGCTGTGGCAGTACTTTTTGGATTGGCTTTGGTATATCTATCCCAAAAGAAACTTTTTAATAAGGAACGGATAATGAAGAATCGATTCAAAAAAGGAAGATGTATACACTGTGGAGTTAGTATCAAAAAAGATGATGATTACTGCTATGATTGTGGAGGATTTCAAAAAAAAGAGTGTCCTCATTGTGGAGAAATGATACCAAAGGTTAGCAAATTTTGTACAGAGTGCGGAGAAAAAGAAATATAATTATAATCAAAGATGAAAAAATCCCAGAGAAAAACTCTCTGGGATTTTTTCATATATTACTTAGATTCTTTAAAATTGAATATTCTTAATTAAGGCTGAAATATCCTGAATATTTGCGAAAATAGATAAATAACAAATTGAAGCTCGAAAAAAACATGTGTTAAGACAAAAAAAATCTCTTTTAATCAATTTTTATCAACTTTTACTAAATAGTATAAAAGAGTTATAATCTATGTATGATAAAATTAGAATTTAAAAATAATCTTTTACTTTAATATAAATATGTTCTATAAGTATGTAAAAACAAGAAGTAAAAGAGACTAGTAAATTATGCTATGATTTTTAAAGGAGTTGATAATATGGAAAGAGTTATATTAGAAAAGGAAAACATACATAGTAAAGTAAAAAAGAGGAAAATATTTATAAGAATTTTTTTGAAAATTAAGAAAAAGGATTTTTTTAAAGGACTAAACAATACCATAGAAAAACTAAGTAATAATTCCTTAAATTTGAAAATTGAAAATAAAGTTAATAATTTTATAGAAAATATATATTAATTATAAAATTATATAAATAAAAAGGAAAAAAATATAATTTTAGTATATTATTATTAGTATATCATTAAGGAAAACCATAATTTTAAATGATATTATATTTAAATAAAAAGGAGTAATTAATGTTTGAAAAATATGAGAAAACTAAACAGAAATATCCAATTAAAATATGGCTACCAAATGAATCATATTTAGATAATGGGGCTAAAACTCAAGCTATGAATTTGGCTAATCTTCCATTTGTACATAAGTGGGTATGTTTGATGCCAGATACACATCAGGGCTATGGTATGCCTATAGGTGGGGTATTAGCAACAGATGGAGTGATAATTCCAAATGCAGTTGGTGTTGATATAGGTTGTGGAATGGGATTTATAGAGACTAATATCAAAAAAGATAAATTAAATAAAAAAGAATATCAGAAAATAATTGATGATATTGGACGTGCTATACCAACTGGATTTAAGCATCACAAGAAAAAGCAAAAAAATGAGATGTTGGACAAAGCCAAAAATAAATTTAGAAAGTATGGAAATAAAAAATTATTTGATGAATTTGAAAGTGCCTATACACAGTTGGGTACCCTTGGAGGCGGAAACCACTTTATAGAGTTACAGGTAGACGATCAGGGTACCTTAGGGATTATGCTACACTCCGGAAGTAGAAACTTTGGTTATAAAATATCAAAATATTTTAATAATAAGGCAAAAATAGAAGCCCAAAATATGAAACATGATATTCCCGAAAACTATGATTTAGCTTATCTACCAGAAGATTCGGATTTAGGAAAAAGATTTATCGACTGGATGAATTTGGCAATGGATTTTGCACGTGAAAATAGAAAACTTATGATGGATAGAGTAAAGGAGATTATAAATAATTATTCAAAAGATATTAATTTTGAATATACAATAAATGCACATCATAACTATGCAAAAAAGGAGAAACATTATGGAAAGGAGGTATGGGTTCATAGAAAAGGGGCTATATCTGCCAAAAAAGGTGAATATGGGATAATTCCTGGGGCAATGGGAAGTAATTCCTATATAGTTGAAGGATTGGGAAATGAAAAATCATTTTATAGTTGCTCCCATGGCGCTGGAAGAAAGATGTCTAGACGACAGGCAAAAAAGAAATACTCAGTGAAAGAAACTATATCAGACCTTAAATCAAAGGGAATACTAATTGGTAATAAAAAACATTTTAAAGCAAATGATGAGAGTAGATGGGCTTATAAAGATATAGACTTTGTTATAAATCAGGAAAAAGACTTAATTAAGCCAATTAAAAAATTGAGTACAGTTGCTATAATAAAAGGATAAAGGAGAATTTATGTATGTAGGTGTAATGAGTTTTGAAATTATAATTCAATCTTCGACTTCGCTAAAAGATAAGAGAAAACTAATAAGAAAGATTAAAGATAAAATTTTTAATAAGTATGGAATAAAGGTATATGAAGTAGATTATAATGACGATAAGAGAAGGGGAAAGCTTGCAATATCTCTTATTTCTAATACATATAGAGATACAGATTTGTTCTTAGAAAAGTTAAAGGATTACGTATTAAAAAATATAATAATTAGGATTTATAATTTCAAAAAAGATATAACAAAATATAGTTAGGAGTGTATATGAAAAAGATATTAATATTTATGTTTATAATAAGTAATATAATCAATGCAAATAATAATTTAGGAGAGCTAAAAATACAAATTGAAGGAGTAAAAAGCTCAAAAGGAGAGATAGTTTTAACTTTATTTAATTCAGAGGAGGAGTTTCCTAAACGTGAATCGGCATATAAAAAGACAACTATAAAATCAAAAAAGGGAGATATAAGTTATACTTATAAAAACATTGAATCTGGAGAATATGCTTTAACAGTCTATCATGATGAAAACTTAAATGGAGAATTTGATATGTTATTTTTTATGCCTAAGGAAGGGTATGGAATCTCTAATAATATTCAACCAAAATTTGGACCTCCTAAGTTCAAAAAAGCTAGTTTTGAATTTAATGGAAGTAATAAAGTTTATAAAATTAAGATGAGATACTAAAGCTTAAAACAGTAACAAATTATCTTTTAAAAAAGGAGACAATTAAATGTGAATTAGAGGTTAATCAAAAATGGATAATTTAACAACCTTTAAATTCACACAAAATTTGTTACATACTCTAATTTGAGATCCATGAATTCTTTTATCGTTACACTAATAACATATTCGAATAACTTAATGTATAACTCATCTAAATCAGAAAACTTCTCGTCATTAATAAATTATGTTTTAATAACTTTATAATCTGCCTCTGCAACAGCATTGTCATCGGTGCCCCCCTTTTTGTTTCAAATGTCTCTAAAATTCCTTCTATAGTTTAATTTTTAAATTCATTCCCCTATCTGTATGAAATATTTGAGTTGCTTTACTGTATATTTAGAGACTAATCCATATTTTTTAATTACTTTTCCGATTTTTTTTCGTGAAACTTGAGACCCTCTTTTCTTTAGATGATGCTTTATTTTTCTGGTTCCATAATTGCCTTTACTTTCTTCAAATATTTCTATTACTAGATTTTCAAGTTTGGTATCAATTATTTTAATTTTAGGAGTGTTTATATGATAATAATAAGTACTTCTTGGGATTTCTAAAATTTTACACATTGCGCTAACACAATATTTACGGCTATTAGCCAGTATAATCCTTACTTTTTTCCTAGTATTAGCGCCGCTTGCTTTAAAATATCATTCTCCATTTTTGCATGTTTTAAATCTTTTTTTAATTTCAATATTTCTTTTTCTTGAGCAGTTCTATTATCTTTAGCTTTAAAAGAACCTGTATCATTATAATTATTTACCCATGCATTAAGAGTTGATCTAGACATGCCATATTCCTTTACCAACTCTGATGGTCTTTGGAATAGTTATAGATTACGGAACAGAAGATTATTATACATGGATTCCAAAGGGATGTGAATATTTAGATGATTTATGGAAAGAAGAAGGAATTAATCA
>JBNJFI010000118.1:0-4541 GCA_051746725.1 Fusobacteriota bacterium
CCCCCACCTCAGTCCTCTCCCTGGCAGGCAGACTGTGTCATAATGCGATACACAGGTTATAAGAACGAAACTAAAAAGGGAGACTGGACAATGGAAGTTACAGAGAGAACCCGGGCGAAGGCCCTTCGCCCTTACGGTTGTGGTTTAATCGATAAGAAAGAATGTATTTCTGTAAGGGCAAACGGCGGTCCGGGTGTCAATATAACACTGAAATACTAATTTTAATGATTGTGACACAGTCTGAGGGGGAAGTGTTGGGATTAGAAGTCACATATAATTGGAGGTGAGAAAGATGTATAAAGATACAATTGTAGCTACAAGTGGAATATATAAAAAGAGTAAAATTAAGTTAGATTGGATTAAAAAAATAAATATTTTCAAATTGATGTTAAATTTTATATTACTATCTGTTTCTGGATTTATTTTATTAGTTATTTCATCGATATTTTTTAGATCAACTTTTAGAGAAATTATGAGAGTCTTATGGGATACAAGTGTAATTACTGCTTTTTTGACTACGATAATATCTTTAGTAATATCCCTAATGATAATTATAGTATTAGGAATACCAACAGCATATATATTAGCAACAAAAAAGGGAAGGATCTATTCACTCTTAGATACAATTACAGAATTACCCTTGGTATTTCCGCCTGCTATAGTTGGGCTTGGATTATTGATGGCATTTGGGGGAAATAGCATTTTTAATATTGGAGTTCCCTTTACCTTTTTTGCCCTGATATTCGTTCAAGTATTTGTAACTTTACCCTTGTTTATCCAATTTGCAAAAGAAGGTTTTAAAGATATACCTAATGAGATAAATGAAGCTGCTCTTGTTGCTGGGGCGAATAGACGAGAGAGATTAACATATATTTATATACCAATTACAATCCGTCATTTAATGACTGGTCTAATAATGAGTTTTTTAAGGGCTTCTGGAGAATTTGGGGCAACAATAATGTTTGCTGGAAATATAAGCGGTAGGACTCAAACAGTTTCCACTGCTATATATACATATTCTCAAAGTAATACTACAGCAGCAGTATCCTTAGCAGTTCTTCATTTAATAATCTTTATTTTACCAATACTTTTTTTAAAAGTTAAATTAAAATATGATGAATAGGAGTTGGAAAATGAAAAATAATGTAAATTTAATATTGATACTAATCTTTCTATTAATAATATTTAGCGGCTTTTTTGGAAATAATAAGTCCATTACATTATTTTCTGCCGCCAGTTTAACAGAGGTTATGAATGAGATGAAAGATGAATTCAAAAAAGAATATCCAGAATACGATATAAATATAAGTTATGCAGGATCAAATACCCTTGCACAGCAGATTAAAGAGGGTGCAAAGTTTGACATATACTTTTCTGCTAATAAGAAATATGCAAATGAACTTTTTAAATTAGGTCTAACAAAAAATTCAAATAAATTTGTAAGTAATAGACTAATAATAGCTGTGCCTAAAAAAAATATGAAAGTAAAAAACTTATATGATTTAGGTAATTCAGATATTAATATAGCAGTTGCAGGTAATAATGTTCCTGTAGGAAGATATACAAAACTCATGTTAGAAAGAGTAGCTTCAGATAAAGATTATGGAAAACCTTTTTTGAAAAAAGTTAATAAAAATATAGTATCTAAAGATGTAGATGTGAAAAGTGTTGTCTCAAAGTTAGAATTAAATGTTGTAGATGCAGGAATAATTTATAAAACAGATATTAATCAATATAATAATGATAAATTAAGAGAGATAAAGATAGATGATAAATATAATATAAAGGCAGAGTATTTTTATGGAATATCTTCTAAGACAGACAAAACAGATATAACAGATGCCTTTAGTAAGTTTATTTTTTCAAAAAAGGGTAAAGAGGTGTTTTTGAAGTATAAATTTTATTAAAATATAAGATGGAAAAGAGGAGATATTATGTATTCAAAAAAGGTTATGGAACACTTTCAAGATCCAAGCAATGTAGGAGTAATGGAAAATCCAGATGGATATGGAAAAGTTGGAAACCAATCATGTGGAGATGTTATGGAAATATATATAAAGGTAGAGGATAAAATAATTAAGGATGTAAAATTTAGAACTTTCGGATGTGCAGCTGCAATTGCAACTTCATCTATGTCTACAGAGATGATATTAAACCAGAATATAGAAGAGGTATTAAAAATAACAAATAAAGCAGTGGCAGAGGCTTTAGATGGATTACCACCAAAAAAGATGCACTGTTCTATTTTAGCAGAAGAGGGGATACAGGCAGCAGTAGAAGATTATTTGAGCAAAAAAGGGTAAGTAAATTAATTTTAAATTAAATAGCTTGGTTAATAAATATATTTAAACTTATATTCATATCTTTTTTGAATATAAGTTTATTATATTTAGATTATTAAAGATTGGAGAAGATAATTATGATAAAAATAATAGATACAACCCTAAGAGATGGTGAACAAGCTCCAGGGGTTTATTTTTTAAAAGAGGAAAAATACATTATTTCCCAAAGATTAGATATATTAGGGGTGGATATTATAGAAATTGGTATTCCTGCCATGGGAAAAAAAGAAATTGAGACAATTAATATGGTTAAAAGCTTAGATCTTAATGCAAAATTACTTTTATGGAATAGAATGCTAAAAAAAGATGTAGATATGTCTTTAAAAACAGGAGTAAAAAATATACATATTTCAATACCAACATCAGATATTCAAATTAATAAGAAATTAGATAAAGATAGAGAATGGGTATTAAAGCAACTAGAAAAAGTAGTTGGTTATGCTGTAAAAAATGGATGTAAAGTTTCTGTAGGAGCTGAAGATTCGTCTAGAACAGATATGGACTTTTTAATTGAATTTTATAAATTGGCAAAAAAGAGAGGTGCTACTAGAGTTAGATATGCAGATACGGTGGGAATTTTAACTCCTGATAAAACTTATACTGATTTAAATAAAATATTTAAATCAATTAAAATGGACATAGATTTCCATGGACATAATGATTTTGGAATGGCTACAGCCAATGCTATAAGCGCTGTTAAAGCAGGGTGTTCTCATGTTAGTTGTAGTATAAATGGATTAGGTGAGAGAGCTGGAAATACAGCTTTAGAAGAAGTGGCAGTATCTTTAAAATATTTAGAAAATCAAAAGACTAATATAAATTTTAAAGAGTTATATAATATATCTAAGATCGTAGAATGTGCTTCGGGGCGAACTTTATCTAAATCTAAACCGATAATAGGAGATGAAGTTTTTTCCCATGAGTCAGGGATCCATGTAGATGCATTATTAAAAGATAGAAAAAACTATGAAGCCTTTTCACCAAAAGATCTAGGGAGAAAACATAAATTTGTATTGGGAAAATCTTCTGGGAAAAGTTCTATTATAAGCAAATTTCAAGAGATAGGACTGAATTTAGATTCCAAAAAAGCTAAAGAAATAATGGATATATTAAAAAGGGAGTATTACTAGTTAACAAAATAAAAATATTAACGAAATAAAAATATCTGGCTGATTAAGCCAGATATTTTTATTTTATTATTTAATATTTATATAGCTGGTTCTCCATGTTCCCCTGTTCTAATTCTAACTACATCATCAACTGGAATTATAAATATTTTTCCATCTCCAATTTCACCAGTTTTACATTTATTTTCTATTATATCTATAATAGGTTCTACATTTTCTTCTTTTGCTACAATGGTTAATTTTATCTTCGGTAAAAATTCAACCTTGTATTCTGCCCCTCTGAATATCTCAGTTTGCCCTTTTTGCCGTCCAAAACCTCTTGCTTCAGTTATTGTCATTCCTTTAATACTTATATCTTGTAAAGCCTCTTTGATACTTCCTAACTTTGATGGTTGAATAATCGCTTCTATCTTTTTCATAATAGACCTCCTTATTTTATTATCGATGAATTTAATTATTTGAAGCTTATTTAAACATATTTATTTCGCTGTGAGAAGGGAATTCAGGATAAGCTGAATAACCATGTTCTCCAATATCTAATCCTTCTATCTCTTCTTCTTCTGAAACTCTTAATCCCATTACAGCTTTTATAGCTTTAAACATAACTAATCCACCTAAGAAAGCTACTGCAAAAGCCGTTAATATTCCTATTAATTGAACTCCTATAGTTTGAGGATTAAATAGATCTCCTGAGTTGAATATACCTGCTGCTAAAGTTCCCCAAGCTCCATTTACACCATGGACTGACACTGCTCCAACTGGATCATCTATTTTTATTTTATCAAAGAATAATACAGAATATACTACTAATACTCCTGCTACTATACCGATCACAACTGCTGCCCATGGATCTACATTTGCACAACCTGCTGTAATTCCTACTAAACCTGCTAAAGCACCATTTAAAGTCATACCTATATCTGCTTTTTTGAAAATCTTAAGCGATAATATTAAAGCTGATATAGAAGCCGCGGCAGCTGCTAAACTTGTATTTGCTGCGATTAAACCTATTTCAGAAGTTCCTGTTGTAGTACTTCCTGAGTTAAATCCAAACCAACCGAACCAAAGTATA
>JBNJFI010000119.1:0-4486 GCA_051746725.1 Fusobacteriota bacterium
GTATGACTTGATAAAGCTTATAATTATAATAGAAGATAAGAACTTATAGGTTTAAACATTATTCACTATTCATTATTAATTATTCATTGCACTACAAAGGGGGAGTATAAAATGGAATTATTTGAAAATATAGAAAATGAAATTATAAATAAAGGAAAAAAGTATAATTATAAAGGTATGGAATATGATTCTCGAAAAGTGACAGAGGGAGATATCTTTATAGCAGTAGAAGGATTTAAAGTTGATGGACATGATTATATAGAGAGTGCAATAAAAAATGGAGCTAAGATGGTTATAGTCTCAAAAGAGGTTAAGATAAAAGATAAAGAAGTTAAATATGTTAAAGTTAAAAATACGAGAAAAAGTATGGGAGAAATAGCATCTAACTTTTTTGAATGGCCCCAAAATGAACTGAAAATACTAGGTGTAACAGGAACAAATGGAAAGACTACAACTACTTATCTGTTAGAAGAAATTCTAGGAAAAGTAACAAGATTAGGGACTATTGAATATAAAGTTGGAGATGAAGTTATCCCAGCTCCAAATACAACTCCTGAATCTTTGGATATAGTAAAAATGTGTAAAAAGAGCTTAGAAAAGGGGATAGAGTATCTTGTAATGGAGGTTTCTTCTCATGCTTTAGAACTAGGTAGAGTATCTATATTGGATTTTGATGTTGCTATATTTACAAATTTAAGTCAAGATCATTTAGGTTTTCATGGAAATATGACGAATTATTTTAATGCAAAAAAGAAATTATTTGAAAAGTTAAAAGATGAAAGCAACGGAGTAATTAATATTGATGATAGATGGGGAGAACAGTTAGGTTTAGAGTACCATAGAAGTATTACAACATCGATTGATTCTACAAAAAAGGCTAGTGTGCTTGGGAAAATATTAAAATATACAAATCATGATATGATTTTAGAAATTGATTATAATGGAAAAAATTATAAATTTGAGACTCAGTTAATGGGTAAATTTAATTTATATAATATGATTTCAGCTTTTGGAGGTGCAATTCAATTAGGATTGGATCCTAAAAATATTATAGAAAGATTAAGTAAAGCAAAAAAGGTTCCAGGAAGATTTGAAACAATTAATGAAGGACAAGATTATATGGTGGTAGTTGATTATGCGCATACAGATGATGGATTGAAAAATATTTTAAGTGCAGTAAAGGAACTGGATCCAAATAGATTAATAACTGTTTTTGGAGCTGGTGGAGATAGAGATACAACTAAAAGACCTAAAATGGCAAAGGTCGCTGCAAAATATAGTGATTTTATAATTTTGACTTCTGATAATCCTAGAATGGAAGATCCGCAAAACATATTAAATGAAGTGGAGGAAGGTCTAAAAGAGGTGGAATTGGATAAAAATAAATACGAAGTTATTTTAGAAAGAAAAGAAGCTATTGAAAAAGGAATTGATATGGCTAAATCAGGAGATGTTTTAGTAATAGCAGGAAAGGGGCATGAGACTTATCAAATTATAGGTGATGAAAAAATACATTTTGATGATAGGGAAATTGCTAGAAAAACAATAAAATTCAAAAAATAAAAAAGGCGGTTAACCCGCCTTCAAATTATTAAAAATCAGCACTCATTCCAACTGATAATATAGTGGGGAGTCCGACACCTATTCTTGTTCTAATATTACTATTTTCTGAAAGAAACATCCAGCCATATTCAACATTTATTGGAATTATTGCAATTGCAGAACCTAAAGTAAAGTAATTTACTACATTTTGATCTAACTCTTTTTTGACTTTTAAATTTAATTGATAATCACTTAGATTATAAGAATTATTTTTAGAATAAACAGAACTAACTGCTTCATAGACTTCTTCCTTTTTTGGAGTATCAAATATCCAAGTATAAGAAAACCCAAGAAGATTGTTTAATCCAAATTCTCTTTTTGGGAATCCCAGTTTATTTTTCAATACTTTACCATAAATAGGGGCTCCTGATAATAATCCGATTCCAGTAGTGGTATAACTTTTGACTTCTAGTAATTCGTTAGTTTTAATTCTGATATTACCCGATTGAGTGGATATGTTCATAGATTCTGGTTTCTCTAAAATACCATTAGAAAAAGAGATAGCAGAAATTAAAATAAATAAGATAAATTTTATTTTCATATAAAACTCCTTCCATTGCTAATATTATTGTTTAATTCAAAACATATTATCGGGATGAGTGAGGAGATACTTTAATTGAAAAAAGCCAATTGGTGTGATACAATAAGAAGGGAAAGTTGAAAATGAGAAAAGAAGAAAGCAGGTTATCCACAGAAATTATTAATAATCCCCCATAAGAACCCCCCTCACCTCCGTCAACAGACTGTGTCATAATGCGATACACAGGTTATAAGAACGAAACTAAAAAGGGAGACTGGATAATGGAAGTTACAGAGAGGACCCGGGCGAAGGCCCTTCGCCCTTACGGTTGTGGTTTAATCGATAAGAAAGAATGTATTTCTGTAAGGGCAAACGGCGTTTGTCCGGGTGTCAATATAACACTGAAATACTAATTTTAATGATTATGACACAGTCTGCAAGGGCGAGGAAGCAATAGACGTAAGACGAAGGGATAAACAAGTAATTAGTGGAGATTTAGTGTAATTTTATCTAAAAAGGAAATAAAAATGGAGGAATTATGAATAAAAATAGAGAAGAAGAATTAAAATATTTAAGAGTGTTATCTAGTAATTATCCTAATATTAATAAAGCAAGTACAGAAATAATAAATTTAAAAGCTATATTAAAATTACCCAAAGGGACTGAACATTTTATAACTGATATACATGGAGAGTATGAAGCATTTTCTCATGTGCTAAAAAATGGATCAGGGGTTGTAAAAAGGAAAATAAATTGCATCTTTGGAGATTCCTTAACAGAAGGAGAAAAGAAAAGCTTAGCTATATTAATATATTATCCGGAAAAAAAATTAGAACTTATAACAAAAGAAAAACAAAATAGAGATGAATGGTATAAGATAACTCTTTATAGATTAGTAAAACTGTGTCGAAATGTATCCCAGGGATATAGTCGATCAAAGGTAAGAAAGGCCTTGCCAGATGACTATAGTTATATTTTAGAGGAATTATTAAATGAGCAAAAAAGGAGATTGGGAGAAAATGAAGGTCGATATTTTAGTAGTATAATAAATACAATAATAGAAATTGGCCAAGCAAAACAATTTGTTGTATCTCTTTCAAAATTAATTCAAAGATTTGTAATTGATAAACTGCATATAATAGGAGACATTTATGACAGAGGTCCAGCTGCTGAAAAAATAATGGATAGACTAATTGAATATCATAATGTTGATATTCAGTGGGGTAACCATGATATTGTATGGATGGGGGCAGCTTCGGGGTGTAAGGCTTGTATTGCAAATGTTATTAGAGTTAGTACTAGATATGCAAATTTACATACTTTAGAAAAGGGCTACGGGATTAATCTATTACCTCTAGTTCTTTTTTCAATGGACGTATATTCTAATGATCCGTGTAATTTGTTCTATCCAAAACAGGTTAAAGATAAAAGTTTCAGTGATAAAGAACTTGAATTAATAGCAAAGATGCAAAAAGCAATAACGATAATACAATTTAAACTAGAAGGACAATTAATTAAGAAATATCCTGATTTTGAGATGGATAAAAGGTTATTATTAGATAAAATACAAGAAGATAAAGTTATTATAAAGGGAAAAGAATATAATTTAAAAGATACAAATTTACCGACAATAGATAAAAGTAATCCTTATAAATTAACTGAAGAAGAAAAAGAGGTAATAGATAAGTTGAAAATTTCTTTTTTGGATAACGAAAGGCTACAATCCCATGTTAGATTTCTATTTTCAAAGGGAAGTATGTATCTTATAAATAACTCGAATTTAATGTATCATGGATGTATACCTTTAGAAGAAGATGGGAAATTATCTAAAGTGAGTATCCAAGGAAAAGAGTATGAAGGGAAAGATCTATTGAATAAGTTTGAAAAATATGCCAGAGATGGATATTTTAAAGATGATGGAGAAGAAAAAGAATTTGGAAAAGCCATAATGTGGTATTTATGGTGTGGTCAAGATTCTCCAATATTTGGAAAGAAAAAGATGGCTACCTTTGAAAATTATTTTTTAGAAGATCAAAAATTAAAAAAAGAAGAGAGAAATTCTTATTATAAATACAGAGATTTAGAAAAAACAGCAAATTATATATTAGAAAAATTCGAATTAAACCCCAATGAATCTCATATAATTAATGGACACGTTCCAGTTGAGGTCAAAAAAGGGGAAAGTCCAATTAAGGCAGAAGGAAAATTAATAGTAATTGATGGAGGTTTTTCCAAAGCTTATCAGCCTAAAACTGGAATTGCAGGATATACTCTAATATCAAATTCATCTGATTTAATTTTAGTTTCTCATGAACCCTTTGAATCTGCTAGAGATGCTATAAAAAATGAAAAAGATATTCATGG
>JBNJFI010000120.1:0-4459 GCA_051746725.1 Fusobacteriota bacterium
ATTGATTACCTTTTTTGCTAAATACCAACTGAATATCCTAAGAATTTCAAAATACCATTACATTTTCCTAATATCTTTATACGGACTCGATCACTTTTTTGAGTTTACCATCTATTTCCTCTATTATCTTATCCAGTTTAGGATTCTCAACACTTCCCATTGTTACCTTTGGATTTATTGCTGTTACTACCCTTTTTCCATCTTTTTGATATACAACTACATTACATGGTAGCATAAGTCATATCCTTTCTTTTGCTAGAAGAGCCTTATGAGCATATGGAGGATTACAAGCTCCTAATATTATATATTTTTTAAAGTCCACCCCTCTTTATACTATTCTGATTATAGCTAGTTGCAAAACTCTAACCATTATACTTCATTGCTTTTATTACACTTACTTTTAAGGTCTGCCCCCCTCTAAATCTCCCCCTGCCAGGGGGAAGGCTAGGAAGGGGGGCTTTAAATTGTTGATAATTCTGTGGATAACCTAAAATTTTATTCTTTAGTTTTGCAACTACCTACTATTCTGATTAATAAATTATTTATTCTCCCATGAACATTTCTATATCTTTTTCCACAGAATCTATTCCAGCAATACCGAATTTATCAACTAATACATTTGCTACATTTGGTGATAAGAAAGCTGGTAATGTTGGTCCAAGATGTATATCTTTCACACCTAAATATAGAAGTGCTAATAACACTATTACAGCTTTTTGTTCATACCAAGCTATATTATATGCTATAGGTAGATCATTTATATCTTCTAATTCAAATATCTCTTTTAGTTTCATTGCAATAACAGCTAAAGAATAAGAGTCATTACATTGGCCTGCATCTAAAACTCTAGGTATTCCACCTATATCTCCTAGATCAAGTTTATTATATCTATATTTTGCACATCCGGCAGTTAATATTACTGTATCTTCTGGTAGTTCTTCAGCGAATTCAGTATAATATTCTCTAGACTTCATTCTACCATCACATCCAGCCATTACAAAGAATTTCTTAATTGCTCCATTTTTTACTGCCTCTACAACTTTATCTGCCAAAGCAAATACCTGTTCATGTGCAAATCCTCCAACAATTTCACCGGTTTCAATTTCTTCTGGATATTTACATTTTTTAGCAAATTCTATTATTTCACTAAAATCTTTATTCCCATCTTCATCTGCCTCTATATGAGTTGATCCAGTTAATCCAGAAGATCCTGTGGTAAATATTGTATATGAAGCATCATCTTTTGGAGGAACTATACAGTTTGTTGTGAATAATATAGGCCCATTAAATGTTTCAAACTCCTCTTTTTGTTTCCACCATGAATTTCCATAGTTTCCTATTAAATTATCATATTTATTTAATTCTGGATAATAATGAGTGGGCAACATCTCACTATGAGTATATACATCTACTCCTGTTCCCTGTGTCTGTTCTAATAATTGCTTTATATCTCGCAAATCATGTCCTGAAACTAATATTCCTGGATTATCTCCTACTCCTATATTTACTTTTGTCATCTCTGGATTACCATAAGACTCTGTGTTAGCTTCATCCAATAGCGCCATAGATTCCACACCATATTTTCCTGTTTCAAGTACTAAAGCTGTTAATTCATCTACATTTAATGTATCATCTAAAGTAGCAGCCAATGCTTCTTGTATGAAAACTGAAATATCATCATTTACATATCCTAAATTATTAGCATGATCAGTATAAGCAGCCATTCCTTTTACTCCGTAAATTATTAATTCTCGCAATGATCTTATATCTTCATTTTCTGTTTGTAAAACTCCTACTTTTTCTGCTTTTTCTTCCACGTCTTTATCATTATCTGGATTCCAAGTAACTTCGTCAGGTAAATCTGAGTAGTTAACACCTTTAATCACTAAATCTTCTTCTAATTTATCTCTTAATTTTATAGCTTCATTGATTTTTTCTCCAATTGCCGCATCATCGAAATTTGCGTTAGTTATTGTTGTAAAAAGTGCATCTAGAACAAACTCATTAACCTCAGAAAAATCGTAATCAACCTTTTGTTCTCTAGCCTCTGTTGTCAAAAAAGATATACCTTTAGTTACGTAGATTAAAAGATCCATTAAGTTAGCTTGATCGTCTGTCTTTCCGCAAACACCTCGAACTGTACATCCTTCTCCCTTTGCTGCTTCTTGACACTGATAACAAAACATACTCATACTTATCTCCTCCTTTTAGTTTTTGTAAAAAATTATTAGTATTATGTAATAGTTCATTATAAATATACTAAGGATTTCTATTTTTCCTTTTTTTTATTTATTTTTTCAACTTCTTTTTTTTAACTTAGAATGAAAGCCATTTATTAATTTTATTCTATTATGATTTTTTATTGGTCTCAGTGTAATTCAAAAAACAAAAAAGAGGATCTCTCCCCTTTTTTGATAAACCTTTTAGATGATTTCAAAATTCTAATCTTCTAATTATATACACATTACAATTATAATTATTTTTTGTTTCCCTAAAATAAAATATTTATATTAGAGGGCCTTCGCCCGCATCACCCAAAACTAATTCTGTTAATAAATCTATGGGAAACTTGATATCTTATCTTTTTAGTTTATCCAACTCTAGGGGCAGATTCCATATCTGCTAAATCAAGGCCTTAAAAATTAATATATTCCCCTAGATAAGGAGATAACTTTTAAATTTTAATATCTTTATAGATAACCTAGAATTTTCTTTCCATGATTTCCAACTACTCTTATAAATATTTATTAGTCTAAAAACATCTTCATATCTTCTTCTACAGTTGTTATTCCACCGATTCCAAAGTTTTCAACTAACACATTAGTAACATTTGGTGATAAGAAAGCCGGTAATGTTGGTCCTAAGTGTATATCTTTAACTCCTAAGTGAAGTAAAGCTAATAACACTATTACAGCTTTTTGCTCATACCATGCTATATTATATGCTATTGGTAACTCATTTATGTCATTTAATTCAAATACCTCTTTTAATTTAAGAGCTATTACAGCTAGTGAATATGAATCATTACATTGTCCTGCATCTAATACTCTAGGTATTCCACCTATATCTCCTAAATCTAATTTATTATATCTATACTTTGCGCATCCAGCTGTTAATATTACTGTATCCTTTGGTAACTCCTCTGCAAAATCAGTATAGTAATCTCTTGACTTCATTCTTCCATCACAACCTGCCATTACAAAGAATTTTTTAATAGCTCCACTCTTAACTGCATCTACTACTTTATCCGCTAACTCCATAACTTGGGCATGTGCAAATCCACCTACAATTTCACCTGTTTCTATCTCTTTTGGCGCTTTAGATTTTTTGGCTAATTCTATAATTTCGCTGAAATCTTTTTTGCCATTTTCATCTGCTTCTATATGTGTTGATCCTGCTAATCCAGACGAACCAGTTGTAAATATCTTATCCTTATAAGCTTCATCTCCTGTTGGAGGAACTATACAATTTGTTGTAAATAAAATTGGTCCATTAAAGCTTTCAAATTCCTCTTTTTGTTTCCACCAAGCATTACCATAGTTACCTATTAAGTTATCATATTTTTTAAGCTCTGGATAGTAATGAGTTGGTAACATCTCACTATGAGTATATACATCTACACCAGTTCCTTGAGTTTGTTCCAATAATTGCTTTATATCTTTTAAATCATGTCCTGAAACTAATATTCCTGGTTTATCACTTACACCTATATTTACCTTTGTCATTTCTGGATTACCATATGTACTTGTATTAGCTTCATCTAATAGAGCCATTGCTTCTACACCATATTTTCCAGTTTCAAGAGTTAATGCTGTTAAATCATCTACACTTAAAGAGTCATCTAATGTTTTAGCTAGAGCTTCTTGTATAAATACAGCTATCTCTTCTTTTTCGTATCCTAAATTATTTGCATGATCTGCATATGCTGCCATTCCCTTCACACCATATATTATTAATTCTCTTAATGATCTTACATCTTCATTTTCTGTGTCTAAAACCCCAACTTTTTTGGCTTTAGATTCTAAGTCGGTATCATTTTTAGGAGTCCAAGTAGATTCACCTGGAAGATTATTGAATTTAGCTCCTGCTTTTTCTAAATCACTTTTCAACTCATCTCTTAATTTTAAACCTTTTTTGACTTTATTTTCAATTGCTACATCATCAAAGTTTGCATTTGTAATTGTTGTAAACAATGCGTCCATTACAAAGTCGTTAACCTCTTTATAATCAAAATTTACATCTTGATTTCTAGCTTCTGTTGTTAAAACAGATATTCCCTTAGTAACATAAATTAAAAGATCCATTAAATTTGATTGTTCATCTGTTTTTCCACATACACCCTTTACTGTACAACCTTCTCCTCCTGCTGCTTCTTGACACTGATAACAAAACATACTCATATTACTTTCCTCCTCTTTTTTGTTTGATCCAAATATTGATTTTAACTTATTTAACATAT
>JBNJFI010000121.1:0-4412 GCA_051746725.1 Fusobacteriota bacterium
TGGAATTCTAGGTTCTTTTAATCTTTATCCACTTCACGTCTATCCTCAATAGATCTAGAAAGAGTTGCCATATCAGAAAATTCAATATTCCCTCCCATGGGGATTCCACTTGCTATCTTACTTATTTTTATATCAAAATTTTTAAGTAATTTTGTTAAATACATCCCGGTTGTTTCTCCTTCTAAATCAGGATTTAGAGCTAATATTATTTCTTCTATATCCTCTTTTTCAATTCTGTGCAAAAGGCTCTTTATGTTTAAATCTTCTACATCTATTCCATTTAACGGATCAATCTTCCCATGCAATACATGATATTTCCCTTTATAACGCCCTCCTCTTTCCATGGCTATGACATCTTTAGGACCTTCTACTACACAAACTAATTTATTATCTCTATTATTATCTTCACATATATTACAAGTTTTACTTTCACTTAAATTACCACAAACTTCACATTTAGTGATCTTATTTTTTACTTCTATCATTGCATCTGCAAAACTCTTCACTTCTTCTTTTGACATCTCCATAACATAAAACGATAATCTCTGTGCTGTTTTTTCACCGATACCTGGTAATTTTCTAAATTCATCAGTTAATTTAGATAATGATTTTGTACCCATTGTAACCTCCTCTAATTTAAAGGGAGAAACCAATAGCTTCTCCCTCAACTCGTATTTATTTTATTTTTAATTTGGTATGTTTTTTGTCTTTTTATTTTTTTGCTCTCTAATTTGAATAACAGAAATACCTAACAAAAACCAAAATACTGGCGCCACAGAAACCACACTATCATTTGCAAGGCCTGCTACTAAATATCCAATAACTGCGAAAAAAGAACTTATTCGTAATATATCGTAATAATTATAATCTTCTTGCTTTGTATATCTTTTTAAGTTATCATATATTGCTTTAAAAACTATTATAAGGAAAATAATCAGAGATAATAACCCTGTATTTATCGCAATCTGCAAATACATATTATGGGGTTTATCTACTATTTTGCCCACTGTACCAAAAGCTATTAGTTTTCCAAAATAATCCTCTTGAGGGAATTTTATGGCATATGTATCTGGACCATAACCCCACAATATTGCATTTTTTAATAAAGGAATCGATCTAGACCATATATAGAACCGTTGAGAAAAAACTTTTTCTTTTCCATCCACTGCTTTTATATATGGAATATCTTTTATCTCTTTTAATTTCCCTCTGGAATTATATATCTTTATTTTCCCATCTTTACCGAAATGGAGATTTAAAACAGTATTTTGATAGTTCAATTTAAAAACTTGAGGGTTTACTTGAGTTAATGAATAATTTTCATAAGTCTCATGATCAAACTTTATTTCATTCCCTTTTTTGATTAAATCTATCTTATCTCCATTAAAATCAAGAAAATTAATACTGTTATCTTTTAATTCTATTGCTAATTTTTCTTTTTCTTTATTTACTAGAGTAAGTTTATTTCTAGAATCATTAATATCTATATCTCTTAGCGTACCTATTCTTTCTTCTTCTCCTGCAACACTTTTAGCTTCAAATATCAAACTATAGAATTCTTTACCCAATTCTCCTTCAGAAAAAACCATAAGTATTGAAAAAACTATAATATAACCTACTGCTTGGATTAAAATTGGAATAATATTTTTTAATATTTTTTTAAATAAAAGAACTGTCAAAAATACCATCGATACTCCAACTCCAACATATCCAGCTCTTGAATCCGACGCTAGCCACCCTCCAAAAATAATTAAGTTTACTAAACCTAATGTTATTTTTAATTTTGTTTTCTTAGCCAGTATAAAAAATGAAAGAGTTAAAGGAAATAATAGTGCCGTATAACTACCTACATAATTTGGATTATATAAGGTCGAATAAGAAATATTTTTTCCAAACCTAAATTCTAATTTTGTAGTTAAGTGATGTAAATGTTCTGGTAATATAAGTAACTTTCCAAATGTTGTTTTAAAAAAATCGTGATCTATAAATTGTCCAATTCCTATTAAAGATATTATTATAGCAGATATTAATAATCCACCGAATAGAAAATTTAAAACATATTTATTTTCGGAAATATTAATTGCCAAAATAAATAAAAAAACATACCCCAATAAAACTATCATTCCTTCATATCTATCTACAAATCCAAAAAAAGAAACCACTTTATATTTCGAAGCTATAGCAGATATAAAAATTGTAATTATATATCCAATTGCAGGATAATAATAAAAGCTTTTATTTAATTCCAAATTATCTTGGATATATTTTTTCAATACAAAAATAATAAATCCAATCGAAACTAAAATTTGAAACCAATATGATTTATAATATGAAAAAAAATCCCAATTCTTTTTTTCTCCTACCCAATAATCAAATCTCGCCCCTTCCAGTGGAACTACTTTTAAAAATACTATTAATGGAACCACTGTAAGTATTAAAAATATTGGTAAGACTGATAATAATGACCACTTATTTTTCTCTATTACTTTTAAAAACTCTTTAGATTTTTGCATAAAAACTTCCTTCATACATTCCCCCTATTTTTTTCTTTTCTTTTCATTTTATTTTATTTTAATTTTCATTTTTTCACTCTTTCATTATCTTAAATATACAAAATATAGATAAAAACTACTTATTATTAAAGATTGCGCAGCAAAAAATAGTCCATATTTTAAAAATCTAAAAAATGAAAGTTCATTACCTGATTTTGCAGCAATTCCAGCTGCAACATGGTTTGCTGAAGAACCAAATAATGTAGCATTTCCTCCTAAACAAGCCCCCATAGACAAAGCCCACCATAGAATTTCTGTATGAACTTCTGCTATATTAGGGATTAGTCCATCCTTTATTAATGGTATAATAGTTGCTGTATAAGGAATATTTTCAATAATAAATGAAAATATTGCAGAAATCCATAAAATTAACATCGTTGTCATTTTTAAATCTCCATGTGTAAATTGCAATGCTCTATCTGCTAAAGATTCAACTATTCCAATTTGCACTATTCCCTCTACCATCATAAATAATCCCATGAAGAAAAATAATGTTTCCCACTCAATATCTCTAAAAACTCTATCTGGCTTCTTTCCAGTTATTATACATAAAAAAACTGCGCCACCTAAAGCTACTGTAGAAGGTTCTATGTGAATAACTGAGTGCGTCAAAAACCCAATCATTATAAAAAATACTACAACTAAGGATTTGATTAACTGACTTTTATTGCTTAATGTTCTATCTGCATCTAGTTCCATAATTCGAGCCTTTAGTTCCCTTGACACTTTTAGTTTTTTCCGAAATCCAATCCAAATAGTTATTCCAAAAAAGACTAAATTTATTAATATCATTGGTCCTAGATTTATAAGAAAATCATTAAATGTAAGCTCAGAAGCATTGGCTATCAAAATATTTGGAGGACTTCCAATTAATGTTGCTGTTCCACCTATATTCGCAGCCATTGTTTCTAGTATTAAAAATAAAATTGGATCTAATTCTAATTGTTCTGCTAATAATATCGATACAGGAGCAATCAATAAAATTGTGGTAGCACTATCTAACATGGCCGATAAAATCGCTGTGACCATTACAAGTAATAATAGTAATAATAGAGGATCACCTTTTACTAGATGAGCCATCTTAATTGCTATCCACTGAAAAATACCTGTTTCAGATAATATATGGACAATTATCATCATTCCTATTAATAAAAATAACACATCAAGCTCTATTGCATGAAAAGCAATCTTTTGAGTTAATACTCCTAGTAATATCATTGCTATTCCACCTATTAGAGCTGCAAAAGAATGAGGTATTCTTTCTGTTATTATTAAAAAATAAACAATTAGAAATATCCCTATCCCTATAAAAAAATCCAACTTATTTGACCTCCTATCTATAAATTATAATTTTTTTTAATTTACGACTCCTATAAATTATATTATCCTCCATTTATACTAACGAATCACACCCGGGCAAACGCCATTTGCCCTTACAGAAAAACTTATATTCCTATTCCTACCTAACCTGGACCGTAAGGGCGAAGGGCCTTCGCCCGCGTAATACAAAATCAAATTAGATTAAATCTGTTAGTAGCTTTATGGATAACCCTATATTTTCTTTCCATAGTTTTGCAACTATCTAATAAATTATATTTTTTTTAATTTAAGTAAAAGAACCATAAATAAAAACTACTCAAAACCATGGATTCAAAAGTTACTATAACTCCATATTTCATGAATTCTAAAAATGTAATTGGAGTACCACTTTTTCGAGCTACACCCGCTGCCACAACATTAGCAGAGGCCCCTACTAAACTTCCATTTCCTCCTAAACATGCTCCCAGGGATAAAGCCCACCATAAACCATATTTAATTGTAGAATATGCAACATCGGGATTTTGACTAACTAATTTCGGT
>JBNJFI010000122.1:0-3110 GCA_051746725.1 Fusobacteriota bacterium
ATCAAAAGTATAAGGTAATAATAAATCATCTAATTTTATGCTTAATCTATTCAAATCTTCTAAATTAATATTCTCTCCAATTAAAGTGATGTCTATATCAGATCCTTTTCTATAGTTACCCTTTGCTCTTGAACCATAAAGGATAACTTTTTGTACTTTTTCTTCTCCAGAAAAAATACTTGTGATTTTTTTCAAAGTCTCTTTTTTTAAACCATATCTCATTTTTGACCTTCTTTATTTTTTAAATCCTCTAATTTTTTCATAACTTTTTTGAACTCTAAATAATAGCTTTCCATTATATACTTGATTATCTCATCCATAGTTGACTCATCATATGTATGACTACTTAGATTTCTACTTTTAATCATTTGCATCCAAATATCTCCGTCTGATATTAGTCCATATTTAAAGGATTCTCTTACTGCATCTCTCGAACCATATATATCTTGATTCCCTTTACTTTCCAAAAAATCTTTTAAAGTTTTCCAAGCTAATTCATTTGTAAATTCAAAGGCTTTTATAGTTCCCTGTTTTTCAAGTTTAGAAAGCTTTCTCTGTTTATGTAGATTAACTGCTTCTTCTAATTGAGAAAAAACCTTTTTAAAATTATTAAATCTTTGTATCCATCTAATATCTTCTTTCATGATTCCTTCCCGTTTAAGTGCAGTGAATAATTAATAATGAATAGTGAATAGTTTTTTAACCTAATTTTATCCTTATCATTTTTATTCCAGATCATTTTATCTTTATTTGTGCCAATTGGTCAAAATTGGTGGCTAAAAAAATTCTATATTCTCCTAGTTTAGATATCTACTCTTCTATTATTTCCATAATAATCTCTTTAATAACAATAACACAATTAAAATAATCGTCTATATTTTCTACTATTTCGCTAATATAATTATACCTACCTGTTACTGCATATTGATTTAATTCTAATAATAAATCTTGATCTACCTTCAAATTTAAAAGTTCATTAGAATTATCTTCAAGAAGTTGTACTAAATCATGTGTCCTTGAAAAATGAATTCCATTATAAGATATTAAAGATTTCAGATATTTTTCTGCAGCCTGTTGTAAATGAAACAAAATTACCTCAACATCGATTTCTTCATTATCTGTGGAATACAAAATTTCAGCACTTTTTAAATCTGTATTTGCTTTTTTTAATAAAATTTCATAATTTTTTTCAAACTTCATATTATCTCACCTTTTTCATTCGCTTCTCTGACTATTGACCCAGGTTCTTTTTTATAAAAATCAAATTCTTCTTTGTCTAAAACTAGTATATCTTTTGGTCCCTTTACATCTTTTAATAATTTTCTTAATTTAATTGCTTCTTTTACTTTTGAATTTTTTAACTCTCTTTCTATAACCATCAAATCAATATCACTTTCATTGTCAGCTGTTCCATTTGCATAACTGCCAAACAAAATAATGCTTTCAGGATTTACTGCATCGCAAATCTTTCTTTTGATTTTATTTTTGATTTCTCTAGCTAAATACATTTTAACCTCCCCTTAAGTGCAGTGAATAATTAATAATGAATAGTGAATAGTTTTTTAACCTAATTTTACCTTTCTCATTTTTATCCCAGATCATTTTATCTTTATTCGTGCGAATTGGTGAAAATTTGTGGCTAAAAAATTTCTTATTTATGTATTTCTAACTTGGCTTATACTTTTTACAAATATAAAGTAACTTTAAACTCTTCACCTAATTCTTCAAAAATAACTTCCTTTCCTAACTTTTTTGCCTCTCTATACACCATAGGCAAACCCCGACCTAATTTATCTATATATCTTAAATTCTCCATAAATTTAACAATTACAGGGTTTACTGCATAGGAAACTCCAGCTTTTAATTTCTCGATTGTTATGGTATTAGGTAATCTCCCTGGATTTATAAACTCTATTCTATTATCAAAGAAAAATATACGTATCCTCGACCCTAAAATAGAATAATTTCTATGAACACATGCATTAACTAAGAGTTCTCTAAAAACTTTATCAGGATAACTTTCTTTTGTATCCACTCTCTTAGTTCCCATTATATCCGATGGTCTTTTTATATTATTTTTAACCAAGCTAAAGGCAGTATCAATTTGAGTATCAATTGTTCCTGTTATAACCTGTTTATCTAATAGCTCTGAGTCTATTTTCTCTCCTTTAAACCTAGCAAAAGAAATCGAAGAGTTCATAAGGTATCTTTGTGGATTTATGCCAAAAATTAATAATCCAGCTACTGTTAAATTATTATCTTCTGTAATAATATCAGTATTTTTTAATAATTTCGTCTGCTCTTTTTTGTCTTCATTTATAAAGTCTACATCATATCTAGAAAAATATTCATCTATCTTTGTCATATTTAGATCTCTTAAAGAGGTTCCATCTACACCGGTAGAGTCGAAATGGAAAAATCCTGATTTTTGAAAAAGTCGTAATAGTTCCTGTTGAGAAGCATTTCTGTTAGTAGAACCTACTCTAACTAAAAATTCATTCCTGTTAGTCTGATATGGTTTACTCAGTCCTTTGGGAACATTTATATAGATTATATCTTTATTTTTAAAAGATACTTTTTTGACTTGGATATTTAACTCTGGAATAACATTATTTCTAGATATATTCATTAACCACTCTTCATAATTAAAATCATTATATATTCCCTCTACTTCTTTTTTATCATTAATTCCAATTAAAATTACTCCTCCTTTGGAATTTGCAAAAGAAACCATCTCTTTAGCTATAGAGTATGGTCTAACTTCTTTTGATTTAAATTCTACAGAAGCGTTTTCTCCTTGATCTATTATCTCTTTCAAATCAGATTCTAGCATTTCTTCTCCCCCCTTTAAGTGCAGTGAATAATTAATAATGAATAGTGAATAATTATTTAACCTCCATTTATTCTTATCGTTTTCATTCCAGATCATTTTATCTTTATCTGTGTCAATTGGTGAAAATTAGTGGCTAAAAAATTTCTATACTCTCTTAGTTTATATATCTACTCTTCTTATAAACCGATTTTAAACAAAATAACTTTATCTCTTTTTTTGCTTTTTCATCTGTTACATATTCTCTATTATCTATTCTCTGTATTTCAAGTGCAGTGAA
>JBNJFI010000122.1:3210-4411 GCA_051746725.1 Fusobacteriota bacterium
CCGAAATCCAGACCATCATATATGTGTTTTTCTATGATAGCTTTAACTATATCTAGGTTCAAGCTTTGATAATCATGAACTGCAATATTTCTAAACCCTACCATTGCTGATAAGCTATTTTCTAATTTTTCAGTGATGATTTCGTTCTTTCCTAATATTTCAAAAGCTTCTCTACTTTTTTGCGGGATCCCCATCCCTTTCTCTTTAATGTAATGGTTAGCTAAATCAATACTTGCCTCACATAACCTCTGTATATTTAAAATTATCGAATCCTGTCTTCTGTATATTTTTAAATTTTTAGGATTATTTTCATATTCTTCTTCAACTCTATTTATGCATCTTTTAATGGTTTCTATTTTATTCAAAACTATATCATCTTTCATATATACACCTCACTATAGTATTAATCCACTTTATAATTTTCAATTATCTCAGATCTCTCTTGATTTAATTTCATATATTTTTTCATAACTATCATTTCAAACTTCTGGCGATTGATCTCATTCTTTTCGTATATTACTGTCCCCTTAGATATCACTTCTTTTTGAAAAACAGTTGATGATTCTTTTAACTGAACTAAATCTATTTCTTTTTTTAATTTTTTACTCAATTCATTTTTAATTAAAAACAATTTATATTCATCATATTTTTCATTAGAATAAAATGCGATGTCTAGATCGCTATCTTCTCTATTTTTCCCCTGGGCATATGAACCAAAAATATATATAAAGTCTATTTTAAGATGATTTAATTCTTCTAAAATTATATTAGTTATTTTTTCATCAATCTTTTTTGACATAATAACCTCTACCTTCAAATTAAGTATCTATTTTTCAATTATATTAATATAATCAACCTCTAGTCTATCTTCTAGATCTACATCCCATAGCAAAGCAATTCCATTTTTTTTATCTATTTCTTTTTCACTGCTAACATAATTATATTTTGCATTATTTTCCTCAAGCACTCTTTTTGCGATCTCATAAACCTCATCTTTTTCACCTAACAGATATAATTTTTTATCATTTGCATATTCTATACTTTGTTCGATTCTCTTACTCACTTTTATTATTTGGTGATAAGAACGTTTTATATATCTCAACGTCTTTTTTGTCTTTTCCTTTAGGCCTCTAGGCGTCAAGATATATTTCATTGTTCTAGAATTCATCTGTTCTGTTTTTAAGAGTCCCTTCTTGACACA
>JBNJFI010000123.1:0-4218 GCA_051746725.1 Fusobacteriota bacterium
GGTCATATTTTTAGATATATCATGTTTATTAATTACAACAGTTACAGGGAGTCTAAACTTCTGTGTAACATCATAAACTCTTTTTAAATCATGCAATCCAGATAGTGTTGGTTCAGTAACTATCACTACCTTTTTTGCCCCTGTCATAGACGATATAACATTACAGGCCATTCCTGGAGAACCGTCCACAAGCATATTGGTTTTCCCTTCAGATTCTGCTATATTTTTTGCAACCTTTCTAACTTCAGAAACCAACTTTCCAGAGGTTTCCTCTCCTGGTATTAATCTAGCGTGGACCATCTTTCCATAATCAGTCTTAGACGTAAATATTTTTCCAACTACGCCATCTACCATGGTGATTGCATCAACTGGACAAACATATTCACAAACTCCACAACCTTCGCACTTGTGGGTTTTCATCTCAATATCAGATGTTATTGCATTAAAATTACAACTTTCATGGCATCTTCCACAATTAATACATTTATCCTCATCTATTACAGCTTTTTGGGTTCCCACGAACTCTCTTTCATCTTCCAAAGTCTTATCAAATATAATATCTAAATCCGGTGCATCCACATCGCAATCTCCAATGACTAGATCTTCAAAAAAGGGGATCATTGAAGTAACTAAAGTAGTCTTTCCTGTTCCTCCCTTTCCAGATATTACAACTATTTCATTTAAATCCACTTTACACCTCCCACTCATTTCTTAATTTTTCTTCAAAAATATCTTCCGTTAAAAATTTAAAATCATTTTTTTTAAAATTAAATTTATAATTTTCAATATAACTTTTTAATAACTCATAAGCAGATTTAATCCTTTCTAAGTCAGCATATTTATTATCATTTTTATCAGGATGCTTCTTTTTTATCATATTTTTATATTTACTTTTTAATTCTATTAAATTAAATTTCATTGGTAAATCTAAGATATGAATTGCTTTTAAATAATCATCATAGGTTGCCATAAAACACCTCAACTATTTTTATACCTTTCTTCTAATTTTATTATACATATTTTTAAATTTATTTTTGTATTCTTCTAATTCAGTTACAAATGGGATTCCTTCTGAATACCAATGTGCTATCTCCTTATCAAATGGAATCTCCATTAATATATCTAGATTTTTCTCCTTAACATACTCATATATCTCTCCATCTCCCAAGCCAGCTTTATTTATAACTATTCCAAAAGGAATCTTCATATTTTCTAACATCTCCACGACCATTTTCATGTCACTTACTCCAAATGGAGTAGGTTCAGTGACAACAATTGCATAATCGGCTTCTTCAACTGCTGCAACAGTAGAACATGCAGTTCCAGGAGGTGAATCAATTATTGCTTTATCTTTGTATGAAACCATTTCCAAACTTTGCTCTATTATATCAACACCAGATAATTCTCCTAAGTTGAGTAAACCATATATCAATTTACTATTATATTCAGTTTCTCCTATATATATCTTTCCTATCTCTCGCTTGGGATAAGATATTGCATTTGAAGGACACACTTTTTCGCATCCACCACAACTGTGACAACTTTCTTTAAAAACTACTACATCGTTTTTTGCAGGAATTATAGCATTAAAATTACAGAAATCACCACACTTACCACACAGAGTACATTTATTCATATCTACTTTTGGATACTCTTTTTTGACATTAACTGTCTCCTTGATATCTGGATTTAAAAAAAGATGTGAGTTTGGTTCCTCAACATCACAATCTAAGATTACAGAGTTATCTAACGATATTGCTAAATTAGTAGAAACCGTTGTCTTTCCAGTTCCCCCTTTTCCACTTAATACTGCTAATTTCATAAGATCTCCTCTCTATTTTAAACCGCTATGTTCCTCAACATTAGATCCATTTATCTCTTCTAATTTATTCTCTTTAAACAGATTTATAGCTTCCTCTACAGTTGTTGCATCGCCTCTTAGATAAGTTTTAACTTCAAATCTTTTCAAAGTATCTGCAGCCTTAGGTCCTAAATTTTTATATAATATTATCGCTTCAGCTCCACTCTCTGCTACAGCTTTTGCTGCTAAAGGACCAGCTCCACCACTTGCATTTTTTCCTTCATTATTTATCCATTTACTATCCATTGTTTTGGTTTCAACTATTAAAAATCCAGCTCCTCTTCCAAATCTTTGATCCATTTCAGAACTTAAATCTTTTCCTTTTGATATTACTGCTATTTTCATATTATTACCTCCATTTTATTTTGCTTTGCATATTAAACTCATTGTTGGAACTTCCAATGCCTCAGCTACCACATTGCATTTTGCCATAAATAAAAAAAATAGGTTATCTCTATCTATATTATTTAAGGTTTCATAATTTCCTTGTCCCTTTGTAATAACTATATCTGCATCATAAAAAACTTTTTTAAACTCTTCTGAAGCATCTTTAATCACAGTTCCAGGAGCACTATCTCCATTATCGATTATTTTAACAATCTTGTTTAACCCTACTTCTACAGCATCTTTTTTTGTTATATCATTTATAACAGGTTTACCCCTCACACCATAAGTAATATCCAAGTTAGGAAACTCCTCCTGTAAATATTCAATAAAAACTTTATCAAAAACTATCTCGCCGCAGTTATCTCCTAAATAGAGTAAATTTTCTGATTTTTTCAGTTGTTGCTGTAATTTAGCACTATCATCAATATTTAATGTACTCTCTTCAATTTGAGTTACTTTATCTAAAACTGTCTCCTTTGTAAAGCTGTGTTTAGCACCAAAATCTATAATATTTCCTGTTATAGCCAGCTTAACAGCTGTTTTTATATCTCTGTTCGAATCTATAATATCTTTTAAATCTTTTTCTAATTTCAGCATTTCTGTATTATAAAAATCTTTTAACTCTTTAAAAGGATCATTTCTTTCTACATATCTGTTTATTATTTTATAAATAGGTTTTGCTATCTCAGGGGGACTACTGTCATATTTTTTATCTTTTAAATAATTTAGTATATCCCTAACCATATCTTGCTGAGTACTCTCATCTATATTTAATCTCTTAGCTGTTTTAATTCCCTGATTTATTATACATGGAATACACTCAACATAGGTACGCATATATCCTCCTTGACTTTTCTAGTTTTTTTATTAAAGATAATCAATGTCAGAAAGTTTAACATTATTATTTTTGTCAACTAACTTCTTGTCTACATGAACTTTTTTTACTTTGCCAATAAACATCTCATGTGAACCAGTTCTTATAGAATTAAGAACTTTACACTCAATATTAATAGGGAAATCCTTTAATATAGGAGCATCAACTATATCCCCATCTTCAATATTTAAATCCAATTCTGCAAGTTTGTCTACATCTCTGCCACTATACTTTCCTAAAAAATAGTACTCATCCTTTAAGTCCTTTGGTACAACATTCACTATAAATTCTCCTGTACTCTTTATAATATCATAAGAATGTCTTGTGGGAACTATTCCTATCATAACCATGGGCGGATCATAACTGCAGTTTCCTGCATAAGCTACAGCCAGTGCATTATTTTCACCATTTTTTCTAGATGAAACTACTATATTTGGCCTAGGTTGTAAACAATTTTTAAGAGTTTCAAAAGTTTTTTTCATTTTATTGCCTTTCTAAAAAGGGAGTAGGAATACTCCCTTTTTATTTTATTTTATTCCTCTTCTAATTCACTAATTCTTTTTTGCAAATCATCCATTTGATTTTTTAATATTTCTTTCTCATTTTCTAAAAAACTTTTTTGGTCAGATGCAGTTGCATTCTGATATCGTCTGTATCCAAAGCCTTGAGCACCTCGAGCGTATCCTCTTCCAAATCCTCGACCGCCTCTTCTACATCCTCTAAAATTATTAAAAGCGCCTGGATAATCATTTCCGTTACACTTTCCTAATCCTCTACCTGTCATTGCTCCTTCTCCATTTGGTCCTGTTCTGTCTCCTGCTGGCATATTAATCCCCTCCTTTTATTAGTTTTTGTTTATCTTCTATTTCTTCCTCTTCCCTGTCCACTTCTTCGTCCACTTCCATCTTGTGGTCCATTTCCTGCTCCTCCTCTAGGAGTTCCATTTCCTCTCCCTTGAGTATTTCCAGTATCAGAACACTTTCCTAACCCTCTTCCTGTTCTTGATCCTTCTCCATTCGGTCCTGTTCTATCTCCTGCTGGCATGATAACACCTCCCTTTATTTTGTATATGCACAAAATAAGTTAAAAAAATTTA
>JBNJFI010000124.1:0-4138 GCA_051746725.1 Fusobacteriota bacterium
CCATTTCCTCCTAAACATGCTCCCAGGGATAAAGCCCACCATAAACCATATTTAATTGTAGAATATGCAACATCGGGATTTTGACTAACTAATTTCGGTATCATTTCATCCTTTATCATCGGTATCAAAGTAGCGGTGTATGGTATATTATCAACTATTGCAGATGCTACTGCTGATAACCACAATATTAACATAGATGTTGCCTTGACATTTCCATTAGTTAAATCTAAAGCCTTATCAGCAACTATCCTTATTGCTCCAATTTTTACAATTCCTTGAACTAATATAAATAATCCAATAAAAAAGAATAATGTTTTCCATTCTATTGTTTTAAAAATCTCTTCTGGTTCCTGTTTAGAAATTGTCATTAAGGCAATGGCACCCATAAAAGCTACTGCTGCTGGTCCTATTCCTGTAATGGGATTAGTTAAAAAACCAATAATTATAAGTCCCATTATAATTAACGAGTTTCTTAAAAGCTTTTTATCTCTTAGTGTTCTATCAGGATCCAATTCCATAATTCTTGCTTTTAGTTCTCTTGATACTTTCATCTTTTTTCCAAACATTATCCAAAATGTAAATATCAAAACTACTAAATTTATTAAAACCAGCGGAGATAGATTTATTAAAAACTCATTAAAACCTATTCCAGCTGCATGACCAATTAATATATTAGGCGGATCTCCAATTAATGTTGCTGTTCCTCCTATATTTGCAGCCATAGTTTCAGCTATCAAAAAAGGGATTGAACTTATTTCAAGTTGTCCTGCTAGCACCACTGTTACTGGAGCTATTAATAAAATTGTTGTTACGTTGTCCAAAAAAGCAGAAAATACAGCTGTTACAATCATTAAAAGCACCATTAATAAAAAAGCTTCTCCCTTTACTAGCTGCGCAACTTTTATCGAGACCCATTCAAAAACACCAGTTTCAGACATTATATGTACTACTAACATCATTCCCATAAGCAAAAAAATTACTTCTAATTCAATTGCATGAAAGGCTTCTTCTTCAGTTAAAATTCCCACTCCTATCATTGCAAATCCACCTATTAAAGCAGAAAATGAATGGGGAATTTTTTCAGTTATTATTAAAAAGTATGTAAATAAAAATATTCCTATTCCTATTATAAATTCCAACTCACTAATCTCCTCCTCTATATATGTAAAACTTTTTTGATTAATGCACTTCTAAAAATTACCCCATAATACTTATTGTCTTCAACCACATATAGTCTTGTTATACCTTTGGTAACCATTATAAAACTTACTTCCATAATAGAAGCCTTTCTGTCTATGGTAATAGGATTTTCTCTATATAATTCCTCTACTTTTACTTCAGATTCTTTTTCAAAATATTCCTTAAAAGGTTCACCTATTGTCATAAAGCTCAAATTTTTCATTACAGAAGTGTACTTAGGCATACCATACTCAATTAACTCCCTTTCTGTTATCTCTCCTACAAATTTTCCCATTTGGTCTACAACAGGTAATCCTGTAACATTTTCAATGGTTAATCTCTTTGCTACTTCTTCTAAAGTATCAGTTAATTTTACTGATTCGATATCACTTTGCATAACATCTTTAGCTGTGATTCTCTCATTTACTTCTATTTCAGAGTCTTTTATTAATTTAAATATATTATTACTGTCTTTACATTCTTCAATTTCTTTTATAACTTCATCTTTTTGAGCTAATTTTGTTATTGCAGACATCATTTTCAAAGTCAATTTATTTTTAGTTTTCCCTGCTATTATAATAAAAAATATATCTACATTATCTTCTACTTTTGTATTTATTATTTCACATTTTATAGGATCCTCTGTAATACCTACACCAACTATTAAGTCATCTATTCCTTCAATTCTAGCATGGGGAATTGCTATTTTATGCCCCATTGCAGTAGATATCTCATGTTCTCTATCCAATATTGCTTTTTCAACTAATTTATAATTTTTCTTTATGGTTTCATCCTCTTTTGATATCTTAGATATTAGCTCTTTTATTGCGTCATCCTTGGTGCATGATTTTATATCTGTAAAAATCAATTTTGGATCTAAGTAACTTGATAATTTCATATTACCCTCCTATTTAAATTTTAATTTATTCTCTATACAGATATTATAACCTTTTTTGCATATTTTTTCAATCTAAAATCCCTTTCTTTTACGTTTTATTAAAATCATTTCTTTTTTTCCAATGCAAAGAGTCCCCCCATTTGCCATACATTATTTCATCTCCTACTGTACTCACTCTTCCAGATAAACAATTTTTACAGTCATCTGCATTATCATCTATACAAGGCTTATCTTCATATAATTGATAATCTTCTCTATAATTTTGATGAGTTATAACAGGCATTAATATGTTTGCTCCTGCTTTTAAAGCTAATTCCCTTCCAATTGGATTTAAAGCTTGAAGTGCCGTTGTAGCTGCAATATTAATATCTTTCAAATATAACCTAGAAAGAGCTACCATTTTTAATCCCAATTTAAATCGCCTTTTTTGCTCGTCTAAACTATTTACAGCCTCTTTTCCCATGGGCGTCTCTCGGTGAATTACATAAGGTCCCATTCCAATCATATCTATATCCCATTTTTCAAATTGTAATATATCATCTACCAAGTCTTCTTCTGTTTGCCCTGGAAGTCCAATCATTACACCAGTACCAACCTGATAGCCAACTTCCCTTAAGTCCTTTAAACACTTGACTCTTCTTGCGAAATCATGCAATTCATCATTGGGGTGTATTTTTTTATATAACTCTTCATTTGTTGTTTCTATTCTTAATAAGTACCTGTGGGCACCAGCAGCATACCATCTTCTGTAAGTTTCTTTTGACTGTTCTCCTAGAGATAAAGTGATTCCTAAATCACCATTACTTAATTTCTTTATCTTTTTTAATAAGTTTTCAACATAATCCACATACTCTTCATCTGCTCTTTCTCCTGACTGAAGTACTAGAGATCCATATTTGTTTTCATAACACCACTTTGCACTTTCTAAAATTTCTTCTTCTTTCATATCAAATCGAATAACATTTTTATTATCTTTTCTAATTCCACAATAATAACAATTTTTTATACATTTATTACTAAATTCTATTATTCCTCTGTAATAAACTTTTTTGCCAACAAATTTTTCTTTCATCTCATATGCTTTAGTATATAATATTTCCAGTTTATCTGGATCTGTTATTTTCATTAATTCTATCATTTTTTTCTTATCTAATTTTCCTTTTAATAATTTTTTTACTCGATTAGTTTTTTCCATCTTCAATCTCCTTAAATTTTTTTTCTATCCAATCCACTTTTTCTTCTGGAACATAGGTTTGCCCTATTGATATATGATCTCTATTTTTTCCATGAAAATCTGATCCACCACTTAATAATAAGCCTCTTTCATTTGCTATTCTTTCATAATATATTTTATCTAAATCTCTAAAAGATGGGTAAAATGTTTCTATACCATCTAAACCTTTTTCACAGAGTCTATCTATTAATATTAATGTTTTTCTTTCTCCAAGTGATAATAATTTTGGGTGAGCCAAAAAAGATAATCCGCCAGCTTTTTTGATTAAATCTATAGCTTCAAATGGATCAATAATTAACTTTGGAACAAAGGCTATTCCCCTTTCTCCAATGTATCTATTAAAGGCTTCCTTTGTATTTTTTACAAAACCTTTTTTGAAAAGCACCTTGGCTATATGTGTTCTACTTATGAGGTCACCGTGAACCTCTTTCATTATATCCTCTTTCGTTATATTTATATTATATTTCGCTAACTTTTTTATTATCTTTTTTGCCCTTATTACCCTTGCATTTTTCAAATCTTTTAGTTTTTTAAGTAAATCAGAGTTATTTTTGTCAAAAAAGTATCCTAATATATGAATCTCTTTTTTTTTAAAATTAGTTGAAAATTCTATCCCATTTATAAAATTTATACCCAGTTCTTCAGCTTTTTTCCTTCCCGATTCTAATCCATCTATTGTATCATGATCTGTTATGGCGATTGTTTTAAGATCGTTTTCTTTAGCCAAATTAATGATTTCAGATGGAGTAAAAGTACCATCTGAACATGTTGTATGTAAATGTAAATCAATTTTACTCTTTTTACCTTTCATTTTTTTCTCCTTTATT
>JBNJFI010000125.1:0-4090 GCA_051746725.1 Fusobacteriota bacterium
TCATATAATAAAAATATATAGATAAAAGTAGACATTATTACATATACACCAATAATAAATATACTTTTAGAATATCCAAAAAAGCCAACTAAAACACTACTTATTAAAGGTGCTATAACCATAATAGCTCTTTCATATGAATTATATATGCTCATAAATTTAGTCTTTCCTATCTCTTTGGCTTTATCAGTTGATGTAATAAAAGATTCCTCAGCTGCATCTCCTATCATACTTCCTACAGAAATACCTAAAATTACCAGAGAAAAGATAATTAAATTTGAAGATATTCCTATTAACAAAAGGCATAAACCTATTATCATATTACCAACCATTATAAATAATTTATCATTTTTAACTCTATCTACAAGTTTGCTTATTAAGGGCATTCCCAAATAAACCAGACCAAAAATAGTAAGCATTCTCCCAATATTTGCCTGGGATACTCCCTCTTTACTCATAAATAATGGTATCATAAACTGAAATATTCCAATATAAACTATATGAAATGGTAATAATCTGAAAAAATAATTCGCAAAAACTTTTTTGTCATTAAATATATTTAATATTTTTGAAAGTTTCATAGTTTTATCTTTATTTTTAATTTTAATTTCCAACGGTTTTAGACTAAAGTATCTGAAATAAATTAAAGTAAATACCAATAGAAAAAATGATATAATTGCCGAAACTATAAGAGCTGCTGAATATCCAAATCTAAAAACAATCACTCCTCCAATTGGAACAGCACATAGAGAAGCTGCACCATAACCACTTGCCCAAAATCCAAAACCAGTGGCCAGCCGTTTATCTTTAAATATCTCCAATATAATTGAAGTTGATATTATACTCATACCTCCATATCCAAAACCTGAAAGCATTCTAAATATAGTTAATCTCATAATATCTTCTGAAAGAGCGGCTCCAATTGCACCAGAAATTAAAAATAATATGCAGTAATTCAATATCCTCTTTTTTGAAACTCTAGATGCCAAAAATCCAGCTACCAATACTGAAATGGCAGCGCCTAACATATAACTAGCTATTGGAATTCCAAATATAACCTCTTGGGATAAATTGAAAATATTGATTGTGTTTTTAGAATATGTATCTCTTATATAGAGAGCTATAAAGGACAGTGGTAACATCTCAGCAAAATAAAACAAAAAAGCTAATATCTGAATTATATATTTTTTATTTATTCTCTGTTTGAATCTTCCATCTATAAATTCATTAACTTTTATATTTGAAAGAAGTAGCATCTGGTATCCAATTATGATAGATATTATTAAAACTGTCGCTGTATCTAAAAATAGATCAAATCTCTTGTTCTTAATCAGATCTTCATTTATGTGTAAATATATATTTCCATTTTGATTATTAGTAATCTTATTTTGAATCAAATATTTATCTTTAATATTTATAAGTAGATCCTTGGATATTTTCCCTTCTAATATACTCTTAGTCTCTCCTGTATTATCTGCATAGTATAAAACCTCATCATCGCTTCCTGATATTATTACTCCTTTACATTCTGGAACTTCCTGAATCTCTTTAGATAAATAATCTTCTAATCCCTTTAACTTATCTAAATCTAATCCTAAATTTGTATAATAATCTATCTCTTTTTTGATTGTTCTGGAAAAATTCTCAAGATTATCATTTAATAAATTTATATATTGTCCTTCGAAATTATTTAAACTAATATATGTATATCCTATTTGGGAAATAATTAAAGTTAGGATTACAATTAGTTGCATCTTTTTTATATTTACTTTTTTCGATCCTATATTTTTCATAAAAAAATATAATCCTATTAATAATAATCCAGATATAACAATAGCAATCATAAATACATTAATTTTTTCAGAAATCATATCTGCTGTTTCATCATTGATTACCTTTTCTAAAAATTCTATATAGACATATCCCTTTACCAATCCATCATTTGCAATGATAGGAGAAGCTATAAAGTATCTTCCTTCGGATCTTTTAATATCCATATCTTGATTTTCATTAATTAATAAAGAGTCCATTATATATCGATCTGTGTAATTATCATCATGGCTATATAAAACTTCGCCAGCTTTTGAAATTATAAAAACATTTTTTATATCTTGATTTTCATCAATTATTTTCTCAAAATATGTTTCTATATTACTAAATTTATAAAGAGGTTTCCCAAAATTTACCCCTGTTGTAATTATAGAGTTAATCTCTGAATTTACCTGTTTAAATTTTGAAATTAATGTATTTTTATAAATATCTTCATAGGAAGAGATATTTAAAATAAAATTTATCGTTATAGAAAAAAATATGATGGTCAAGGAAATTAATATCTTTTTTGCAAATTTCATATTATTTGCCATATTATTCACCTTCAATTTCAGTATATATCTTATCTGCTGTTCTTATAATATCTATTGGCATATTAAAATTAATTAATTTTGCTGTTTTTAAATTTATTATTATTCTAGGCATCTTTTCAAATCTCTGTTCTAACTCTCTAGGCTTTTCCCCTTTTAATATTTTAACTACCTTTTTTGCATTATATAACCCTGTCTCTTTACCTGAAACTCCTAATAAAGCTCCCTTGGATACTACATGTGAACCTTCCATTGAAAATGAAGGCAATTTATAATCATATATTAATTTTTCCATAACATTTGGTAAATTTTCTGTTTCTAGACCTCCAGATATACCTAAAAATATTGCATCACTTTTAGGGGCGACTCTATCTATTGCATCTAAATACATCTTAAAGGCTTCTCCATACTCCTCTTTAGTTGGTTCTGCTAAAACCTCATTATCAACCACTAGATCAAAATTTCTTTCCTCTGAAACCTTTTCCACAGAATCAATTCCAGCATACCATCTTCCGTTTTCAGTATCTTCATATATTACCCCTAATTTATCAAAATCAACTACATCATGGAATAATCGAACTTGCCGTGTTATTTGATCTTTATCTATTCTAGCAGTTAAAAAATTCTTTCCAGAGTCATCAGAAGATTTTATTATCCCTGAACCTATAGGAGCAGATACTGCATCTATTACAGTATTAGTTTTGTATTTTTTATCCTTTAATACTTGTTTTGAAGCAAGGGTTCCTAATAATATAACAAGATCTACTTCCCCTTTTTTGCATAATTCCATAACTTTTTTAAATTCCTTAGTCTTGGCATTTTCTTCATCGGCTAAAAAACTATAAAAATATTTAGGGTTAAATTCTATATATTCACTGTATTCTTTTTTGTATATGTTATTTATTAATTCCCTATTAGTTGAATATTTTTCTCTATTTATAAGGTCTGTATCCTCTGATATCCAGCCAAGGGTTTTTAATCCTTCTAAAATAGAAAAGAAGACACCATAATATTCAGGGTAGTCATCGCTTTGAATTAAAGCTACTTTAAACTTACCCTGCTCTTTTTTGATTGGCCTAAACTCTTCTAACTGAGTTTTTCCATTTTTTTCTATATAATCTTCTTCTTTGAATATATCCTCTGAAAAAGACATTTTAAAAATCATCAAAATAAATATTAAAACTAAAGTATTAAATTTTATTATAAAAACCTTTTTTGAATGAAACTTATCTTTTACTTTTTTTAACATTATAATCCCTTAACCATTTTTAAAATATTTTTTCCATCTTTCCTTTTATATTCAACATCATCCATTATATTTTTAACCATAAATATACCTAGTCCTCCTATAGTTCTCTCTTCCATAGGTAGATCTATATCTGGATCCTCTCTTTTAAAAGGATCAAATTCAACACCAGAGTCTTCTACTATAATAGTAAAAGTATTGTTTTCTAAATCATCCTCATAATATATTTCTATATCCCCGGTTTCATCTCCATAAGCATAATTTATTATATTTACGAAAACTTCCTCACAGGCTAATCTTATCTTATTTTTTAACTTTTTGTCATCCTCAACTCTTTTACTTACATTTTCCAATACAAATTGAATCATGTCCTCGAGATTATCCATTATTGCTTTTGTCTCAAATTTTTCCATATTATCAACCTTCTTTTTATAGAATGATATAAAATATAATTTAATTACGCCAAGTTTTAATTATTCTTTAT
>JBNJFI010000126.1:0-3955 GCA_051746725.1 Fusobacteriota bacterium
TTTCTGCTCTTCCTTTTAGTGAAACTGTAGCCGTTGTAGCTAATATAGCTACTATTGCTACCACTATCATCATTTCTAACAATGTAAATCCTTTATTGTTCAATCTTTCCCCCTTAATCTATAACACATCTACCTAAATATTTAACATCTCCTAACAGAATATCCCCCTTTTTTGCTTGGTGCCAATATTTATTAACCTTATAAAATATCAGCTTTGGATTATTCTTTAGGTCCACTGTTTTCTCAAAAGATATAACGTTCCAATTACTCTCTGTAGGCCTTAAATTAGCCCTTAACATCTTACCATCATTAGGAACATTGATTAACCTCTTTTCTTCTTCATCATAAAGAGTTAGAGAGCTCCAAGACTTATTTTTCCCTACAATAAGCCACTCATTTTTTTCAATCTGTCCTGAAGTATATCTCAATTTTCCTTCTAAATAACACACTTTAGTTCCTGCTTTTTCATAACTTGCTATAGCAGAATTATAATCCCCTATCATCTCTCTCAAAGCTCCTCTAAATCCTCCAAGTTGGTCTAATTTATAGCCTAATCCAGCAAATACCAAGAAAAATAGTAGCAATATAAACTCTTTTTTCTTCCCTGATCTTATCCTAAATCCCCGATTTGCCATAACATAGATCCGATGATCCAAAGGATATAATATAGGAACACCTCCAACATTCCACATATCAAGAAATATATGACTCATAGCCCCTAAACTAAACCAAATTAATGGACTAAAAAAATACCCCAAAACCATTACTGGAACCCAAAGCAATAACGAATGTGTTATTGTTCGGTGACCAAATTTTTTTTGAAGTGGATTTGATATAAAGAAAAATACCCTTCCTATAAAACTTCTAGGATGATCGATATCTGGAAGTAAACTTCCTATAATCATATAAGCTAAAACCCATTTTGAAGTTAAACTAAAATATACTGCTATAAGTATTGAAAAAATAGCATGCGTTGGAGTAGTCATTGAATCACCCGTATAATCTGTCTAATTAAGTACCCTACACCCATTCCAATTCCTGCTAAAATATAAAGATCCCTTTCTCCAACTCCCAATGCAATATATCTTGTTACCATTATAGCTACAACAAATAAAGACATTATTGGAGCTATATTAACTTCCTCTTCCTTGGTTCTATCATCTGTCTCTCTAACTATTTGACCTTTTCCAAGTGCCCACATTCTTCCCGGTATTCCTTTAGACTTTGTCGCTATTTTATCTGGAGCTTTTATGCATCCTAATTTTTTTACAACATGTTTTGCTAAAGTCATACTTTCCATTTTTCCAAGCTTATTTATTTTTATTTTAGGTTTCCCCCATAAAATCTTTTTTGCTTCTTCTCTAAATCCAGGAACTCCTGCAAAATACATCTTATTCCAGTTTCCCCAGGCGTCAAAAAAAGTAACTTGTTTCGGTTTTAGTCTTTCTAGATCATCTATAAATAAAGTTACTTCTTGTCCTTTTAATACCTCTTTTTGTAAATCAGCTATCTTCTTTTTACTTATTGTTATTCCTTGAGTCTTTGCTATCTTCTTAATCATATTTCCATACGTATCATTACATGATACATATGCTTTCTTTCTCTTCTCATAATGTAAATAGGACCACTTTAAAAGCTCTGTTTTCCCTATTCCCCTTTGCCCAATCAAGATAAATTCTTCTTCTTTTTTGAGTTTTGGATATATCTTTTTTGCTAATAACTTATCTCTACCTATTATCTCTCTATTTTTTATCTGATGCATACTCACCTCAACATTGCTTCTAATTTTCGAATAATTGAATCTATTTCTGACTCAAACTCTACTCTTTCTTCTTTAGCCTCATGATAGGCTTTTATCGACGTCACACCTTGTTCTGTCATTATAGTTCGCAAAATTCTTTCTTTTTCTTTTAGTATTTTAATTTTTTTTACATTATTTTGCAAAATTTCTAAATAATCTGCCCCTTTTTCTAAAAATTCTCGTTTTTCTGAAGATTTTTTCCGTTTTTCTGATTTCCCATATAATGGAATCTTAAAAGAACCTCCAATAGATTTTTCTCCAGACTCATCTACATCTAAATTTATACCTAGATCTAAATCAAATTTTTCATTCCACATTTCGTCAGCCTTTTCTTTTAAATCTTTCCAATATTTCTCTATTTTTTTATCATTTAATTTTTCTATATTAGTAGTCATTCCTAGTAAACTTGATGATAATAAAATATAAATTATTATATTAATCCCTTTCCAATACACTCGTAGCCTCCTTGTTAACTTGTGTCTTTGCATATATTTGAGTGGTAGCTATGCTCGAATGTCCTAATAATTGCTGTATATCCTCTAACTTAACCCCTCTTTTTAAAAGCATTGTTGCATATGTATGCCGCAATGTATGAAATTTTGAATACCCTATCTTTCGTAAATTTCTGTCTACAATCTGTCGTTTCATTCTGTAACCCCCATGTCCATCTACTTTAAAATTTTTTAAAGCAGCTAAAAGCCAATTCGGTGCTGGAATCTTCCTCTCTTTATTTCCTTTCCCTATGACTGTTATATATTCATCACTATACTCTACAGTACCTATCTCACTTATTCTAAGACCACACATAATCATTAACCCTAACCATATTCCTTCACGTTTATTTTGTGCAATTAAACGTTTAGATTCTTCTCTTATATCAATGAATTCATCTTCATCTTTAGCTTTTGGTATCCTCTTTTTCTTTCTCCCCAACATTATTTTTTCGCATTCTATATGTAAATTAGGAAAATCATCTCTTAAATACCATTTTCCTAGTTGTTTTAAAGCTGAAACCCGTCTTCTTACCGTATTTATATCTTCTCCCCCATTAGCAGCTTCTATGTCTGTTAATTTTAAACTATATACCGTCTTATTCATTTTTCTAGCTATTTTTTCCCAATACTTTATATCATATTTATATCCTTGAATAGTATTTTTCGCTCTTCCTGCTCCCCTAAGCATTGCAAAAAATCCCTTTTTATTCTTTGGTCGCCCTTTAGCCCTCTTATATTTTTTTGGAGGTGTATGTTCATCTAGATTATTTTCTTTTTCTGGTTGTTCTGTGTTTTCTGCTAAATTTTCTTTCTCCCCTTCTTCATCATTTTTAGATTCTATTTTTTCATCTGAACCTTCATAACTTTTTCCAACTACTTTCCCATTTACTATTTTTATCTCAAAATCTTTTTCTCGTTTTGCCTGATCTTCCCCTTTGAATATATCCCTTATTTTTTTGAACATTCTACTAGGTTTCGCCGCCCTTTCTTTAGATTTTTTTCACAAAATAGTCACAACATATATTGTGACAACCATTTTTGTTATCCCTTTAATTACGCTAGTTTAGCTATATATTTATGTATATATAAATATAATAAAAATAAAAAATTTTATCCTACATTTTGTGAAGTCATTTCTTCTAACATTTTTTCTTTAAATCTTACTGATTTCTTCTTTTATTTTTGCCAATAAATAAACATCAAAGTCATTTTGAAATGCTACCCTTTTAATATTTTCTGATAACTTTTCATATTCTTTTTTGTAATCCTTTTTAACACTATCTGACATTTTTTCAAATATTTCTTTAGCTTCTTCTTCTACATTTTTTTCTTTTTGTTCTTCTAATTTCTCTTTCTTTTTTTCTTCTTGTACTTTCTTCTGTTCTAACTCTTTCTCTTTTTTTCTCTTTTCCCTCTCTGAAACGGCATAGTCTCCTCTTACAGCATTTTGTAGATATTTAACGTAATTACTATCACTTTTTTTATTTGTATACCTCAAATTCGATTCTACGACGTCATAGGGGTATTTCAATATTAATTTCTCTAATTCTTTTTTAACTATCTCTGTTTGTTCTTCTACTCTAACTTCTTCAAAAAGTTTTAGGGTTTCTTCTGAATAAACCTCCTCTCTAGATTCTTGTAACTTTTCAATTTTGACTTC
>JBNJFI010000127.1:0-3883 GCA_051746725.1 Fusobacteriota bacterium
TACAATAGAAAGAGCTGCCAGATTACACACTGATTTTGTTAAAATACATCCTTTTATTGATGGAAATGGTAGAACAGCCAGAATATTATTGAATTTTGAGTTAATAAAAGCTGGTTATCCGATAATCATTATTAGAAATGAAGATAAAGTTAAATATTATGAAAGCTTAGATAAAGCACATACTACTGGTGATTATAGTGACTTTATTGACTTAGTATCTTCATCTTTAAATAGAAGTTTAGACATCTATTTAGATATAATTAGTTAAATAAAGATATTTACCGGCTCCAGGTGGTCGATCTTATAATATTGTAGAAGAATATTTAGCTGAATTAAAAAGCAGCAAAAAGCTTAAAGTTAATATAGTCATTAATCTCTTAAACATACTCATTTAGAAGTCATTTGAGTATGTTTATATATTTTTGAACATGTTTATGTTATAATAAACATAGTCATTTGTTGTTTAATGAATATGTTTAAGAAAGGATGAGTATATTATGATGTCATTTAAAAATGATAGATTAAAAAAGTTAGATATACCAATGAATATTGTTAAATTAATTGGAAAAATAAACGAATATAAGGGAAAACAGGATTTATATATAGAACAATCTCCACAAATTTTAGAAAAACTTCAAGAAGTTGCTGTTATAAAGAGTACAAAAGCTTCAAATAGTATTGAAGGGATTGTCATTACTGATAAAAGATTAAAAGAAATAATGAAAGATGACACTAATCTTAGAGAAATATCGGAAGGAGAAATAGCAGGTTATAGAGATGTTCTAAATACTATTCATAGCTCTTATGATGCAATTCCCGTAACTTCAAATATAATTTTACAGTTGCATCGAGATCTGTATAAATATATATCTGAAAAAGGTGGAAGTTGGAAAAGTCAGGATAATATCATTGGTGAAATCCTACCTAATGGTGAAAAATTTGTTAGGTTTAAACCGGTTACTGCATCAAATACTGCTGCCGCTATGGATTCTCTTTGTAACTTTTTGAATAACGAAATGCAGGAAGAGAATATAGAACCATTAATCTTAATTGGAAGTTTTATCTTAGATTTTCTTTGTATTCACCCTTTTAATGATGGAAACGGAAGAATATCAAGATTATTAACATTGCTATTATTATATAAATATGATCATAAAGTAGGAAGATATATAAGTTTAGAAAAAATTATAGAAGATAGTAAATCAAGTTATTATAAGACATTAAATAAATCTTCCATAGGCTGGCATGAAGGAAAACACAACTTATTTTTTTGGTTAGAATACTTTCTCGGAACACTTTTAGCAGCCTATAAGGAATTTGAAGAACGTGTAGGTATGGTGAAATCAAAAAAAGGTAATAAAAGCTATAGGGTTGAACAGGCTGTAAAAAATATTATCGGTACTTTTTCCAAAGATGATATTAGAAATGCCTGTCCTGATGTTTCAGATTCAACTATAGATAGAGTCTTGAGACAGTTAAAAAAAGATAATGTAATTGAAGTTCTTGGTAAAGGAAGAAGTGCTAAATGGAAAAGGTTGAAATAATATATTTATCCCAGACCAAAAAAGCCGCCCAACTAAGAGCAGCTTTAATTCCAAAAAAATATATAAAATTTAAATAAAGATATTTACCGGTTCTAGATGCTCTACTTTTAAATCCGGATCCCAGTGCAGAAGTAGGCTCTCCTCTTTATTAATCCTGGCCAGCTCTTCTTCTGCAGTAAATACTTCAAACTCCAAATTATTTTCCCTCAAGACTAAAGAAACCAGGTCAAGGATCTCATCTTCCTGTTCATCACTGTAAAGATAAAGATCTTTATCCTCTTTTTCAGCCCGAGCTGCTAATTTAAGAACCTCAGCCTCAATTTCTTTGATTGCCTGATAGGATTTTTTAACATATGTAATAGTCTTTTTGGTTTTTTCTTTAATACCTGCCGGGGTTAAGATGTATTTAATATTCCGGGAATTAAGCCTTTCAATTTTAATCAGACCCTTTTTAGCACACTTTTTAAGCAGGGTATTAACCAGACCTAAGGAAATACCGGCCTCTTTTGCTATTTCCCGCTGGGAAGGACTATCTTTGCTGTTTAGTATATTTAAGATATCTGTTATTTTTTGCTCCATATTAACTCCTTCAAGATGTTCAATTATTATTTCTTTCAATACAAAACTAATCTAAAATATTTTTTATTTCAATTTCAAGTTCTGGTATTTTCTTTTTAATTGTTTCCCATACTATTTCTAATAGAATACTATCATATTGATGAATTAAAACATCTCTCATTCCCTTTATTTCTCTCCAAGGAACTCTAGGATAATTATTTATAACTTCATCAGATAATCTTTTAGCTGCTTCTCCAATAATCTCAAGTCGATGCACTATTAAATCTTGTTTTTCCTGACTTTCATAAAAATCTTGTTTAGAAATTCCATCTGAATATTCATATATCATTTCAATACTATATAAAATATCATTCAAATAATCTCGATCTTTTTTAGAAATCATATTAATGACACCTGATCTTTTATTACTTCTTTTTTAAAGTCTTCTTTTTTTGCAAATTTTTTCAACCCACTATAAGTGATAATATCAACTGATAAACCCAGAGCTTCTTCAATATCCAATTTTACAGCGGTCAGTTCAAACAAATCATTTTGAGAAAGTTCCACAATTAAATCAAGATCACTTTTACCATTAACAGCTTCACCGCGAGCATAGGAACCAAATATTCCAGCTCTCTTAATATTGTGTTTATTTAATATATCTTTAATTTTTTTTCTCTGCTCCTGTGAAAGATTCATAATCGATCTCCCTCCTAAACTGAAAACTTAACTCTAATTATATTATATCACCTAAGTTTAAAATTATAAATATAAAAATTGAATTTAAACAAACTTGACCAAAAATTCTCATCAATATATGATAAACATAAAGATGTCTTAGATACTTTGGCTAATCAATAACTGGAGGTAAACCAATGCAGTATTTAGTAACTGGTCAGGCCCATTTCAAATCAATTATAGAAAGCAATTCTCTATATATAGACAAAACAGAATTCGTCTACAAAATCGCCCGCAGTAAAGAAAAGTTTTTTCTGCTCAACCGTCCCCGGCGTTTTGGTAAGTCCTTATTTGTTAACACCCTAAAAAGTTTTTATCAGGGAGAAAAAGAGCTTTTTACTGGCTTAGATATCAATAATCAGGACTGGCAGTGGGAAGAATATCCGGTTATTCACCTTGATTATTGTGCGGTTATAGCAATAAACACAGAAAGCCTTGATAAATCAATGGGCTATGCCCTGGAGAGTGCTGCAGGAGAGTATGATCTGAAACTTAAAACCGATACAGCTCCCAGGATGTTAAAAAATTTAATCCTAAAATTATATCAAAAATTTGAGAAAAAAGTTGTGATTCTAATTGATGAATATGATAAGCCCGTATTTGCAAGTCTAATCGATTCTCACAGCTATCAGTTTGATTTTGAAAAATATGAGAGGTTTCAAAAAGCACTTAAGTCATTTTATCAGATTTTAGAAGAGCTTGCAGATTATCTGGAAAAAGTCTATCTGACAGGTATTATTAAATTTGGCAGTAGTTCAATTTTTCCGGATTCAATTAACTTAGTTGAACTAGATCAGAATCCTGATTTTGCAGAGCTGCCCGGATTTACCGAAGCAGAATTAGACGAGTATTTAACTCCTTATTTCTCCAAACTTAAAGCCAAATATGAACTTACCACAACAGAAGCAAAAACATCTTTTAAAGAGAATTACTTCGGTTACCGCTTTACGGAAAAAAACATTAAGGTCTATAATCCTTTTGCAGCAGCAAGAGTTTTAGATTTTGGTTCTTTTGATAACCACTGGTTTAACAGCGGCTCACCT
>JBNJFI010000128.1:0-3837 GCA_051746725.1 Fusobacteriota bacterium
CTCTGGATATTTTATGCTATTTTAATTTAGAATCATTTAGAATCAATTTCAATTTCAAACTCTTTTATAAAGTTTATAAATTGCTCTGTCTCTTCCTTCTGACTTTTATCGGATAATTTAACCACCTGATAACCATTTGTATTCTTCTTATTTTCAAAATCGTGTAAAACTTTCATCTCTCCACTTAATATCTCTTTATATACACAATAATATGGTAATATAGTAAAACCTAATCCTTCTATAACCAGATTTTTAACTGTTTCTATACTCCCATTTACGATTATATGCTTATTCCCAGATACTCCATATTCATCTTTTAAAAATTTTAAATTTTTATCTAATAATAAACTGTCATCTCTTCCTATTAAAGGGATTTCATCTAATTCATTTATATCTTTTATTTCATGATTATAAACAACTATAAATGGATATTCCATTACAGGAATTATCTCATAATCCTCACTTTTTATAAAATATTCTCCCATCAAGACTAAATCAACTTCCCCATCTTTTAGATCTTTTAATAAAACATCTCTTTCCTTTATATATATTTCATATTCAATTGTTGGATGAAGTTTGGAAAATTTATCAATTATTTCTGGGAGCAATGGTTCTCCTATCATATGCGTTGCTCCAATAACTATTTTACCCTGTTTTCCAGTAACAATTTTTTTTATTTCATGTTTTGCTATATCAATCTCTCTAAAAATTATTTTTGCTTTTTTGAATAATACTTCCCCTGCATAAGTTAATTTTATCTTTTTTGAACTTCGATCAAATAGCTTGACATTTAAATTGTTTTCAAATTTTTTAACTTGAATAGATACGGCAGATTGGTTTATAAATAATTTTTTTGCTGCATTAGTAAAACTTCCCTCCCGGGCTACCTCATAAAATATTTTAAGATAATGTAAATCCATTTATTCCTCCTCATTTATATTTACTATATCATAACTTTATTTTCTTTAAATCTTCTAACCATATTTCATAGGAAGCATCACTAGGCATTCTCCAATCTCCCCTGGGAGAAAAGCATATTGAACCTACCTTTGGTCCATCTGGAATACAAGACCTTTTAAATTGTTGACTAAAAAATCTTTTATAAAAAACCTTTTCCCATTTTAAAATGGTTTCTTCATTATAATTATCAAAAGCAATACAGGCCAATTTAAATATTTTGCTAGGAGAAAACCCAAATCTAATCATATAATATATGAAAAAATCATGAAGTTCATATGGACCTACTTCCTCCTCTGTCTTATGCTTTATTCCTCCCTCTTCACCTGGCGGTAAAAGCTCTGGAGAAACAGGGGTATCTAATATATCTAAGAGAACCTTTTTTGATTTTTTATTTAATTTATGTTGAGAGGCCCACTCTACTAAATATATAACTAAGGTTTTAGGAACTCCTACATTAACAGCGTACATGGACATATGATCTCCATTATAAGTCGCCCATCCCAAAGCAAGTTCTGATAAATCTCCAGTTCCTACAACCAAACCGCCCTCTTTATTAGAAAGATTCATTAATATCTGGGTTCTCTCTCTAGCTTGAGTATTTTCATACGTAGTATTTTGAATTTTTTTATCATGGTCGATATCTTTAAAATGTTGTAAACAAGCTTCTTTTATTGATATTTCTCTAATTGTAATACCTAAATTTTTCATTAATTCAATAGCATTATTATAAGTTCGTCCTGTAGTTCCAAAACCAGGCATTGTTACTCCAATTATATTTTTTCGATCTATTCCTAGCTTATCAAATGTTTTAACACATACCAATAATGCTAGAGTAGAATCAAGTCCTCCAGATATTCCAAGTACTACTTTTTTGATACCTGTATGCATTAATCTTTTAGATAATCCTCCCACTTGAATGGAAAATATCTCTTCACATATCTTATCTCTTTGATTATGATCAGAAGGAATAAATGGATGCGAAGAAACCTCTCTTGCGATCTTATCTTTTTTGAAAGATTTATCTAAATCAAATTCTACATATCTAAAAATTTTATCCATTTCCATATCAAATCTGTTATAACTTTTTATTTTTATCCTGTCATTTATTAATCTTTCAATATCAATATCACTATATATTAATTGATTATCTAGAGAAAACCTCTTAGATTCATTTAACATTACTCCGTTTTCAGATATTATGGCGTCTCCTCCAAATAGAAGGTCAGTAGTAGACTCTCCTTGACCTGAGGATACGTATGTATAGCTACTTCTTGTTCGAGCAGCCTGTTGCCCTACAAGGGATCTCCTATAATCACTTTTTCCAACAACTTCATTGCTAGCTGATAAATTTAATAAGATAGTAGCTCCATTTAAAGCTTGATATGAACTAGGAGGAATAGGAACCCACAAATCCTCACATATCTCAACACCAATACAAATATCCTTATTCTCTTTATCTCTAAATAAGATATCTGTACCAAATGGAACTTCTCTATTACATAATTCTATAGTATTAATTTCAGATTCTTGAGAAGATGAAAACCATCTTTGTTCATAAAACTCTTTATAATTTGGAATATGAGTTTTAGGAACTACTCCTAAAATCTTTCCCTTGAAAATTAAAGCAGCACAATTAAAAAGCTGATTTCTAACTTTTACTGGTAAACCAATACTTAATATGATATTTTTGTTTTCTGAATGATTTATTATTTTTTCAAGAGAATTTTCAGCTTTTTTGATAAGTATTCTCTGATTAAATAGATCCCCGCAAGTATAACCAGTTATGCTTAATTCTGGAAAAGTTAAAATTTCCACTCCTTTTTTGAGCCCATCATCTATTATTTTTATGATTTGTTCAGTATTATAATTGCAATTTCCTACTTTTAATTTTGGAACTGCTGCACCTACTCTTATAAATCCTTCGAACATATCTACTCCTTATCTATAATTTATTCTTTTCCTTTTTTAACCGCATCCATTATTTCATCTTTTTTGAATTTATATTTTTCATGACAAAATTGACATGCAGTTTCTATTTCATCACTTTCATTAAATGCAGTTTTAATCTCTTTTTCACCTAAGCTTAAAACTCCTCTAAAAAATTTCTCTCTATTACAATCACAAGCATACTCTACTTGTTGTTCTTCTAAAATTTTTACTTCTTCAACACCATCTAATAAATATTCTAACATCTCTTGAGGTGTCTTTCCTTCGCTTAAAAGTTGAGTAACTGGTTTTATGTCTTTTACTCTCTCTTCAAGGGCATCTATAAATTCATCAGTTGCACCTGGTAATAATTGAATTATAAATCCACCTGCCTGAGATATCTCCATTTCCTGCTTTGCTAAAACTCCAGCTCCAACAATAGATCTTATCTGTTCTGATTTTGCAAAATAATGCGCTATATCTTCTGCTATCTCTCCAGTCTGCAAGTTACTTACTCCTGTATATGGCTTTCTATTTCCTCCCATATCCTTTATTACTTGTAAATTTCCTCGACCAACTATAGCTCCTACATTCAATTTTCCCTCAGAAGTTAATTCAGAAGTAGCATATGGATTATATACATATCCTTTTGCTTTTCCATCTCTACTTGCTGTTACAATCATCTGTTTTACTGGTCCATCGCAAGTTATTTTTAAAGATAATTTATCATCATCATTTTTTAAATCTGCTCCCATCATTAATCCTATTGATAAAAGTCTTCCAAATCCTGCTATTACTGTGGGACTACATACGTGAATATCCTCCGCTTTTTGAACTACATCTTTTGAATCTACTGCAAAAACTCGTGCATTTTTATTTACAGTTATACCTCTTACTAATTTTCCCATATCTTAATCCTCCATCTTTTTTCATATATATTAAATATTATAT
>JBNJFI010000129.1:0-3791 GCA_051746725.1 Fusobacteriota bacterium
GAGCTTTTAACTCTTTTAGGGGAAGACATTGGTGGAAAAGCTGTCCATGAAATGCTTAGAGAAAATGAGATTAAAACAGATTTTTTGATAAGTAATTTAAAAGAAACTCCAGAAGCTGTTATATTATATGATGATAATGGTGATAGGCAAATACATGTAGATCTTAAAGATATTCAGGAGTCTTCTTATCCAAGTAAAAAATTTGAAGATGCCTTAGATGAATGTGATATAGCAATGATGTGTAATATAAAATACAATGTACCTTTTTTGAAAATGGCTAAAGAGAAAAATAAGATTATTATAACCGATGTTCATGTTTTGTCTGATATTAATGATTCTTATAATAGACCTTTTATGGAATATGCTGATATACTATTTTTAAGCAATGAAGGAATATTAGGAAAAGAAATGGAGATGGCAAAAAAGTTAATTAATAAATATGATAATAAAATTATAGTTATCGGAATGGGGAAAAAAGGAGCATTATTGTATGTTAAAGAGGATAATTATATAAAAATACATTCTCCTAAGTTTATTAGAAAAGTTGTAAATACTATAGGTGCAGGAGATGCTTTAGTATCAGCTTTTACCCATTACTATGCTAAAACTAGAGATCCTTATAAGTCTATTGAAATGGCACAATTATTTGCTTCATATAAGATAGGAGAAAAGGGAGCAGCTTCTGGATTTTTAACAGAAGAGGAATTAGAAAAACTGATATAATAATATCCTATATAATAGGAAAGTTTAGAAAATTATAAAAAGTTGAAAAATGTAAATAATGTATCTCAAGAAATTAATTTTAAAGAGTTAAATGGGGCAGATATGTAATCTGCTCCATTTATAAATTGAAAGTATGACATTTAATTTGAATCATTTTTAAATTTACCATTTTCAATAAAAGATTCAGCCATCTCAATTACATTTTCAGACCTCATTATAAAAATATGTGTTCGATCAACTACTTCAAAATCTTTCATGTTATCTAATTTTGCCCGCTTTATAGACACTTTTCCATCATCCTTTCCAGGAATTATAATGGAGTTTATCCAGTTAAAAGACCTGTCTCCAATAATTACTCCTAGATCAAAATCAGCTTTTCCCAGTCTATTTACCAGAACGTCTTTCTCTGTTTGTAACTCTTCTAGAGCAGGGCCCATAATTCCAGTCCAACTTAAAAAATCTGCTACTTCACTTCCTTTATTAGGAGGAGCAAGCATAACAACTCTTCCCATATTCTCTAATTTATTATTTTCGAGATATTGCCTAACTATTATTCCCCCCATAGAATGGGTAATAAAGTTTATCTTTTTTGTTTTATCAACACATTTTTCTTCTATGGTCTTTTTTAGAAACTTTTTTGCTAAATATTCGATGGTATACTCTGTAGAAGGATAGTCTAAATTTATAACTTGATAACCCTTTTTTGAGAAATGATTTTCTATTTTGGACATAGACCGTGAGCTCCTTCCAAGTCCATGAATTAGTATAATATAATCCCCGTTTTGACCTTTTTTGTTCAACTTATTATTAGAGCAACCTAAAAATATAAGCAATAATAGTATGAGGATAGATTTTTTTTGCATATTTATCCTTTCTTAAATGTATTTTATAATATCCATAATATTAGTATAATATAGTAACGGTATTTTTTCAAGTAAAATTTTAATGAAAATTAACTTGACAGAGTATATAAATTAAATGTACATTCGATTTGTAATTTACAAATATTCCAAAACCCAGGATTAAAGTTGATATATTAATTATAATAAGCTATAATTAGTTAGTTCAGATATTTTAAAATTATCGAGGATAAATAATGATTGAAAAAACTGAAAAAATTATAAAATATGAATTTATAAGAATCTTAAGAAAAAAATATAAAAATGAGGATAATATATTTGTAAATGATTGGAGGAATGATGAAAAAAATAAGTATTATTTCAGATATGGATGGAGTTTTATATAGAGGTCATGAATTAATAAGTGGGGCAAATGAGTTTATAAAAAAACTCAAAAAAAATAGACATAGATTTCTATTTTTAACAAATAATTCTGAAAAAACTCAAAAAGAGTTAAAAGAAAAATTGGAAAGCTTAGGTATAGAAGGTCTGGAGGAAAAAAACTTCATAACAGCAGGAATGGCAACTGCAGATTTTTTAAAAAGTCAAAAGCCAAATAGTAAAGTTTATGTCATTGGAAGCAAAGCTTTAAAAGGTGAGTTAACTAAAAAGGGATTAAAAATATCGGAAGATCAACCTGATTATGTAGTGGTTGGTATGACAAAAAAATTTGATTTTGAAATCCTAACAAAAGGGGTTACTTTTATAAGAAATGGAGCAAAGTTTATAGGAACAAATCCTGATATTTTAGATCCAGTGGAGGGTGGTTTTGTGCCTGCTGCAGGAAGTTTACTCGCTTTTATAGAAAAGGCTACAGGTAAAAAGCCTTTTGTTGTGGGAAAACCCAATGCAATAATGATGACAATTGCTAAAAAAATGCTAAAATCACATTCTGGAGAAACTATTATGATTGGAGATAGAATGGATACAGATATTATAGGTGGTTTAGAAGCAGGAATGAAAACCTGCCTTGTGCTTTCTGGAATAACTAATAGGGAAGATTTAGATATGTTTCCGTATAGACCTAATATTATATTGAATAATGTGGGAGAGTTAGATTTAGATAAAGTTTTAGATTAAAATATTAATCAGAAAATCATATAAAATATTGGAGGTAAAAATGGAAATTTCAATTCCATCATTATTAAGAATTAAACCAAATGCACTATATAAAATAGGAAAATATCTAAGAAAGGCAAAGTATAAAAAAATAGCATTATTTTTTGGAGAGGGAATAAAAGATCTTTTTTCCGAGCAAATTATTATATCTTTAGAGTCTTCTGAAATAAAAATAGCACATGAGGAAGTTGTTAAGGATAATGACATCAGCAACGTTTTTGAAAGCACATTCTCTATTCCATCTGGAGTAGATGCCATGGTAGCGGTTGGCGGCGGGAAGGTTATTGATTATTGTAAATATATAGCTTTTTTGCAACAATTACCATTTATATCAATTCCTACTTCAATATCAAACGATGGATTTTGTTCACCGGTTTCATCACTATATATTAATGGAAAAAGAAAAACTTTAAAGGCAAAGATTCCCGACGGAGTTATTCTTGATACCAAAATAATAAAGGACTGTCCAGATAGATTTATATATTCAGGTATAGGTGATTTAGTCTCAAATATCACAGCTATACGAGATTGGAAAATGGCTGCTAAGCTTAGAGAAGAAGCAGTAAATGACTTTGCAGTTTTAGTTTCACAAAATGCAGTTGAAAATTTTATAAATTATGATAATAAAGACACCAATGATATTGAATTTATTAGGTTAATAGCAGGATCCTTGGTAATGAATGGTGTTTCAATGGAGATAAGTAAATCTTCGAGACCTTCTAGTGGTAGTGAACACTTGATATCACATGCATATGATCTAATTTCCGAAAAACCTTCAATGCATGGAATTCAAGTAGGGGTAGCAACTTATTGTATAAGTTATGTGCAAGATAATGGATTTGAAGAAATAGAGGAAGTTTTACAAAAAAGTGGATTTATTGAATATGTTACAGAAAATCCTCTAAATAAAGAGGAATTTATAAAGTCTGTTAGAGAAGGAGTAAATATAAAAGAGGATTTTTATTCAACACTTTCTGAAGAGGAAAATATAGAAAAGGTTTTAGATTTTATTGAAAATAATGAAAATTGTAAAAAGATGTTAGTTTAATA
>JBNJFI010000130.1:0-3788 GCA_051746725.1 Fusobacteriota bacterium
ATTTTTTTAACAATTTAATTATTTGCAGAGATATTTTTTAAAATAAAGGAGGAAAATTTAATATTTTGCTTTATAATCGTAAATAAAGAACAATGTATTTCTTCACTAGTGTTCTGAAATAAAAAATTTTATAAACTTTATTATTAAATAATAAACATGAAGTATTCTAACAAAAAAACCATAATATTTTTGATAGTTGTAATCACGATATTTGCTATTGGAGGTTATGCACTTAAATCTTATATACATCAAGCTACCATAGAAAAAAACAAAGAGAGCCCTAGTTGTCAGGCGATAAAAAAACCTGATGGTTCAGACTTTAACTGGGATACTGTGAACTCAAAAGAAGAGTTTAAAGATTGTTTAATTGAATTGGCTAAAAATTTACAATCACCTGAGCGCATGGCAGATTGGCTTCGAAAACAAGGCTTCTCGGATGTGAATCCACACACCAGTTCAACTGGACGTGTGTATCTTAATGCCAATTGGGATGTCGAACAAACAGGTAAACTTATGCCATTCAAACAAGATTTAAGATTCATCCAAGCCTGGTTATTAGGGTCAACAACGTACATCATCCAAATTAGATATGACGATGGTGATAATGTGGATGCAAGTGCTCATCATAATATAATATAATATGAAAATGAAAACAAAAAAATTAATAGTAACACTTATAATTATTCAGTTGCTTATCATATGGATTTCTATGAGTAATGGTATTATTTATTTGAGCAAATATCTTTTATTTCATGAAATAATAGGAATCATTATTTTAATACCCTTGATAAATTTGGTTTGGCCGGTTCTTACAGGGATTTTTGCTTTTAGTTGTAATAAAAAAAATGTTTTTGACTTCGTAAGCAAATTTTCATTTTTCTTAGTTTCAGGATTAAATATTATCTTTTTTTCAGTTTTTAGTTTTGCTACTATATTTAGACTTGTCCAAGGTGATAAAATTGGTGATTCGCATAGCACAGTTGGCTACTTTTTTCTATTTTTTTCAACCGGAATGTTTTATATTTTATTAGGAAGTATTATTCTGGGTATAATTATTTTTTATATGAAAAAAGAGAAAAAAAATTAAATTTTCTAAAACAATAAAAACTTCTCTGCAAAATAATAAGAAGGATAAAAAAATAACTTCTCCGCTTCGCTACGACCACGCTGTGCTCTCGCTCCGTAAACTACACTCAGGACACATAACAAGGGATATACGGTTCGGGGCTCGGGGCTCGCCCCTCACTCAAATTTTGCTTCGTTTCACTCCGCAAAACATCGTATATCCCTGACGTTAGTTGCAATTTCCCCTTCAAAACAAATTTCTTTAGTTAGAATCAGAAAAAACCTTCGGGAAATAATGAGAAAGAATAAGAATTGTAATTCAATAATAGTATTATTAAACTTAAATAACAAATAAAAAAATTGGATAAATAATTTAAAATTCTTTTATGAAACAAGTAGCTATTTTACGATTTCAAGTGTTCGTGTGAAAACTTTTACCACGAACTATTTAAAAAACAAAATTATTATGATTTTTAGCATTAAACTTTTGGTGTTTTATTTTAAAAAATGGTAAAGAAAATATTAAGTTTTATGATAATTTTTGGCTTGCTTGTGAGTTCAAGTTGGGCTTATGTAAACAATGATTATGCAAGAGTTACTTCTGTTAGTCATAGTTGGTTTGATAGAAGCATTGGCTATGCAGCAGATGGTGCATTAGCAGGAATGGATTCTAATGATTGGGCAGATGGTGATGAAACTGTTGATCCTTCTATAAGCAATATGAATAATTATTTTCAGAATTATGAATATGTGTTCTTCTCAGGACATGGAATAGATAATGCAATTGGAGGTAATGAAGCAAACGGATTTCCATACCCAGATTATCATATGTATAAAACTGACATTCAGGGTATTTTAGATGCAAAATTTGTAACACTTTTTTCTTGTTATTCATTGAATGGTTTTGGGAAAGAATTGTATTACAAAGGTGTTGATTGTGTAGTAGGTTGGAAACAGTCGTTTTTACCATCAGCATCAGAAGCTGAGGAATGGGCAGAAGAATTATATAGTTGTGATGGTAGTGAATCTATTTTAGATTGTGTCTCTTTGGCAAATTATTATTCTGGACTAAGTGGAAATGCTTGGGAAGGTAGTTGTAATATTGATATTGGTAATGGTGGTTCTAAATCAAGTAGTACAAGTAGCACAAAATATTTATCAAATGGATTAATTGTTAAGTCTGAAGATATGAATTTCTTAGAAGAAAATTCTTTAGAAGGTATTAAGTTGTTATCTGAAAAAGATTCTTTAAATATAGCAAAATCGTTCTTGAATCTCCCTAAAAGTTATCAATTAGTAGAATTAAATGAGTTTGGGAATAATCATTATGATATTATATTTAAAAGAACACATAATAATATGTTAGTAAATTTTGATGAATATAGGGCATTAATTGATAGAACTACAGGTAAAGTTGTATTATATAAAAAAACCTATACTGATAATTTATCACAAACTGACTTCGAGAGTTCAAGAGAAACTTTAGAAATACCTAATGAAATAATTGATAAATTTGATTATGAAATTATTTCAGTTGAAAACATTATTATGTACGATGATAGTAAGAAACCTACTTTAGTTATAAAGGCAAAATATATAAATGAACAAGGAGATGAGAGTTTTATTTATATTAATACTCAAAATGGTGAACTATTATAAAAAGATACTTTATTTAAGTCCTTTATTTTTTATTTTATTTTTTACAGGATGTAATTTTCAAACAATTGATGAAACAAAATATGATATTCTTTATCAATACAAAAAAATGAATCCCAATGAATATGATACTATTCGACCTTTTAATCTGTATATTTATGATAATGACTTATATTTTGTAGGAACTAAAAATTTTTTAAAGAAAAAGAATATATTAGGTTTTTATCAAGAAACGCCTCCAGTAAAATCATATTTGGTAAAAGATGGAAAAAGTATTTTTGAATATGACCTAATTGAGAATATCTTTATTACAAATACTTCATTAGTATTTATTGGAGAAAACAAAAATAAAATTTTCATTTTCTTTAATGGAACTGAATATTATTTAGATGATTTTTCATTGAACAATTTAAAACAAATTAATGTAAAAAATAATACTTTATCAATCTATTCAAATGAAAGTAAATTACTATTTTTTGAAAAAATAGATAATAATTTTTTATATAATTGTTCTCAATATAATTTTAGTGAATTTGAATTTGTAAGTGATTGTGTATTATACAAGAATAAACCAACTTTTATTGCACAGTTGGATGGAATAATCTACATTTTGAGTATTAAAGATTCTTATATAAAATGAAAACAAATAAAACTATTAACATTTCTTTGGTAATAATAATTATATTAATAATAGGATTGACAATCTATCTAAAAAGTATTCATAATTATAATAAATTTCATTGTAACGTAGATTCTGATTGTACAATGTCATATACTGATAAAGACTACGCATTTTTATGTGTAAATGCTAATTGGTATGCAGAAAATAAACGAGATGTTGGAATTCAGTGTGGAACAAAAAAAACATTATATTGTTTATGTGAAAATAATGAATGTGTAAGAAATGATTATGGAAAAGGTTGTGATTAATTTTTTCTTATAATATCTCAGTTTTTTTCTGATAAAAATAATATTTTATTTTGAGGGTGAAACTGTCGGTCGTTTCACTCCCTCGTCGCTCTTGCAGAGCTCCCAACTAACATAGTTTTAAAGGAAAATTCTTGCAG
>JBNJFI010000131.1:0-3784 GCA_051746725.1 Fusobacteriota bacterium
ATCCTTATATATTTCAGTAGTATCTTCTAAGTTTATCGAATCTTTTGAAATTAAATTTTTTATTTTATATAATTTCTGATTTTTTTCTATGATAATTCCTCCTACCAAGGAATAAGCAATTTTATAACCACTCTTCTCTAGATATTTTTTAATTGTATCTAGTCTGTTATCATTTAAAAGCAATTTTAATTTGCCTTTTTCTAAATAAAATCCTCCATCCATTGGATATAGCATTGCTATTAGCCCGTCTGAAATCTCTTTGATTTTATCTTCTGTATATCCTCTTTTTTGATTTTCAATTGGAGATTCTATTATCGATGCAAAGGAATATAATTCTTTATCTTTTATTTTATCTTTTAAGTATTTTAATATTTCAAGGTATTTATTATTATTTTCATATCCATAATTATTAATCCATTCTAAGTCTATAACTATTCCATTATAATAGATGTCTTGTTGCTCTAATTTCTCTATGTTTTCATCAATTATATCCCTATGTGAATTATAAATATCTAAAAACCCCTCTCCGCCAAAACTATCTAATATCCAAAAATATATTTCCACTCCATCTTTTTTTAATTCTTCCGAAAATACTTTCAAATTATTTTGACTAGTTTTATAAAAGAAGGGTCCTCCTCTTTTAAATACATATTGAGATCCCAAATGCAATATTACTTTATCATATTTTTTACTTACATTTTGAGCGAACTCTTTCATCTGATTTTTATCAAAATCTCTAAAATTTCTTAATATATCCTTATCAGATGCCATAATTACTCCCTTTGACATAACATTTTCTCCTAGATATAAATTTAGAAAAATAACAAATACAAAGAAATAAGATTTTTTAGTAATCTTATTTAACTGAATATACATTTACTCCGCCTTCACCACTTGCTACAAAGATGTACTTTGACTTATATTCAATGTGATTAGCAGAATATTTCTGTCCATCTTCATCTGAGTTCCCATCAATTCCAATTTCAAACGGTCTATAACCTAAAATTTCTCGAGTATTTTTATCGTACACTCTAAATCCATATTCACCATTCGCAGAAAAAATTAGATTTCCATCAACAGAAACACTGTTTGTATATGGTTTTATTCCAGATTCAATTGTTACTATAGGATTAGAAATTAGTGATTCTATTTTATTATTTTTTATATCCAAAATCCCCATCCCCTGATGTACTAAGCCAAGATAGGCAGTATTTCCTTCTACCTCAATCGTTGCTTTATGATATGCAGACTCTTCTCCCTGGTCAAAGGCAACTGAAATAGCTCTTTCATCATCTAATTCATCGCTATTCTGTTTCAAATAAACTACCTCACTCTCAATCTCTGTATCTGCATCGGTTATTCCTGCTAATCCAACAATATAACTACCATCTGTATCTAAATCCCTTATATCACTTCTTGATATAAAATTTTCTATATTTAAATTTCCATCTACAACATAGATTCCACCATCTTTTGCTCCAACTCCAAAGTAATATTTAGAGCCCTTTTTTGTGATTCCTGTTACACCATAACTCTTTTCAAAAAAGGTTAAACTATTTTTTACATCTCCTGCATCCAAATTATTAAGATTATTTATTTTTCCAAAAAAGCTTCTGGAGTTATATATATCAGGATCCGCCGCACCACCAAATAATAAAATGTTTCCGTCTGTATATAGTCTATTAATATCCATATTTTTAAAGATTATCTCCTGCTCGATAATTATCTTATCCGTATTTGATATATCTAAAACTTGAATAGCTCCTCTAAAAACCTCATCTGCTGTATTATAAGCAACGTAAGCCTTGTTAGATTTTATTATTATATCATTAGCCTGTACTTTCTCTCCATCGACCTCTACAGGATCCAATCGGACTAAATGGTTAATCGTATAACCAATGTCTGCTTTTTCTTTTTTTCGTTTGACCATTCCTCTTTTTATTATTCCACTTGGTGAAGTTTCGTCAGTATCAGTTTCTTCAATATAAATTGAAGCTTCTGTTATATTTGAAAATTCTATTGTTTTTCCTGAATTTACAATTATATCACTAGGGCCCTCTTCCTCTTTATCAAATAAAAAACACCCTGAAATTAATAGTGTTAATGTAAAAATAAAAATGATTTTTTTCATCTTAATCACTCCAATCTTTTTTGTTTTATTTAGCTGTCGTTTTATTTCTACCATTTTCTTTTGACAAATATAAAGCCTCATCCACTCTCTTTGTAAAAGTATCCATATTGTCTTCTTTATTAATTTGAGTTACTCCAAAACTACAAGTAACTTCACCAATATCATGAGATTTAAACTTAATATCTTCAATTTTTTTTCTTAATTTTTCAGCAAATACTTTTCCCGCTTCTAAATCAGTTTCAGGAGCTAACACCATAAACTCTTCTCCACCCCATCTAGCAAATGTATCTGTTTGTCGAATCTCTTTAGATACTGATTTTGTTACCTCTTTTAACACTAAATCACCTATATCATGTCCATATTTATCATTAAATTTTTTAAAATGATCAATATCAAACATAATTAAACATAATTTATTTCCATATCTATTATATCTTTCTAACTCCCTTTTCATCTCATTAGTAAATTTTATTCGATTATAAATACCAGTGAGGTGATCAGTTTCTGATAATCTTGTTATTTTCTCTAATTGTTTCTCTAACTTATTATTTAATTTTACATAATCTTTGATTAACTTTTTAAATAGATTTTTTTGTATTTTATTATGTCCTTCTTCACCTATATAATCTAATAAAAATTTGATGATTTCGGGATTGTTCTCATATTCTAAATTACCTAACAGATTTTTTATTGATTTTTTGTTTTTCATATCAATCACTCCACTATTCCATCTATGCCAATTTTTTCTGACAATTTTAATACATTTATTACTTTCTCAATATATTCTTTTTTATTAATGACACTTCCATGTTGAGGAGCTATCTGCTTTACAGGAAGTTTTTCTATTAAATCTAATGCATAATTAAGAGCTTTCTTCGATGTCATAATTTTTCTATGAAAATCTTTTATTTTCCCCAAGGGACATTCAGCTTTTCCTTTATAACAAGTTTCATAATTTTGACAAGATTTACAAGAATTATCTAATGTTAAGAATAAATCCCAATTTCTTGCGTAACTTCCAAAAATATCACTTGTGAATAATGTTCCTGTCTTTTCATCAAAAGTTATAAAACTACCTCCAGCATGACAATACGGAGTTTTTATAAATTTTAATTTTCTTCCTGTTTTAAATTTATATTCAAAATTTAACGTATTTTCTATACAATCTCTTCTACTTCTACCACCATAATATTTTATAAATACATTATTTAAAGAGTGAGATAAAATATTAACATTTTCCGTTCCTATTATTTCTTCAAAATCTGGAATACTTGTGCATAAATCAGGATCATAATGTTGATATATCAAATATTTTATGTTTTTCGGATCTACACCTGTCTGAAGTATTTTCATCATAACAGTACTGAAGTCAGTCCTACTACCTCCATCAATTACAACTGCTTCACCACCCTCTTTTATAAGGTATGGATTGCAATGTAAAGCATAATCTTCATCTAGAAAACCACACCAAAAGATCCCTTCTTCTATTTCTATCGGTTCTTCGTAGTTTAATTCTATATTATCCTTTTTTACCATAAACCCCTCCTATTTTTCTACTTTTCTATGGCCCATTTTATAGCCTTTAAAGTTCCTATATTAGTAAGCAAACCAACATGGTTATCTTTAACTAAAATTCTAAATCCAAAATGATCT
>JBNJFI010000132.1:0-3536 GCA_051746725.1 Fusobacteriota bacterium
CATGTAGCATCCTCCTCTAATTAATATTTAATATAATATGATTTCTATCTTCGCCTGCTTTATACTCTTTTTTGACAAGATCCATCCTGTTTTCTAACTCTCTCAAACTTTCTTTAATATTTAAACTTCTAGATACTACAGGAACAAAATTTTTCTTCATCCGTACAATATTTGGACCTATCTGATACGCAAGCATTACTTGCACACCATTCTTCTTTAAAATCTTAGCTATTCCCATGGCTTTTTGGGGATCACCTGTTACATCCTCGTCATCATGTTCATGATCATACTTCGGATTTTTTATTTCTAAAATCTTACAAAACTTTCCTTTATCCACCTCATAAATATGATAATATTTCGCGTCTCCAAAGTGATCTTTTTTTAACTCTTTTCCATTATCTGTTGCACATGCTACTTTTAATTTCATACACACCCTCCATTTATCTTAATATTATAATAACTTAATAGATCTTAGTAAAAAAATAACTCCCTATTTATATATGCTCTGGCATTAATTATGTCAGAGCATATTATAATTATCAAAATCTATCTCTTTGCCTTTTTGTTTGTCTTCTTAAATAAACCAAGAAACCTTTAAATAAAATCCATTTATTTCTGGTCATTTATTTATAAATAATAAATCTAAATCACGCGCTACATTTTCTTTCGTTTTCCTGTCAAATATATGACAGTTATCCATATTAAAACTGAATTTTAATTGCTCTCCTATTTCAAATTTCTTTTTTTGTTCCACAGTAAATTCTAAGCCACCAATTTCTAAAATATCATAATTTTTAAAATTTATCACAATTTCATCCTTTTTTTCAGCAATATAATAAGATCGATCTATTAATTTAGATGTATTATGAATTTCAATTATATCTTCAGCCCTTATCCCAAAATATATATTCTTTTTGTCATATCCATCTAACCACTTTTCTCTTTTCGGAGAAACTTTGAATTTTATATTATCTGTAAGTTTAATATATGTGCTATTTTTTCCTCTTATTAAAAAAGCTTGAACGATATTTATTTCTGGGATTCCTAGATATTTAGCAATAAATATATTAGCTGGCTCTTTATAAATTGTTTTATTTTTTAACATTTTACCTCCCAATCAGTAAATAAAATATTCAATTGAAATTTTTAGATTATATCTTAATTAATTATTTATAAAAAATTCTTATATCTCTTTTTATAAAACTATACTAAATATAACGCTACTTTCTCTTATAAATTAATTTTAAAAGTAAACTTTCATATGCTACTATTGGTTTCTTAACTTTTTCTACTAATTTCTCGCTTTAAAGTTTCTACTTTATCTAATCTTTCCCATGGGAAGTCAATATCATTTCTTCCGAAATGACCATATACTGCTGTTTTTTTATAAATCGGTCTTTGTAAATCTAGATCTTCAATTATTGCACCAGGCCTTAAATCAAATGTTTTTATAACAGCTTCTTCTATTTTTTTTGAGCTTATCTTTTCAGTTCCATATGTATTTATAGATAAAGATACAGGTTCTGCCACTCCTATTGCATATGCAAGTTGCACTTCACATCTATCTGCTAATTCAGCAGCCACAATATTTTTAGCTACCCATCTAGCAGCATAAGTTCCAGATCTATCTACTTTAGTGGCATCTTTTCCAGAAAAAGCTCCTCCACCATGCCTTCCCACTCCACCATATGTATCTACTATTATTTTTCTTCCAGTTAATCCAGCATCTCCTTTAGGTCCACCTACAACAAATCTACCAGTAGGGTTAATATGATACTTAATATTATCCTTAATATATTTCTCTGGGATTACTGGTTTTATAACTTTTTCAATAATATCCTGTCTTATCTGTTTCTGTTTTATATTTTTACTGTGTTGAGTTGAGATAACAACAGTATCAACTTTAATAGGTATCCCATTTTCATACTCAACAGTTACCTGAGTCTTTCCATCAGGCCTCAAATAATTTAATAATTTATTTTTTCTCACAAAGGCTAAACGTCTAGCTAGCTTATGAGCTAGAATTATTGGTAATGGCATATATTCTTCTGTTTCATTAACGGCGTAACCAAACATAAGACCCTGATCACCTGCTCCAAGAGCCTCTATATCATCATCTTCCATTTTTCCTTCTTTTGCTTCTAATGCTTTATCTACTCCTTGGGCAATGTCTGGAGATTGAGAATGAATAGAATTTAATATTGCACATGTCTCATAATCAAAACCATATTCTGCTTTAGTATATCCGATTTCTTTAACAGTTTTTCTTATTATTTCTTGTATATTTACATAACAATCTGTTCGTATTTCTCCTCCTACAATTACTGAACCAGTTGTCAAAAAAGTTTCACAGGCAACTCTTGCTGTTGAATCTTTATCTAAAATTGCATCCAGTATTGCATCAGAAATTTGGTCAGCCATTTTATCTGGATGACCTTCTGTTACAGATTCTGATGTAAATAAAATTTTACCCTCATTCATGATATCCCTCCACTATAATTTGTTTTATATAGGATAGTTTTGGGATTAAGCTACCCTATTTTTTACAGAATATTAAAAATGTAATGTTTTTTATGTTCTAATAATATTAATGCTTACAAGCACTACCTTTAGATTTAAGTTCTTTGTTTATATATTTTTTTACAGCATTTAAAATCTCTCCATTTACTCCTAATACAACTTTTATTCCATTGTCATCAAATATATCTATTGCTTTTTGACCCATTCCACCTGTAATTATTATATCTGCTCCAGATTTTGCCAAAAATTTAGGTAATAGACCTGGTTGATGTTCAGGAGCACCTACTAATTCATTTGAAACTATTTTTCCAGATTCTATCGTATATAATGCAAATTTTTTACAATGTCCAAAATGCTCATCTATCGTATTTTCATCACTTGTTGGAAAAGCTATTTTAATTGATTCCATATTTTCTTCATCTCCTTTTTTATTAAATTCTTTTTTAAATTTTATTATGCCTAAAACCTTTTTTGTCATATCATTCAAATTATGTGAAGGCAATATATTTTAACTGAAAACTACATATGAGATTTTCTTCTATCTCACCTTTCTTTATTTTGTTGCATATGCACAATAAGATTATACTCGTTTTTCGACCTTTTGTCAATATTTATTTCGAAATAAATTCTGTATTTCCTACACAATTATACTTTACTCTTTTTCCAAATTCTCTCTTTAGTCTTCCATATTCATCTACTCCAGTACAATGATTAACAGCTAATAATTTAAAATTAAATTTTTTCAACTCTTTCATGGTTTTCTCACTTCTTTTTTCCTTACCTTTAAGATGCAATCCTCCTGTTATAATACCAAATTTATCTAATCCTATTTTTTTTGAGGCAGTATTCAATATATTAATTATTCCATTATGGGAACAACCTGTTATAATATCTATATTTTGGTCTTTTTTGATAACCATAAATAACTCATCTTTAAATGGATCTTGTACAAACTTACCTTTTTCTTTTATAAACAACTTTTTTTCTTCATTCTCAAAATTTGTTTTTTTCCCTAT
>JBNJFI010000133.1:0-3516 GCA_051746725.1 Fusobacteriota bacterium
ATAAATAACGCCTTAAATCGTTTATTATATGTCAATTTAAAAAATACATAAATCTAAATATATTTTCCAAAAATTATCTTCCTGGCGTTTCCAAATAAAGAAGTATTTACCCTTATCTCCATCAACAAAGTAATTTCCATAATCAACTAAAATATCATTTGAAATTATTTCTATATTTTCGTTTTCAAATTCCATTTCAAATCTTTCACTTCCAGCCATATTTTCATTAAATCTTTGATAAATATTTTTAACTCCTATTATATATTCATCATTATGAAAATATGCTCCATTGGTATCAAAAACATTATAAATAAATCCTTTCAAATTATCTGTAATCCCAAGTTCAGTATATCGATTTCTGGATTCCTCAAGATTTTCAAATTCGATATTTTCTGCATGTATTTCATTTAATAGTTGAAAAGATAGGTACCATTTTCTTCTTATATTTTCCCAAACATTGATATAATAAAATTTTCTATTCCCTATATTATAAAATCCCTTTTCTATAACTTTAGTTTTATCATAATCATCTTTATCTAATATCTCTTTTGAAATTAGCTCATCTTTGATTTTAAATATTTTTGAAAAATACTTCTCTTTATTTTCATTTGTGATGAATTCATTATTAAAATAAAAGTTAGACTTCCTATAATATGCGTCCTTTATCTTATCATTTTTTAAGTTAAATAGCTCTTTCCAGGAAGACTGCTCTTCTTTTAATGTCTTTTGCCTAGTCACCTCTCTTCTTCTAGGTTTTTCTTTTACTTTTTGTTCTTTTATTAATTCTTTAGAACCAATAGAACTACAACCAATTACTGAAAATACAATTAAAATTAAACACCATAGCTTTTTCATTTTTTCTCCTTCTAGTAAGTTTTTTACCATAGACTTTATCAAATCTATGGATTAATATTGTTTTATTATAACTTATTAGGAGAAATAATTCTTGATAATTGTTGCTATTTCAATTTTATAGGAATATAAAAATATATCTCAGTTTTTCCTTTTTTATTAATTTTTATTTCCTCCATAAAATCAAACTGTTTTCGATCTAATTCATATTTAGAATCTACATTAAAAAGCCAGCAAGAGTAAATATAATCAAGATATTTTTTATGATCTTCTTGAGTACTCCCTACATAAAATTTTGCACATTTAAAATTTTCTATCTTTTTTGTTTTATGATCTTCATATTTTATTACTTTTTCTTTTTTATATCCTCTAAAATATATAAAATCATTATTGTAAGGATTCTTAAAGTCAAGAGATGATTCGAATGCTATTCCAAATTCTCTTTTAATATCTGATTTAACTTCTATCTTTTTTGATAACTCTTTTGTTAATTCCAAAACTAGTTGATAGTTCTTTTCATCTTCTAGAGTCATCTCTTTGCTTAATCCAATTAAAGAAAATTCATTAATATTTAATATCTCATATGGCAAGTTTACTTCATTATATTTCTTTTCATATCTCATCTTCCAAATAGGTAATTTTTCTAAACCTACTTTGATTTTTTGATTTTTCCTTACTTTAGAAGGAGTAAAGCCAGTTTCTTTTTTCATAGCCCTTGTAAAAGCCTCATTTGAATAATAGGAATAATCCATTGCTATTTCTAATATTCCTCTTTTAGTGTTTATCAACTCTTTATAGGCCTCATTTAAACGTCTTTTTCTTAAATATGTTATAACTGGATATGAAGTAAATGCTTTGAATATACGATGAAAATGAAATTTAGATATAAACACCTCTTTTGCTAATTCGTCTATATCAATATCTTTTTTTAAATCATTTTCTATTTTTTCAATAGTTTTTGCTATTATATTAAAATAATCCATTCTTTTCCTCCATAATTTAAAAACTAAAATCAGTTTTTAAAAGGCTTCTCCTACATTTATATACATTGCAGTTCCTTCTCCAGAAATTGCAAAATCCATTCTTAGATTTAAATCAAATTCTTTACTGATACTATATCTTATTCCAGCTCCATAGGTTGTTTGCAAGTTTTCTCCTATAATACTTTCTCCATTAAAAACCTCTCCAAAACTTGCAAATGCAACTCCTCTGACTCTTTTATAAATTGGGTATCTATATTCAATTTGTGTTGCTATTTTATTTTTATCTATAAATCTTGATTCCTCAAATCCTCTAATTAGGGAGTCTCCACCTAACTTACTTAACTTTTGAAAAGGCACATCTCCTTTTTTGAGCTCTAAAATACCGTGAAGTCCCAAAGAAGAATTTTTAGTTATTGGTCTAAATTTCTTTATTTCGATTTTACTACCTAAAAATTTATATTCAGATAAATCCTTAGTATAAATATTTGCTTCTATATCAAAATATGATCCATTTTTTGTATTTATTTCATTATTTCTGGTATCATAATTATATTTAATACCTATACTTTCGAGGTTTTCTCCCTCTGAGCCCTTTAAATCATAATTAATATTATCTCTTAAATCAAAATTATAATCTTCATATTTAAAATTATATCCTAATGAATGACTATTTGTTATATTATTAAGATATCCAACCTTTATTTCATATCCTTCAAATTCATAGCTAATGGGATCTTTTTCTTTTGTATTACTTCCTATTCCATAATAATCAGATAACCAATTACTAATGCCCATCTCAAAAAAAGTTTTGTTTTTTTTATATTCAGATGCACCTTGCAAAAAAATCACTGACTGTTTTTTTTGTGTATACATCCCCCCAAAACTAACATTTAATTTATTATCCTTTGATTTTTCATAATATGCTCCTACTCCTCCAAGAAGAAATCCAGTTTCTGGACTACTTCCAAATATTGGAATAGGAAATAATTTTGTCTCTTTTCCTTCTGCAAATGATAACCCCGTTATCATTATTACCAATATTACCCAAATTATTTTCTTCATTCATCCCCCTATTATTTTTCTAATAAAAAAATTACTTCTTTTTTAATTTTTTTTAAAACTTCTTTTTTGGTTGTTATATCTGTTCTCTTTTTTATATAAAACATTAGATTTCCATGTATTGAATTAGATATTAAGCCTAATATTATTTCTAAATGTTTTTCTTTTATTATTCCCTTTTCCGCACATTTTTTTAAGTTTTCTGACGATATTTTTATTATCTCAGGCACATAATTTTTATTAGAAATTTTTTCAACTGGAATTTTTATATCCTTTATAAATGCTAATTTATATATATTTGGATTATTTATAAAAAATTCGCTATATGCAATGGCTAATTTAACCACCTTTTCCTTAGGGTCATGTATATTATCAACTTTTTTTAGAACATACTCTTTACAATCATCAAAAAAGCTAACAATTCCATAAAATAATAACTCATCAAGATCATCAAAATAATTATAAAGAGTACCCACAGAATATCCGGCTAAATCTGCTACTTTTTTGACAGTCAATTTCTCTATTCCCTTTTCTTTAACAATCTTTTTTACTGCTTCTATAAAATATCCTTTTCTTCTTTTCATCTGTAATTTTTTTTTATCCAAATTAACCTCCTAAAATT
>JBNJFI010000134.1:0-3460 GCA_051746725.1 Fusobacteriota bacterium
AAGAATATTTATTTAAAATTTTTAATGGTAATATTTTGATTAATTTAAAAGTAAACTTATTTTTAGACACGTGACAATTTAAATAAATCAATAAAGCACCAAAATACCCAGCTATATTTTCTAAAAAAGAATTTTTTTTGCTATAAAAATTTTTTTTATATCTAGGCACAGGTTTTTTGAATTTTTTTAAAAGATTTATTCTATAATTGACTGTATATTTTTTTCTATTTATAATTTTTTCTTGAGATTTTTTAGTTTTATTTTTTGAAATTTGTTTTATTTCGATTAAATTGTTTTTTTCCATATTTTTAATTATTATTTCAGAAAAATTTGTTCTTGTTATAATAATTGAAGTCCCCTGATCATCCTTTTCTTCAATCGACTTAAGCCAAGCATCACCTAAAGAGATATCAGCTAGTTCACCAACTATATCATTACAACTTAAACATCTATACGGAGTAAAAAAATAAGGAGCAAAATATGGATTCCAATAGTCTGATAGGTTAATAGATATTTCTTTGTTTTTATATTCTATTTTAGCAGATCCAGGCCAACCATTACCACGATATTGTAATTTATTAATATTTTCACTACCATATGCCAATTTATCTAATAATAATTCAGTACCTTTATAATTAATAGAATGAGTACAAAAAAGGCTGATTGATAAACTAATTTTATCTTTTAACCACTTTTCTCTCTTTTCTAATTTTCTTAATCCATGAATATGACACGGTAAACCCACAAATGCAAATTTTTTATCTTGTTTATATTTTTTTAGATCTTTTAAAGCAGAAAGTGGATGAGTTGGACAATATTTAGAAGTTTTTGCTTCTTTTATTTCTTCTATACTTTCAGCTATATAAGTTTTACTTTTCTTATTGTCGTTTTCATCCATCTTTGTAACAATAGCACCATCAATTATATTTTCACTAAAAAGGTAAGTTAGAATACTCGTTGCTATTCCACCAGAAGCAGCTTCATATCTTAACTTTTCATCTGTTGAATATCCCAAATAGTTCGATATAAATCTTCCCAATACATAGTCATTATTTATACTATTTTGGTTATCAAATAGAATTTTAGATTGCTCTTCAATATTTATTTCTAATCCGGGACAAATATTAATGCATTTTTTACATTGTATGCATTTATCTTTTTCTACTTTAGGTTGATAAACATTATTTTCTATTTTTATTTTTATTGCATTAGTTGGACAAATGGTTTCACAGGCACCACAACCAAGACATATATAATCAAGATTTAATTCATTAACATTAATCATTAACCTCACCTAACTTGCTATTAAATTTCAATAAAATTACCATTTAACCTAATATCATTTTTTGTAATAATTTTTAACATCTAAAGACATCTTAGAATTTATTGGAGTAACAGAAACAACTTTATCAAAATGAACTGCATAAATATCTGTATCTTTTTTTGCTTTTTTTATATCAGGATTGATTTCCCATTTCAATTTGTAACTCTTATTTATATTTCTCTTCTCGGGTTTTATATATACTCCATAATTCATATATGCTTGTTTAGTTGTTCGTACTTCTGTTGATTTTGAAATTTCCTCAGGGAAATTAATATTGAGTATTCTAACATCCTTAGGAAACCCTTTATCAATAATATTAGATACAATATTCCGTATATGATATTTTTCTGTTTCCCAATTTAAATCACTATAATTACTAGATTTTTGTTTATCAAATGGAAAAGATTTTGAAAATGCTATAGATTTTATACCTAAACTATCAGCTTCTAATGCAGCACCTATTGTTCCACTACAAGTGTAAGCTAAACCTAAATTTTCTCCATAATTTATCCCACTAACACAGTAATCAGGCTTTTGGCCTGTTAATTCTAAAACTGCATGAGCAACAGATTGAGCAGGAGAACCATTAACTGCATAAGCAGTTATCATCTTATTATTTATTTTTAAATTTTTTTTTGTAATTTTTCCAATCTTTCTCCCCTTTAAAAAAGCTCTTCCCATTCCTGTTTGTTGAGTTTTAGGAGCTGCTATTATTAAATTAGCAATAGGTAATAATGATTCTGCTAATGCTTTTAAACCAGGAGAATCAATCCCATCATCGTTTGTTATCAAAATTAACGGTTTACTTTTCATCTATTGAATCATCCTCCTCTTTTTTAGATTTATTAAAATCAATATCAAACTTTTCAGGATTTCTCATTATTAAAATTAAAGAAGCCATACTAAATAATCCTAAGAATAATGCAGGAAATCCACCCAGATAGGACATCATTTTAATGCCATCAATACCTAAAGTAGTTATAAAAATTAAAGCTATTCCACCTATTATTATACCCCATATTATCTTTATTAATAAAGGTGCTTCTTCATCTCCAACACTAATTCCCGAAGTACTTATACTAGACATAGCATTTGTGGTTGAATCTGTTGCAGTAATAAATGAAATCATAACTGCTATTAAATATAAAAAAATAATGATCCCAGATAAAGGAAGTCCTCCTAATACAGCATAAGCAGCTGCTCCTGTTCCTTCTTCAGTCATTATTTGTAAAACATCTACCTTGCCAGTCATTTGAAAATTCAAGGTTGTACCAGATAATATTGTCATCCAAATTGTACTAAAAATACTTGGAAACACAAAATTCATCAAAATCACATCTTTGATTTTATATCCATAAGCAACCCTTGCTAAAAATACCGCTGAAACTGGTGCCCAAGCCATCCAATTTGACCAATAAAACATAGTCCAATCTGATGCCCACGGATCATTTGCAGCTCCACCTGTAAAAAGTGCTTTAGTAAAAATATTATCTAAGAAAACTCCAAATGTCTCAGTACCAAATCTCAAAAAATATATTGATGGTCCTAGTAATAATAAAGCAGCTATTATAATATAATAAATATACATATTAACATTTGAAAGAACTCTTATTCCTTTCATTAACCCAGTACCAGAAGAAATAATAAATGCAGCAGTCCCCACTATTGTAATTGCAATCCAAAGTGATTTACTATTATTTATATTAAATAAAGCATTCATTCCTCCTCCCATATTCATCACAGCTGTTCCAAAAGATGAAGAAATACCTGTTGCAACTGTAAATAAAACAATCGCATCTATTAAACTATTAAACTTCTTTTGATTTTCTTTCTTAACAAGTGGTCCTATTTGTGAACCTACACTAAAAGATCTTTTCATATTATAATAAGCAAAACCAAAAACTATCGTTGGAACAGTATAAATAGCATAAGGAATAAATGTCCAATGAAGATACATTGTTTCCATTGCAAATCTGGCTGCCTCAAGTGATTTTGGCTCAATTCCTAAAGATTCAGGTGGATAAGCAAAATGCCACATCGGTTCTGCAGTTCCCCAAAAAAGTATACCTGCAGCAATAGTAGTACAAAGTGTAATTGCAAACCAAGATGGCTTACTAACTAATGGTTCTGCATTTT
>JBNJFI010000135.1:0-3441 GCA_051746725.1 Fusobacteriota bacterium
CCATTTTTATATATAAATACACTAAATTTATTCCAAAGAGGTGAATTAGAGTTAGCTTGTATTCCAGACAAAGGTGCCATACCCAAATCGAAATATTTATAACCATTATCTTTCCCCCAAAGCATTATTTTTATAAAAAGATAATCCATTATTCCGTCTTCAAATTCTGGTATATATCGCATGAGATCAATTGAAACTTCTTCTTTTTTATTAGTTGTTAATATATTGGCAAATCCAACTATTTTATCATCTTTTTTGACTACTGCAATGTCAAAATTACTCAAGTAATCCTTATCAAAAAAACCTAGCGAAAAACCCTTTTCTTTTGATTTTTTTTCCGTTATCCATATATCAGAAATTGTTTCCAATGTATCCATAATTTCCGATACTTTTTCTTGAGGTATAACTTCAAATTTATAACCTTCTTTATCGAACTTATTAATAACTCTTCTAAATTTTTTCTTAGATTTTCCTACTAGATCATAATTTTCAATTGGAATCTTTCCATCTTCACCTATTTTAAGTAAAGTTAGACCTATATCTAAATAATAATTTAAATAGTCTTGGCTAACTTCATAAAAAGCAGGAAACCCATTATTCATTTTAGTGGTTTCATAAAATTTCCAAATTAAATCAGAAAAATACTCGTCATCACCAATGGGATCTCCCAAAGCTACCCAAGTTTTTCCTTTTATTCCAAACATAATAAAAGCTTTTTGTTCATCATCAAACATTATATATTTATCACGTAATAATACTAGATTCCCATCAATATTTTTTTGTTCTTTTACTATCTTTTTTGCAACTTCTAGATTCTCTTCTGTTATTTCCTGTTTATATTCATTTAGAGGTTTAAGTAATTTTAATATAAAAAATATACTAAAAGTTAAAGTCATTCCAAATAATATTTGGATTAAATTAGATACATCTTCTCTTACAAAAAAGTTAAATAAATTTTCTCTATTATATTCAATGTTTTCAATTCCAAAAAAGCCTATAAAAACAAAAGAAATTACAGACAAAACAACTGTAATTATCCACGAAAATTTATATTTCATATCAAAAATAGAGGTTTTTCTATTAAATTCTCGTTTTTTATTTATTAATAAAATTAAAATCATTAGTAAAATACTGCTTTGTATAATCGAAAAATTAATTGTCATAAATAATAATCCTGTTGCTAAAAAAACTACTGAAAATATATATGCAACTTTAAGTCTATTTTTAATTCCCCTTGATAGTATAAGTAATATCACTCCAAAAATACTATTAAAAAAATTTAAACTTCCAGCTATCTCATTTTGAAAAAGAAATAAATCTTTATTATTTGGCAAAAAAGCTCCCAAAATAAGAACTAACCCTGCAATAAAAACTAAATTCGATAATACAGATGGCATAAAACTTGGTATATATTTTCCGAATTTTTGTTTTAAACTAGAATCTTTGTATTCCTCATAAAAACTATATGATATCGAAGAAATTAAAAATGGCAAAACAAAATATATTAATCTGTATACGATTATCCCACTAAATATAACTCCTAAGTTAGAATCACCATTATACAGATATAAAAATGACAATTCAAATATACCTATTCCACCTGGCACCCCACTCATTAGACCTATTATTTGAGCAGCAAAAAAGATAGGTAAAAATGACGTTAACATCATACTATCTCTTAATAATATGTATAATACAGCTGCAGATATTCCCCAATCTAAAGTTCCAATTATCAGTTGAGAAATTAAAATTTTTATATTGGGAACTTTAAGTTTCCAATTTTTAAAATTTATATACTCTTTTTTGCTAATCCCCACATATATATAATAACTTATCATTGCTAAAAATATAATTCCTATTAATATACTCGGTATTCTTAAAAATCCTAAATTATTAATTTTTGAAAAAAAGTTATTTATAAATACAACTGAACTCATTGATATTAATCCCAACCAAAAAGTTACCGTGCAAAAAAGGGAAATCTTAAAAATATTATCCGATGAAACGTCATTAAAGCTATACAACCTTCCTCTAACTTTAGATGATCTATTTCCCAAAAAACCAAAAATATTTCCGATTCCATGGGCAATAAAAGAAGTAAAAAATATTTTAGAAAAACTGATCTCACTTTTAATATATTTAATCGCTAAAAGGTCGTAACAAAACAACACCATGTAATTTAATAAAACAAATCCTAGAGCTAATAATAATTCTTTTTTAAAAACATCAAAATAAGTCTCAATAAATTTATCATAGGAAAAATTTCCAAGCATATTATAAATCCCTATTAATACTATAATAAATAACAATACTTTTAAAAAAGCTAAAAATCTTTGCTTCTGTAACTCCATGAGTACCTCCTAATTATTTTTTATATCTTTTTTTATCTTAATTAAATTATCATTAAATTTCTTGTGTTCTGTAAATAAAGGAAAATGAGCAGATTTTTCAAACCATATAAACTTTTTTGTAGGGGCTTCTAAATTTTTAAAAAATCTTTTTACAAGACAACTTGGAGTTAAATAATCATATTTACCTTCAAAAAAATATATTGGAACTTCTACTTTTTTTATAGTTTCATCAAATTTTACATTTGATAATTCTTTTTCCATTATATCTTGTGAAAAATAAAGCCCTCTAATATATTTTATAGCATCAATTAAAGTATACCTAGGATGTGTCAATATTCCTTTAATAATTAGTCCTAGAAAACTTTTCCCTTTTTCCTTTCCTTCAAATTTTTCTAACCATTTCCGTTGAACTTTTTCATCTTTATAATTTAAATAAGGTGGAGGTCCAATTTTTTGCAAACTTTTAATCGCTTTCTTATTTCTTATTTTTTTTGCTTTAGAGAGAGTATACTTATAAGATATTTCATTTTCCTTTCTAAAATTTATGACTTGACCTACTCCTATATAACTTTTAATTAAATCTGGGTATTCATTTATAAATTCAAGACCGATAACACTTCCCCAAGAATGGCCCACTAGATATACCTTATTTTTTTTAAATCTCTTTTTTAACTTTATTATAAGATCATAAGTATCTTGTACAAATTGTGATATTTTCATATTCTTCTCCAAAGTCTTTTTTGAAAATGTTTTTCCTGCTCCGCGTTGATCCCAGTTTACAACTATAAATTCTTTTTCCAATTCTTTTTGAAAATCACTTATAAATGGAGTAAAAGAAGTTCCTGGGCCTCCATGTAAAAAAATGATTATAGGATTTTCTATATTTTTTCCTCTTATTAATATCCATTGTTTTATATTTCCAATAGACATCTTTCCAAACCAATTAACCTTTTTTGAAACCACAACTCACCTCCATCTATAATATATATTATTAGGTAATTTTTAAACTCTTATGCCCTAATTTTATTTGCTTTATGAGTTCCATCAATTAGAAGATCCCTCCATTTTTATATACTGCTCACACCCGGGC
>JBNJFI010000136.1:0-3392 GCA_051746725.1 Fusobacteriota bacterium
CAACTAGCTATAAGTAATGTAATTAGGAGGTGAAAGATGCCGGATTCATTAACAGAAAAAGAGTTAAAGGATATTTATAGTGATCATGTTTTGGGAATATTTCTATTAGATAGAAATAGACAAATAAAAAGCATGAATAAAAAAGCAGTTGAAATTTTAGGATATGAAAAAGAAGAAGTCAAAGGAAAAAATATAAAGTTCTTTTATAAATCAAATGAAGATTATAAAAGAGTTGGAAGACTTTATACTGAAGAACTTAAGGCAGGAAAAGAGATAAAGGAACAAGTTCAACTAATAAAAAAAAATGGTGAAAAAATATGGGTAGAAATAATTGGTAAAAAAATAGAAAAGAATTATAGATGGTTTATTAGAGATATAAATAATTTAAAAAAGATGGAACTGAAAATAAAAATGAAACAAAAAGAACTGGAAAATTTGAAAAGAAAAATTGAGTTTTTAAATCATGAAAAAAGAGATTTTGTGAGTAATCTTAGTCATGAATTGAGAACTCCATTAAATGCAATAATTGGTTTTTCTGATATATTAAAGGATGATGAAAAAGATGAAGATAGATTAGAAAAATTAGATATGATTAAAGAGTCGGGATTAAAATTATTAACACTGACAAACAAAATCGTAAATAATATTACAATAGATATAAATGGAAACAAAAACGATGAGATAGACATAAAAGATATTATTATTAGTTTTTATGAAATCTATGAGGATAAATTGGAAAACAGTGGAATAAAATTAAATATTAACATTGACAAAAATATACCTAAAATCCTAGTGGGGAATCAAGAAAAAATAGAACACATAATATTAAATCTGATAAAAAAATCGATAAAATTAATATCCAGTGGGGAAATTTTAATTCATTTTAAATATAAGAACAGTTTAATTATTCGAATAAAAATACAATCATCATTGGAAAAGGAATTTAAAGATGTTGAATTTGACATGATAAAACAATTATTAAATCATATCAATGGAACTTGTAAGACTTGGAAAGAAAGAAAAGGGGAAAAGATTGAAAAAAACATTGAAATAAAAATACCAATGAAAAACAAATTAACAAAGAACAAAAATAAAGAGGATATTTCTAAATATAAAATAGATAATTTTAAAGAAGTAGATAAAGAAGAGTTAAAAGATATTCAGAGAAGATTAGAAAAAAACTACAGAGTTTTTTCAAAAGAAAAAGTTATTAAGCTAGGAGAGGATATAAAGAAAATTTCCAAAAACATGAATTTTATTGGAGATGAAATAATAGACTCTGGAAAAGATTATAACACAAAAAAGTTAAGAAATATTTTAGAAAAAATTAAAGACTATATAGGAGGTTGAGATGAAGAAAAATAAAAAAATAGTCGTGGTAGATGATTCTCCAGAAAATAGACAAGTGATAGCTAGAACTTTAGATAGAAAATTAAAAAATATTGATATATTTTTAATGTCCGATGGGGAAGTTGTTTTAGAAGATCTTGAAAATCAAAAAACTGAGTTACCCGATTTAATATTAATGGATATAATGATGCCTGGAATAGATGGTTTTACAGCTACAGAAAAAATAAAAAAGAATGATAATTGGAAAGAGATTCCTATAATTTTTTTGACTGCAGTAACAGAAATGGATACAAAGGTTAAAGCATTTGAACTAGGAGGGGTAGATTATATAACTAAGCCATTTAATAAAATGGAATTATTAGCAAGGGTAAAAACACATCTTCAGTTAAAAGAAATGACGGATAATTTGAATGAACTTGTTAAACAAAAAAGTATTGCCTTAATTACAGCTCTTGAAAAAGCAAATGTATATAACGATACTGATACAGGAAAGCATATTAGTCGTGTTAGTGAATATTCTGCTCTTTTGGCAAAAAAATATGGATGTACACCTGATTATGTTGAAAAAATAAGATTATACGCCTCTTTACATGATGTTGGCAAGATAGGGCTTTCAGATAAGCTGTTAAAAAAGCCAGGAAAATATACCAAAAAAGAATTTAAAGAGATGAAGGATCATGTTAAGTTTGGGAAAAAAATAGTTGAAGAACTTAAGTTAGGAGAAATAGCTGAAAACATAATATTTTATCATCACGAAAAATGGGATGGGACAGGATATGTTTCTGGATTAAAGGGAGAAGCTATACCTCTAGAAGCTCGAATAGTTACCTTGGCAGACGTATATGATGCATTGGGAAGCAAAAGGGTGTATAAAGATGCCTTCTCAGAAAATAAGATTGATAAAATAATACTAGAAGGAAAAAATAAACATTTTGATCCAAAATTAGTAGATATATATTTTGATTCAAAAAAGGAAATATTAGATATAAAGTCTAGATTAAAAAATAAAGATTAATTATATAAATTATCTAGACTTTTTTGAGCATAACTTACGAGCATGTCATTATTAGAAGTAGTTATAAATTTTTTCAAAAAAGGTATATATTTTTTATCTAAGGAATTCCCCATAATTATAATTGCATTTCGTTTTAAGATATTAGGTCCAGTCCAACCTATAGCAGATTTATTATAATATTTTCGAATTTTATTATTAGATTTAAAAATTATTTCTTCCAGAGGCAAAAAAATATCCTCAATTGGTTCAAAATATTTAATTTTAGAATAAGATATATTTTGATTTTGTGGACATACATCTTGACATATATCACAGCCCCAGAGATTATCGTATACCTTTTTTGGATCAATATCCTTTTTTGTATTAGTTAGATATGCAATACACTTTTTTGCATTTAACTTCCCGTCTAAAATAGCACCATTGGGACATTCATCGACACATTTGTTACAGTTTATGCAATTTTCAGAAAAAGCGTAATCATTTCCATCTATAAACAAATCGGTTATTATTTCGGCTAAAAAGAAATATGAACCATATTTTTCTGTATATAATAAAGAGTTTTTCCCATACGATCCTATTCCAGACTTCATAGCAATCTCTTTTTCAAAAAGAGGATTTGAATCGACGTATATATCGAATTTATTATTAGGATAGATATTTTTTAAATTATTAATAACATCAGTTAATATTTTTTTTACAGTATAATGATAATCCGGTCTAATTGCATAACTAGATATATTATAATTTTTATTTTTAAATGTATCTTTGCTTGTTTTATATGGAAAGGCTATGGAAATAATTGACTTAATCCCAGGTAAAATATTATTTAGATTGGCCCTTTTTTGAAAATCCATCTCATCAAAATCAGCAAATCCATCTTTAGATTTTTTTTCTTTAAAAATATCTTTTAGGTATGAAAAATCAGAGACATTAGTAATTCCATAGGTATCTAAATTGTACTCTTTTAAAATGTTTTTTAAATTATTTTTGGGTTCGGCCATGATTCCTCCATCTTATATAAAAAAAT
>JBNJFI010000137.1:0-3349 GCA_051746725.1 Fusobacteriota bacterium
ATCAGTGTTTACAGATCCAAAGAGATAAATTAAGCTAACATCCAAAAAATCTTTTATGATTTCTATTATTTTTTCATCCATTTTTCTCCTTTATTTTTAATATTTTCTTTTTAGGAACATTTGTTAATTCTGAAATGAGATCTATATCCATATCTTTTTTGAGCATATTTCTTATAGTTTCTAATTTACCAGGATCTATTTCTAAATTATTTTTTCTATCTAGATTGCTTACTATTTCTAATTTTTTCTCCTTAAATGCTATAGCTACTGCTATTACTTCTTTCACTTCATAACTTTTTACTTCATCTATATATTTTTTACTTCTGATTTGAGCTAGACCTTTTTTGGCACTCCCCATTAAGTTTTTATCATGAGTTTTGGAAAATTTTTTAAATTCAAACACAAATCCTTTTTTTGTTTTATCTTTGGGTATTAAGATTACATCTGCTCTACCAAAAGCTGTTTCTCTGTTACTCTTTATAATATAATTGTCTTCTAATCCTATTATCATCCCTAGTACTAAACCATGATAAAATTTTTCGGGATTTCCTCCACCTGTATCAAAATAACTGAGATTATCTTTAACTAATCTTTTGAAATTATCTTTAAAGTCTTCAATTTCTCCTAAAATAAGTAAATTTAAAATATTTTTCAGATCAATCTTTCTATCTTTTAGTATATTTTGCACTGTATATTCATAGAAAAACTTTACCTCTTTATTTGGTATCATTAATTTATACTCTCTTAATCCCACTTGCTCTACATATTTTAAATAACCACTGAATAGAAGAAGAGTCCATATATTTGATTCTCTACCGTCTATATCGCTAAATACCATATTTTCTTCTATTTCAGAGGTTATATTTTCTCCATTTATAAGCTGTAAAACCTGATCTTTAAACTTAGCGCTACTTGTCTGGATTAAATTTTTAATTATCTCATTTCCACTTGAATTAATCCAATATTCTTGTAATTTTCCCTTATTGTGTATTAGATTAATTATTGAATATGGGTTATATATCTCAATACCTCTCATATTATAACCATTATACCAATCAACTACTTCTTTTTCTTCATATGTCAGGTCATAAAAATCTAAGGCCTCATGGACCTCTTCTTTTAGTAATCCATATTTATCATTAAAAAAATCCTTTAGAACTGTTGCTACATCTAAGTTATTTAGATCACTAAAGATGCTCTCTTTTGCAACTTTTGTTATTCCAGTAACTACTCCCTTTTCCAAAGAGTTGCTATCTTTTAGAGCGGCTCCCAAAAAAGTTTTAAAAAAATTTATAAAATCTTTGTAATATTCATTCTGGTAAGCTTCAATTATTGGTGTGTCATATTCATCAATTAATATAATTGCCTTTTTTTTATAATGCTGTTTTAAATATTCCGATAACCTTTGTAAACTGAGCTTGTATTCTGATACTGTAGCATTCCCTTCTATAATATCAACTATCTTTTTCTTACTAAATCTATTTAGATGAGAACTATCTAATAAATAGCTATTCTTTTGATACTCTTTTATTACTAATTCTTTTATATCTTCATAGGTTTCGTTATAATCTTTCCCTTGGATATCTTTAAAAGTTAGATATATAACTGGATAACTTCCTTGATATTTTCTGTATTCCTTGTGATCCCATATTTTTTTATCTTTGTATAAATAACTAGTATCTTCTTCTTTTTTTTCAAAAAAGTATCTTAGCATCGATTGATTTAAAGTCTTTCCAAATCTTCGTGGTCGAGTTATAAGCACAACTTCTCCACCTTCTATTACCTCTTTTATAAGCATTGTTTTATCTATATAATAATAATTTTTATCTATTAACTTTTTATAATCGCTTATTCCTATTGGCAATTTCTTCTTTTTCAATTTATGAAACACCCCCTTTAAGTGCAGTGAATAGTGAATAATGAATAGTGAATAGTTATTTAACCTCTATTTTTATGTTCTATTCAAATTTATAATTTATTTCTAATTATCTCTACATTCTTTTCTAGCCACCTTTTAAAATGCAGTGAATAATGAATAGCGAATAGTGAATAATTTTTTAACCTTTAGTTTTATTTTCTATTCAGATTTATTATTTATTGATATTTACCTTTATATCTCCTTATTTGTAATTCAGTTTTTATATTTTATCCTTAACTTCTTTTCATTAGTGTTCTATCGTTGAATATACGTGGATTCTCTTTTATTTATTCTCTGTTCTCTATCATCTGTTCTCTGCTTTTATTATATCACTTAAATAAAGATATATCAATATAATAACTCATTTCAATGATTTCAATTCTTTAAACCACTACTTCAAATATCTCTTTCCCATCTAGATTATCTCTTTTTTGTGTATATTTCTTACTTTTATTAAAATTAAATATTACCAAGTATCCTTTTTTGTGAGATTTTATATCAAGATAATTTGATAATTGTTTCAATCCCCTTTTATGCGCTTTTTTACCATACCATACTTTTAATTCGATTATATACTCTTTTTTGTTATGTGTTATTACCATATCTGTCCTTTTTTCATAGCTTAATTGATTTTCCACATAATAAAAACCTACCCCATTTATTATTGGTTTTATAAACGCAATTAATAAAAGTCTTCCTTGTCTCTCATAAAATCTATCATCCTTATCACTATAATTCTCTTTCATAAACTGCTGAAACTTAAGTAAAATGTTTTCGAATTCTAAATCACCATTTTCATCTAAAAAATTATCTCTGAAGTTATATCTTGACATTCGCCTTTCTCTTCTTGCTATTCCTGCTGTTAAGTGATTTAATATTAATATCTCAAATATTCTATTATGAATTTTAACTTTATTTTCTTGAGTCCTATCAAGTATTCCATATGTTGCTCCAAGTGAAATTACTCTATCTGTCTGGGCATAATCAACTGTATTATTTTCAATTAATAACTCTTCTACAAAATTATATAGTTCCTTATATCTCTCTATATTTTTTATCAAATCATCAAATAGGGTATTATCCTCATTTAATAGTATTTTCATTGCATCTTCTAATCCCTGTTGCGTAAAGTCCTTATCTAATTCTTCGTCAATTATACTACATAGTCTACTTACCAAAAAAGGGTAACCGCTGGTATATTTATATAGTTTTTTCGACATATATTTTATATCCACCCCAGTATTATGATCTTTTTCATAATCAATAAGCATAGTTTCAATTTCTTCTGAAGAAAAGCTCATACTTATATTAAATTTTACAGCAATATTCCAGGGGCTATTATAACTTATTTCTTGATTTTTGTTCATCTTCATTTTTAAATTTTTTATATCATGAACTCCTGTTAATATTACACTATAAAAAGTATTATCT
>JBNJFI010000138.1:0-3270 GCA_051746725.1 Fusobacteriota bacterium
CGTTATGTGAAATTACAAGCTAGTTTATCAAAACAGATTTGAGGGATACATATGATGATTATAATTAATAGAGATAGTGTTTGTATGGGAGATGATTTTGAGAGTCATGAATTATCTTTGGAGATAGACGAGAATATAAATTATGAAGAATTATTTCAAAGAATAATAGATATGAAGTATTTACCTAGTGTTGATGGTGATGATGTGGTATGGGTATTAACTAATAATAATGAAGAATTATTATCGTATGTAACAAAAACTAAAGATATATATAGTTGTTTTATAAACTCAATACCTAATGTGGGGAATAGATTAAAGAAGAATAATATAATACATCTAAAATATTTCTCTTCTAGAATAAAAAGAGCTGAAAGACTTTTTAAAAAACACGATGGAAAGAAGTTTCATATATGGCATGAGGGTTATATGAAGGAATATGAAAGTTATAATATTAAAACCGAACTAGAAGAAGTATGGTTACAATATATTTTTAAGAAGCGTTGATTTTTTAAAAGGTTCTCTTACTAATGTTATGAAAAAAATATGGAAATAGAAAAATAAAACTAATCAGCAAAATTAATCAATTATTTTAATTAACTACAGTATAAACAAAGAAAATCACAAAAAACTATTTTATTTTAATAATATTGATTCATTTCATAAAATATCCTAGTATACTTATGGAGTTTTCACAATAATAATAAAAGAGCCATATTAAGTTAGGAATAGTTGTATAACTATTTCAGTGATCGGCGCTTCCGCTTTTAACTTCACATAACAGCACCTTAGCGACATCCCAGATGAGTTGATAAATGAGGGTTGAGGATGACTTATGTGAGGATTGCAGTTTTGATTAGAGGTTAGAAGCGTTAGAGGGGATGTCGCGAAGCTGCGGGACGTTAGGCGATAAAAGATATTTAAAACAAATTGGAAAATATTTTTGAATTTTATTTTGAAAAGGAAGTGATTGATTAAATGAATTATAAAATTCGATGGACAATTTGTGGTGATTCTAAAAACTTGGGAGATGTTAATGTTAATTCGTGGGAAAGTGTATTATTTCAGATGATGTATTGAATAAAATTATTTCTGAGAAAAGAAAAAATAAAAATTGAGGATAATCATTTAGAAAAATCAGATATAAAAAGAATTTAGATAAATGTTTGAAGATATGAAACAGTCGTTGACTTTAGATGATACAAATGCAATTCAAGAATTAAAAGGAGAAGAAAACATAATGATAAAAAAATATAATAAAATAATAATAGTTTTAATGTTATTTATTTTACTAGGCTCAATTTCTGTGCAAGCGAAACATCAAAGTAATAATTTGAATGAAGAGTATAGTACTTTTATTACAAAAGACTTACTTTTCGGAGTCCAATTTGAAAATGATTATGAAAAATTAAAATTAATATTACCTGACGGGAATATTAATATACTTTCTCAAGAGAAATCAGAATCTGGAGCCAAGTATTCAAATGATAAGGTACATTTTTGGAAGAAAAAAAATAAAGTCCAAATTTATTTTGATGATATATATTTTAAAATGGAAGTAATAGATATAAAAGCAGATAAGTTAAAAAAATATTTTGATTTTAATAATGAAAAAATTAATAAAGAAAAAGAACTTATAGTTTTTAAAAGTAAAGGATTTTATATTTTGTTAAAAGATATGGGGGACGAGGGTCAGGTGATATTTCCAAATCATGAATCTATTTTAACCAGGGAAAGAACAGCTTCAGGAGTAAAGTATAGTAATGATGGAATTAGTGTTTGGAATAAAGGAGAAGAATTATTAATAGAATTAGGAGGATTTGAATTTAAGGCCCATTTAATAGAAGTAAATGACTATATAAATGAACAAAAATATATTTTTAAGGCTCTGGGTCAAGAACCTGGATGGCAAATGAAAATAAAAGAAGAAGAAATTCAGTTGTTTATGGACTATGGAAATATTGAACTTAATATATATCCTCACCAGATATCAATGGAGATATTAAACGAGAATATAATTTATAATATTACAACAGCTCTTTTTGATTTTCAAATTAATATAATAAAAAGTATTCACACTGATATAATGAGCGGTCAAAAATACCCTTATTCTGTAAAAATAACAAGTAAAAATAAATGTTTAATTGGTGGAGGTTATATAAATTAAAATATAGTTTGAATAATTTCATATAATAATTTATTGTGTCCAACATGTTCCTTTATATAACAGTACCTTAAAGACATTCTATCTAAAGAATATAAATGAAAGTGGAGCTCACTTACGCGAGGATTGCAGTTTTAATTAGAAGTTAGGAGCGTTAGAGGGGACGTCGCGAAGCTGCAAGACGTTATGCAGAGGTATTTTTTAAGAAAAAGGAGATGAATAGAGTGAAAGAAAAAATTGTTATTATTACAGGAGCAAATTCTGGAATTGGCAAATCTGCTACATTAAAGTTTGCAGCGGAAGGGTATACAGTAATTATGGCTTGTCGTAACATGGAAAAAAGCAAGCAAGTACAGAAAGAAATAATAGATATTTCTAAAAATGATAAAATATTTCTTAAAAAATTAGATTTATCTTCATTTGATTCGATACGCTCATTTTGTATTGAATATAAAAACGAATTTAAAAAATTAGATATTTTAATTCATAATGCTGCATATTTTAATCATGGAGAGAAATATAGATTAAGCTCAGATAATATTGAATTAATTTTCGCTACAAATCTTATTGGACCTTTTTTGATGACAAAATTATTGATTGAACCTTTGAAAAAAGCCAGTGATCCCAGAATCCTTAATGCTTCCAGCAATATCATAAAACATTTTTTCAGTCCTAAAAAAGAAATTTGTTTTGATAATTTGCATGGTGAAAAGAATCCTAATATTTCATATAGTGTTTATAAAAGTTATTGTGATTCAAAGATGGCCTTAGCAATATTAACTTTTAAGATGGCTAAAGAATTTAAAAAATATGGAATAAAAGTAAATGTTCTTCAAATTAATGGAGCAAAAATGTCAAAAGAAACTTTAAAAAAGTTTAAACCATTATGGAGGTCAATTGCTTGGGTTCAAAATATATTTTTTCCAGAGCCAAAGTTTATGGCAAAGAATTATTTTGATATTTGTACATTAGATAAGTTTAAAAATATTACGGGTAAACTTATAAATCATAGGCAAGAAATAATGGCGCCCTCAGAAGATAACCCTGGTATTATTGATAGTTTCAAACAGGTTTTGGGTTCTAAAATATATCCTAGGTATGCACATAAT
>JBNJFI010000139.1:0-3212 GCA_051746725.1 Fusobacteriota bacterium
TCTATGAATTTACCCTGTTCATTGTTTTCCTCCGTCCATTTTTCTAGGTATTCCATCGCTATTCCAGCTTTACTTCTCATTTCTGCTAATCCTTTTTCTTTATTTATAAATTCACCGTCATCATTAGCCCCATATTGATATGCTTCTATATTACCCTCTCTATCTGTTTCTACAAATGCTTTAGGATTTGATAAAAGATCATTAAGTTTAGTGGAAGCTGTAGTTGCAGTATCTTTATCTCCTTTTTCTGGTATATCTACAAATTGCCACTCTAAATTTGCTAAATTAGAAAAAGTTAATAATTCCTTATGAGTTATTGAAGGTAAGCTTATGGCCGCACCTGCTTGTAAATTCTTAGCTTCTTTTTCTGTATAAGAACTGCCATCACTTTTAGTTATCTCTTTCCATTTAGTAGGGTCACCTAACTCTCTTTCAGCAATATCCCATAATGTTTCTCCTTTTTCTACTTTATATATTCTTTTATTCTCCATTTTAAGACTCCTTTCTAATTTACATATATATACTCTAAATTTTTACCTAATATAATATCTTCTACTTTATCATATTCCTTTCTAAGTTCAGGTTTATTTTTATATGATGTAGGATATTTTTCTTTAAGTAATTTTTTAGAATAAATCCAACAATTATAACTTGAATTTTCTTTTCTTATACCTTTATAATCTAAATTCTCCTTTTTTATTTTCTTCATATTAGCCAATAACTTTTCTTCACTCATCTCATTCACCTCTTGCTTTAACTCTTTTGACATTTCCTTTCTTAACTTTAAAGGCGGTAACTTTACTCTTTCTCCCTCCACTACTTTTTTTACCTTATCAGAATAATATACCTTACGCTCATACTTGTCATAACTATCGGCTAATACTCTTTCATCTATAAAGATTACCCCCATCTCTAAGTATTGAAATAAACCTTCCTCCTTCAAATACTGCACAAACTGAAATATATCTTTTCTCCTTTTTTCTTTTTCTTCTTTATCTTCTAGACGGTCAAATACATATACATATAGTTCTAAGAACAACTTATTACGTTTTGGATCTTCTATCACTCTTTGTCTAGCTTCCTTAAAATCTGACTCCTTATATCCTATAAATGCATCTGTTCCTTCATTATTAGAATATTCTTTCGCAATTATCTCTTCACGTCCCCAAATTTCTATTCTACTATCAACTTTCAAAAGTATTTTCTTTCCAAATATCTCTTTTGCTTTAGGCATTAAATGTTTTTCAGCCCCTAAATTCATTTTGATATAGCTATAACTATCACCAACTCCTCCTAATCGACCAAAATATAATTTTTCCACAGTTGCACTAGCATAATAGTAATCATCATTTTCTTTAGAAGTCCCAATTATTGATTTAGGATATATTTTTGCTTGATAAAATTCATCTCCTCTACTAGTTCTCATTCCTATTCTATCTACTACAAATTCTTCTCCATACTTCTCATAAAGATAACTTTTAATTTTTTTCCTTATTCTCTCTGTTTTATTTCCAAATGTACACGCAGTAATACTAATCATTAAACATATTAATACTAACAAAAGTATTATTTTTTTCTGATTTCTCATTCTTTCACCTCACTAAAATAAAAACTTAATGCAAAGCATTAGTAACCTTCTCTATTTATTATTATATAACTTGCTTACATTTTCCTGCTATTAATTGTTATATTTTTCTAGAAAACCAAAGCAAATCTCATGTTTTTACCTAAAAACGTTCTGTCCGTAGTCAAATAGGATCTTCCTTTTCCTATTTCAATCTGCAAAAGCAAGTCATTTTCTGTTTTAATTTGAAAATTCACAAGTAATTGTTATTACCGAGTTCAATCTATTTCTCTATCTTTTCATGATTATCAGTCATCTTATTACCATCTCCAAAAAATAAAAAAACCAGCAGGATTTCCCCACTGGCTCAGCCTAATATTCCTTTTTGTTTTGTCATCTTGAGAATGGTGCTGCTCTCGTAAAACTAATTATACTATCCTATTTCATTCTTAAGTTCTTTGACTTCTTCTTTTGATAGTTCACTTGATTTAACTATTATCTCTACTGCTACACCATTCTTCAACATATTCTTGACCATCTCTCTTTTTTCTTTTTCTGCTTTTTTCCTTTATTCTTCTCTAGCTTCTTCATCATGACTCAACACTTCTGGAGATTCGGCAGCTTCTTTCAGCTCTGCAATTCTTTCTTCAATCATTTCTACCACCTCACTCTCAGGAATTTTGAGAAATAGCAACCAAGGGATTAGATCATTTTTTATATCTGATAAGTCCCAAGATATTCTGAATTCAATATTTAGAATATCTTATGCTTTTAGTTTTACCTCACCATATTATTAACATAGTATATTTTATGTCATCTTATTTTTAATCTTTTTAACCTCTTTTACATCTAATCCTGTTTTATTAGATATCGTTTCTATATCTAAGACATCTAATAAATTTTTAGCTATCTTTCTTCTTTCTTCTCTTCGAGTTTCTTCCAAATTACTGATATGATCATGAATAGCTTTTTGCCTAGCCTCATAGAATTCTCTAGTCTCTTCATCATGACTCAACACTTCTAAAGATTCAGCAGCTTCCTTTAGTTCGGCAACTTTTTCTTCTATCATCTCTACCACCTCACTCTCAGGATTTTTAAGAAATAATAACCAGGGGATTAAATCCTCATCAATATCTTCTACCTCGTGATACTTACTACCATCAAACTTAGGCAATTCAATAAAATGTATTTCTTCTAGCTCAGTCAGAACTTGATTAGTATCCTTTTCTTTAAGAAGAAAAGAGTTATGATAATCTTCCATATCTTCTAGGTAATTAAAGTTCAATATATTAATTGTTACTGTCTTATTCAGTTCTCTATACTTATTTCCTGATTTTAATTGAGAAGTATAAAGTTTAGCCCAATAAAAAAGAGTTCGTCTTTTCATATTATATTGATTTTTAAGTTGAATCTCTATATTTATCTTAGTATTCTCATTAGAAGTGGCTTTTATATCAAGACGAGTGAGTTTGTCTTCATCCCAAGTTTTATTAATTTCTGCATTCTCTATCTTCACCTTCACTATCTCTTTTTCTGTACCTTTAGTTTCAAAAATTGCATTTAAAAAAGCGACCAATATATTAGTATTATCTTCTGAACCAAATATTTTCTTGAAAACAAAATCAACCTTCGGATCCATTAATTCTTG
>JBNJFI010000140.1:0-3186 GCA_051746725.1 Fusobacteriota bacterium
TCACCAAAAAAATTCAAAAAATTACTTGACTAAGTCTAAAAAAACTGTATAATATAGATGTATTAGCACTCGAGGTCGTCGGTTGCTAACAAAAAAATCAAAATATAGGAGGGATAATAATGGATATAAAACCATTAGGAGAAAGAGTTTTACTGAAATCAGTAGAAATTGAGGAAAAGACAAAGGGAGGAATAATAATTCCAGACTCTGTCAAAAAAGAACAACCAACTATAGGTGAGATTGTAGCACTTGGAGATAGTGAAAAGCTTAAAAATTTAAATAAAGGTGAAAAAGTAATATACTCTAAGTACAGTGGAACAGAAGTAAAAGATGGAGAAACAGAATATATTATAGTTGAGTTGGAAAATATATTAGCAACGGTTAAGTAATAGTTGAAAGATGAAAGATGAAAGTTGAAAGATAAGAGATAGAGATAAAAGATAAAAGATAAAAGATGGAAAAATAAGAAATAAGAAATGAAAAATGAGAGATAAAAAGAGAAAAACACGAGAGAAAAAAGTGAATACAAGAAAATTAAAAGATATTATTAGGAGGGAAGATAGATGTCAAAAATATTAAAATTTGATGAAGATGCAAGACAAAGATTGGAAAATGGAGTTAATACGTTAGCAGATGCAGTAAGAGTAACTTTAGGACCAAGGGGAAGAAATGTAGTATTAGAAAATTCATTTGGAGCACCTACAATAACAAATGATGGTGTTACAATAGCAAAAGAGATAGAATTGAAAGATTCTTTTGAAAACATGGGAGCACAATTAGTAAAAGAGGTAGCTACTAAAGCTAATGATGTAGCAGGAGATGGAACAACAACTGCAACAGTTCTAGCTCAAGCTATAATAAAAGAAGGTTTAAAAATGGTAACATCTGGGGCAAATCCTATGTTTATCAAAAAAGGTATAGAAAAAGCTACTAAAAGAGTAGTAGAGGAATTAAAAAATAGATCTACAGAGATAAAAAATAATGAAGAGATAGCTCAAATAGCTTCTATATCTGCAGCAGATGATGAAATAGGGCAATTAATAGCAGATGCAATGGATAAAGTTGGAGAAAATGGAGTTATAACAGTTGAAGAAGCTAAATCTTTAGATACTACGCTAGAAGTAGTAGAAGGAATGCAGTTTGATAAAGGATATTTATCACCATATATGGCTACAGATGATGAAGGAAACTTAGCTGAGCTAGAAAATCCATATATATTAATGACAGATCAAAAAATATCTAATATGAAAGATATTTTGCCTATTTTAGAAGAAATATCTCAAAATTCTCAACCGTTATTAATAATAGCAGATGATGTTGAAGGTGAAGCTTTAGCTACATTAGTTGTAAATAAATTAAGAGGAAGTTTGAATGTAGTAGCAGTTAAAGCTCCTGCTTTTGGAGATAGAAGAAAAGCCATGTTAGATGACATAGCAACTCTTACAGGCGGAGAAGTGATAACAGAAGATAAAGGGTTAAAATTAGAAAATGCAACAATGGATATGTTAGGAACTGCTAAGAAAATAAACGTTACTAAAGAAGATACAACAATAGTAAATGGAAATGGAAAAGAATCAGCTGTTAAAAATCGAGTGGATCAGTTAAAATCTCAAATAGAAAAATCAACTTCTGATTATGATAAAGAAAAATTAGAAGAAAGATTAGCTAAATTGGCAGGTGGAGTCGCTGTTATAAAAGTTGGAGCAGCTACTGAAACTGAAATGAAAGAAAAGAAAATGAGAATAGAAGATGCGCTTAATGCTACTCGAGCCGCAGTCGAAGAGGGGATTGTTCCAGGTGGTGGAACTGTTTTACTTGAAATAAATAAAGAGTTACAAGATTATACTTTAGAAGGTGAAGAAGGTATAGGAGTAGAAATTGTCAAAAAAGCATTGCTTTATCCAATAAGACAGATAGCTAAAAATGCTGGTCTTAATGGAGGAGTAGTTGTGGAAAATGTTAAAAAGATGGATAAAGGAATGGGATTTGATGCTTCTAGTGAAGAATACGTTGATGTAGTTAAAGCTGGAATAATAGATCCTACGAAAGTAACAAGATCTGCAATACAAAATGCAGCATCAGTTTCAGCTCTATTGTTAACAACAGAAGTAGTTATAGCAGAAGATAAAGATGAAGAAGATAATTCAGGAGGAATGCCTCGAGGAGGGGGAATGCCTGGAGGAATGGGCGGAATGCCCGGTATGATGTAATTCAAAAAAGTAGACAGCCTTTCAATAGGTTGTCTACTTTTTTAAATTTATGTTAAAACAAAAGAATAATTGAGCTATACTAAAATTAAAATAATCTAAGTTATTTGGGGGTGTAATGTGTTTAAATGGGGAGATTTAATAATTTATGGCGGAATATTCGGATTGATATTGACTTTATTTTTAATAATGCAAAATATACCTGAAAGTAAATCAGAAAACGTTGAAATATATGTTAATAATAAGTTATCGCATATATATAAACTACAAGAAGAACAAAAGATTATAGATGTAGATACTGATATAGGTGGAGTAACAGTTGAAATAAAAGACAAAAAAGTTAGAGTGACTAGTTCATATTCTCCAAAGAAATTATGTGTAAAACAAGGGTGGATACAAAAAAGTGGAGAAACCATTATAGGGGTACCGGATAAATTAATAATAAAGATTACAGGTGATGAAATGCAAGATTTAGACGCGATAATAAGATGATAATTATTTTTTATGAGTGGATATGACAAACGTCTTTTCCAATCACTTCTAGTGATATACTTTTAAGATTTTCAAGTGTAAGTTTCTAGAGAATAAAAGGTGTGTTAATTTGAGATATTAAGTATCAAAAAAATAATTTTACAAAAGCCTCCAAAATATGCTATAATTGTAATATGATAATTTCATAATATAATTAGGAGGCTAAAATGAAAAAATATGATGTAATTGTAATTGGAGGAAGTGCAGCAGGTTTGGTATCTGCTATGACAGGAAAAGCTAAACATCCAGAAAAAGATTTTCTACTTATAAGAAAAGAAAAGGATGCCTTAGTTCCTTGTGGGATTCCATATATTTTCGGGACTTTAGATGGAACTGAAAAGGATGTTATCCCAAAAGGTGGAATAAAAAAATCTGGAGTGGATTTTTTGCAAGATGAAGTTATAAAAGTAGATAAAAAAGAAAAAACTATAAAAGTAGCTAAAGGAGA
>JBNJFI010000141.1:0-3105 GCA_051746725.1 Fusobacteriota bacterium
GGACTGTCTATAGCAAAAAAGTTAGTCGATAAATTAAAAGGAAACATTGAAGTTGAAACCGAATTACACCAAGGATCTAAATTTATAATTACCTTACCAATTAAAGATTAAAAATGAATTTTTTGAATTTAAGAATAATTTCAAAAACGAGAAAAAAGGAATTTCCTTTTTTCTCGTTTTTATTTTTAATTATAAATTTTATTTTACTTCAACTGTTCCATCTTCTTTTACTAACCCAGTTAACTCTTTTTTGGAATTCACATTTCTAACTTTAACTAATTCTCCTTTATATCCATCTTCTAGAGCTCGTCCCAAAGTTTTTATCGTAATTCCATTATTAGATATTATAATTTCTACTTCATCATTTCTTTTAAATAGTTTTTTTCTTTCGAAGTTCCTAATATTAATCTCACGACCTTTTCTCATATTATTTCTATAGACCATCTCTTCTAAATTATCTAGACTTTTTATTGTGTTATTATTCCCTACGTTATTAAAAACTATCTCAGATTTAACACTTATATCCTCTTCCGAAAAAACTTCTCCTCGTTTAACATCACGATTTAATACATATACAGACCTTTTTTGACCTAACCTAAGTTTTATATAAATATTATCATATCTCTCACCATTAACTAGAATTTCAATATTCGAATTAAAATAACCTATGTTTTCACCATCTAATCTTCTAATATCAGTATTTATTTGTACATCCCCCAATGGCAATTTTATATTCTCATCTGCTCTTATTTCTAATTCATAATCAATTTTTTCCATATTATAATTATTTTTTATTTCGTTAATGACAGAATCTCTTATTCTTGATTTCGATAAAATCTGATATTCTCTTTGAATTATTATTTTATTTGGTATATATATATCATCTAATTTTTTAACTTTTAACTGACGCAATCTACTTTTAACAAAATTACCACTTACAGATTTTTCTTCTCCAGGATCAGGAGAATAAGTTATCTGAATATTTTTAGCTTGATTAATATATTCAGTATTATCAGTTGTTATTAAATCACTTAAAAATATCTTATCTTTATTTACTTTTATAAAGGGATTTATTTCTAATGCAAAGATAAAGTTACTTATAAAAATAATAAATATATATATCAGATTTCTTTTACTTACCATAAATTCTCCTATCGTTTAAGATTATTAGCCAACTGTAACATATTATCTGCTGATTGAATAGATTTTGTGTTAACTTCATATGCCCTTTGAGCTGCTATCATATTTACCATCTCTTCTACAACTTTTACATTTGAAGCCTCAACCATATTTTGAGAAAGATCTCCAAAACCATTTTCACCAGGAATTCCAATTTGAGGATCTCCAGATGCAGATGTTGGTTTTAAATAATTTTGACCAATATTAGACAATCCCGATGGATTCAAAAAAGTAGCTGTTTCAATCTGACCTATATTTTCAGAAATTGATTCATTTCCAGTAATCACAGAAACATTTCCATCACTAGAAATTGAAACCTTTGTTGTTCCAGCAGGAATAACTATTCCAGGTTGTAATCTATGTCCATTTGAAGATACTAGTTCACCCTGGCTATTTCTTTTGAATGATCCATCCTTTGTATATGCTGTGCTTCCATCAGGCATTTCTATTTGAAAATATCCTCTTCCTTGTATTGCTATATCCAAGTCATTTCCAGTAGTTTTCATCTCTCCCATGGTATTTATTTTTTGTGTTCCTACAGCTTTAGAACCATTTCCCACTTGAAATCCCATTGGGTTTCTAGATCCTGTTCCAGTAGGTGCTCCAGCAACTGACTTTGTTTGATATACTAAATCTTCAAAGTTTACTCTACTTTTTTTAAACCCATTTGTATCAACATTTGATAAATTATTTGATATAACGTCCATATTTGTTTCTTGACCTAACATTCCCGAAGCTGCACTCCAAAGTGATGTCATCATAAAAATCATCCTCTCTATATTTAAAGTTTTATTATATGGTTCAACCACAAAAAGGTATTTTCAGAATTTTTTGTTTTTCTGAAGATAAGAAAGCTTCCTGGTTTATGCCCCCCTCTAAATCTCCCCCCTCGCAGGGGGAGACTTCTTGACTTCCTCCCCTGCTAGGGGGAGGACTGAGGTGGGGGGCGTAAGATTTTATCACGAAGAATTTTTCTAATAAATCTGAAATTCGACCTTTTTGTGTTCTAACCATTATATATATTTCCCATAAATTTTCCACATACTATAAGTATCGTATATAAAAGGATTTTCTTTAATTTTTTATCACTTTGTTTTATATTTTTTATATGAATTTTAATTAAATAATTTGACTAGTTCATTTAATGAAATTTTATCTAATTCTTTTTTGCTTCCTTCTATTAAGTTATCAAATATTTGTTGCTTTCTTTTTTGAATATCCAAAATTTTCTCTTCTATTGTATCTTTAGTTATAAATTTATAGACATTGACCTTTTGAGTTTGCCCTATTCTATGGGCTCTGTCTGTTGCTTGCCTTTCTACCATAGGATTCCACCAAGGATCTATATGAATTATTGTATCAGCAGATGTTAAATTAAGACCTGTTCCTCCAGCTTTTAAACTAATAAAAAATATTTTTATATTCTCTTTTTTGTTAAATCTTTTAACCATTTCCATTCTGTTTTTCGTCTTCCCTGTTAATTTTTCATATTTTATATTATTTTTTTCAGCAACTTTTTCTAAAATTTCTAGCATTTTTACAAATTGAGAAAAAACTAAGATTTTGTGTCCATTTTCAATTGCATCCAAAACTAATTCTTCAAAAATTTCCACTTTAATTGATTCATTAATATCTTTTTTTATTAATTTAGGATGATCACATACCTCTCTAAGATATGTTAAAGCTCCTAAAATTGTAAAATAAGCATTATTATTTTTCTTCATAGCTAAATTTATCTTATTTCTCATTTTGCTTAAGACATCATTATAAATAATTCTTTGCTTTGGCAGTAATTCAAGTCTTATTATTTTTTCGTTTTTTTCTGGTAATTCTTTTAAGACTTCCTTTTTTGTCCTTCGCATAATGAAGGGAGCAATTTTATATTTTAAATATTCTATATCATTGTCTTCAAAGTTTTTTAAATTT
>JBNJFI010000142.1:0-2848 GCA_051746725.1 Fusobacteriota bacterium
TGTTAAAAACAGTTTAATGTATTTTGATAAATTTGTCAAGGATTTTTCGAAAAACTTTTCACGATTTATTTATGAAAACGATCAATAATAGATCGTTTTTATAAATTTGCTGTATAGTTATTTTTATAACTCTTTATATAATACATTCATACTTTCTAAGCCCGTAGATATCTTAGTATTCTGAATTAAAGTTCCAGAATATTTATATCCATTTTTCAAAAAAGTTTTATTCATCCCTAAAGATCTCAGTCTAGCAATAGTATATACAGTCTTAATACCTTTTTTGCTCATAACATCTTCCATATAATTTAAAAGTTCCAAAGCATATCCATTCCCTCTATGTTCAGGAAGAACAGCAAAATCAGTCATCTCTGCATTTCCATTTTTAGAATAAACCTCCGATGAAGAAAGAGCCACAAGTTTTCCCTCTCTTTTGATTCCAAAATACTCTATATGCTCATCCATAGTTCCTTTTAAATATTCAGAATCATCTATTGGAAAAGGATATTCAGGAAACACTTTTTTGTAAATCCCAGCCATCTCCAATGCATCATCTTTAGTTAATTTTAAAATATTCTTATTACGTTTTGAAGTCCCCTTATATTTGAAGTCTCGTAATAATTCTTCAAACTCATTTATATTATTAATATCAACTTTTTCTCTATTTTTATTATAAAATTTCCCTAAAAAAACAGCATCAGATTTTCCATCAAAAAAGTTAGGTATATATGCCTCTAGTTTATAATTATCATTTAGAAAACTATTAGCAAAATTAGTTGGAATCTTTGCAAATATTTTCGAATAATTATTCTTTTTTGCCAATACATCCAATTTTTCTATTATACCTGGAAAATCATCGTGATGTAATTTCATAAGATATATTCTATTATTATACTTTCCATGTTGAATCGTACTTTTCCCTATTTTGGTAATCTTATCAGACATCCTTCCTCCTTGTTACTCTATGGGTGTTTTCTGGAGTCAAAGAGCTCGCCTTATCCCAATTAGATAAAATCTTTTCTATTCCTATTGCATTCACTTCCTTTGCATCGTCAAATTTTAATCTTAAAGTACAATTATCGCACTTGCCATCACAGTTAGGATCTGAATATTCTTTAGGTTCAGTATATGTTGTTATTACTCCTTCATAATTTCGTAAAATCACCTTGTGCGGAGACCACGAAAGTAAATAGTTTGGCATTACAGGTATCTTTCCGCCTCCCCCAGGGGCATCTATTACATATCTAGGAACTGAAAAACCAGTTGTATGACCTATTAAACTCTCTATTATCTCTATTCCTTTTCCAACTGGAGTTCTAAAGTGAGTTAATCCTTCTGATAAATCACATTGATATAAATAATATGGTCTAACTCTATTTTCAACTAATTTATGAACCAACTCTTTCATTAATCTAGGACAATCATTTACACCGGCTAATAATACAGATTGATTCCCCATTGGTATTCCTCCATCTACTAACATTTGCAAAGCTCGTCTCGAAGAATTCGTTATTTCCCTCGGATGATTAAAATGGGTATTAATCCAAATAGGATGATGTTTTTGTAACATCTCTACTAATTCATCGGTAATCCTATATGGTAATACAGCTGGCATTCTAGAACCAATTCTAATTATTTCAACGTGTTCTATCTCTTTTATTTTAGTTAAAATCCAGTCTAAATATTCATTTGATAGCATTAATGGATCTCCCCCAGAAAGTAAAACATCTCTAACTTCTGGGTGCTCTTTTATATATTCAACTCCCTTTAATATCTGTTCTTTACAAGGTATAGAGTCTTTATCTCCAACCTTTCTCTTTCTTGTACAATGTCTACAATACATGGAACAAACATTACTCACATGTAATAATACTCTATCTGGATATCTATGAGTGACTCCAGGAACAGGACTATCTGTATCCTCGGATAAAGGATCTTCTTTTTCAAAGTCTTGTACTTTTAATTCCTCTGGATTTGGAAATCCCTGCATAAAAATTGGATCATTTTTATAATCATCAACTTCTATTAAAGATACATAATATGGTGTTATAGATATTGGAAATTTTTGAACTGTCTCTTCCAATTCTTTTCTCTCTTTTTTGCTAAACTCTATTCCAGTTATCTTTTCAAATCCAGCAATTGTGGATATTGAATGTTTTAATTGCCATTTCCAATCTTTCCAATTGGATCCTAAGGCTCCTTTATGAATTTTTTCCGCTAATTTTTGTTGCTTTTTGTTATAAATCATTCTCACTCCCTTTTTATTTTATGTTCCAAAAAAATAAGTCTGATTTAGTAATATTGTTATCACTAAAAAAGACTTATATGGATAAATTATAACAAATTAGAGAAAAAAAGCAAATTAAAAGTGATATATTGCATATATCACTTCCAATACGCTTAAAACAGAATTAATCATTCTTCAGTTTTATCTTTTAAATATTTAATTGCATATTCTAATACCATATCTTTACCATCTATTAACTTATCTTCAACTTCTATATCAGGTATAACTCCATTTTCAAAATCTTTGCCATCTTTATCTACAACATGTGCATAGGTAGGTATAGCTAAAACATTATTATCAGGTAAGATATATGGTTTACCACTCACATAAGCTCCTCCTCCAGTTTTTTCTCCTATTAAAGTAGCTATACCATTTAATTTCATATTAGCTGCTAAGTTTGTAGAACCACTATATGATACCTGATTAGTTAATAGTACAATCTCTCTTTTGATTTTAGATTGTCCCTTCAAAACATCTTTTAAGACTACATTTCTATCTTTATAATATAGATTCAGATCTTTTTTAGATAATATTTTTAATAGATAATTAACATTTCTTAAA
>JBNJFI010000143.1:0-2846 GCA_051746725.1 Fusobacteriota bacterium
TCTATATTGTGGGCAGAGCAAAAAAGTTCTGCCTTCATTCTCTCTTTTATCTTTTCTATATGTAAATTCATTCTAACCTCTTTCTATAAATTCCATAAATTCAAAAATTTTCAATATTTACATATTCTTGGAATTAGATCCAATTTTCTTCTTCATACTATTTATTTCTTCAACACTAACTTCCATTATAGATGCAATCATCTCTACATCTAATCCTTTTTTTAACATTTTATATATTGTTCTCTTTTTTTCAGCTTTAATTCCCTGTTCCATTGCTATTCTTCGTGTCTCTTGTACATCATAATCTACTGCCATCTCAAACATTTTCTCCAACCTCCCTTTATTTATCTCATTTACAATCTTATCTATTTCCTCTTTTGGTGCTTTTATCCTATTTAACAGAAGGTTCATTGCCTCTGCTATTTTTTCTAATGCTCTTTTTTCTTTTACATTCTCCTGTAATCTATGCCAATAATCTAAACCTAACTCTTTCAATTTCCCCAAATCTTCTGGCTTCTTTATCTTATCAATAAGTAAAATTGCTGATAATAGATCTTCATATGATTCTAAAGTCTGAAAACTAATATCATTTAAGTTTATTATATCATATTCAAAATCTGGTATATACTTTTTAAACCTTTTACTATCTACAATTTTATCACTGAATTTCTTAACTGCTGTCCAGTTATTAATCCCATCGTAAAATATAATTGGAAATATAGGCGGAAGCTTAAAACTCTTGTTTTTAGATTTCTGGCCTGCTTCATCTATATATTTCCTCCATAATTTCATCATATATTCTAAAATTCTGAAGGTCATTAAATAGTTAACATTTGACTGGTGTTCTAATAATATAAATACAAATATATCTTCTCTCTTGTAGTTAACTTTGTATATTATATCACTCTCTCTGTTACTTTCCACTCCATCTGGATACAGAGAGTCTTCTAATTTTATTTTGCTCTCATCAATTTCTTTTACCCAACTCTCTTTCACAAAATCTTTAAGCAACATTAAAAATATCTCTTTATCTCTAAAAAGTTTTTTAAAGATATCATCTTTTTTTGATTTCAATTAAATCCCCCTTTAATCTCTATATAAATATTATACCAAATAATCTAATATTTTTAAACATAAATTTTAGTTCGATGGTCTCCTGCATTTTATGATGGAGCTCTCAAAATTTTCTATTTAGTTCATCTAGATATATTATAGTGTCCTTTATGGATTTTTTTACACGGTCAACTCTTATTTTTTCTAAACCAACCTCTGTAATTATATCTACTTCATGCTCCAATTCCTCTTCTAAAAATTCTAATAATTCAAAAAATTTAAAACCAATCGGTTTATAAAAATCTATCAATAAATCTATATCACTTTCTTTGTTTGCATTTCCTAAGGCATATGAACCAAATAATCCCACTTTTTTGATATTATATTTTTCTTCTAAGATAGGAAAATCTTTTCTTATTTTATTTAATATATCTTCTCTATCCATAATTATTCTTTTTTTTTGATCTAATTCGATTCATATTATACCAGATAACGTAATTTTTATATAAATTAAAATATTTCTTTGCACCTTTTAAAATTTATGATTTCTAATAATGGTGATTCATATAAAACTGTTTTATAGTTTTTTATATCTGCCTTATTATAATATGATATTGTGATTTTATTTATCTTACCAAGATTATATAATGCTAAAAGACGAACTAAAATATGGCCATCAACTGACATAACTAAAGTATTCTTCTTATGTTCCTCATAACTCTTTAAAAACTGGTTTGATAGAAACTCTGTTTTCCCAAACGATAGACCATATATAAGAAGATGACCTAAATCTAAATTTTTAGCGAAAAAAAACTTATCATCAAAAGGACTATCTATATCTTCTTTTAATCTAAAAATTCTACTTGCTTTTTCTATTCCATTTGTTCCTAATAAAAATTTATATTCGAATTCATCTTCATTTAAAAATTTATAGATGATTTCTCTTGCTTTTTTCAGCGGATATATAAACTTTCCATGTAGATGCTCAGGCATAAGAAATTCATCATGTATCATATCAAAATTAGTTGTATATATTTTATCATGATTATCTATAATTTCTAAAAACTTTCGAGAATAATCATTTATAAATCCTAATGCTTTTGATTTTGATAAAATTTCTTTTTGTATCTTGCTATACCAAAAATTATATACAAGATAAGAAAGAAATTTTCCTTTTTCACTTACTGCTCTTTCCTTATTAAACAAACATTTACTAATCCACCTTTCAAAACCATATTGTTTAACAATATTATATTGGCTCTTAATTAGATCAATTTCATCGTTTCTATTTTCTTCATATATCCTATCGTGTGATTCGAATAATTTATTGAACTCTCTCCTTAGTCTACTATGGTTTTCTGATTCTATTAACTCCTTAACCAAAATATTAAAATCTAAATATCTATCAAATTCTGTAATTTTATGTTGATGTCTCAATTCAAACAAAGTTCCTAATGTCATACCATATCCATATAAAAGCGAATCATACATTTAATCCTCCCGATTTTACAAAATGATTTTACTTTTAACAATTACTATTGTTTTCTAGAATCTCGAGTCTCTAATAATTATATATTTAGATTTTTCAACCTTAATAACATGAAAATTTCTGTGTTTACTAGAAAAACTTTCTACTAAACTTTTCCCCATATCACTATATGCTTTATAAAAAACGTATCTGTTATCTCCAACTAAATGATTAACTATCAAATATTTTTTTAATAATCTTGAACCATGACCTTTTCTTCTGTATTTTGGAAATATATAGATATGGGGCTCACCTCCCATGTCTA
>JBNJFI010000144.1:0-2794 GCA_051746725.1 Fusobacteriota bacterium
ATTAGTATAGGTGCTATGTATGACTGAGCTTCTCTAAAACTGTTGGCAAATAGTCCTACACCAATTATTACTGAACTAACAATTGTCATTATAGGAATCAACATGAAAAAGCATAAGATAAATATCCACGGGCTTATAGTAAGATCAAATTCTGGAAACTTGATCATGACAAATATAATTGCTGGAAATAGCGCCATAAGATTTGCCAATGTGCTTAATATTCCCACAGACATAGAGGCAAAAAGTTTTCCTGTAATAATTTCTATCTTTTTTATAGGAGATGCAAAAATTGTCTCTAAAGTTCCCCTCTCTTTTTCACCTGCAGTTAGATCTGCCGACATAGTTACTACACCAACAATTGAATATAAAGTTATTATAAAAGGTAGTACCATTCCTAAAATCATACCTACAAAATCAGAATCTTCTGCCAGTTGATTTTTCTTTATTTCAACTAAATTCATTATAGGGATATTTATATTCTCTTTTTTGATATTTTCATCCTGTAAATCCTTTGTATAGTTTTCAAAAACTGATTTTAATCTTTTAAATCCTTTTTCACTTCTTTCTATTGTTGAACTATAATATACATTATATCTCTCTTTGTTTTTATTTTCAAACATATCAATAGCTACATCTATAGATTCCATTTTTAACGCTTCTTTGACATTTTCACTGTTACTTATTATATTTAGTTTTTTATCTTCTGTTATCATTTTTTTAAATTTCACTGGTATATTTTCCGATAGAGATACCCGGGTTAACTTTTTATTTAAATTATCCTGCATTAGAGCAGTTCCTCCGACTATAAAAGCCGCTAAAATTGGATATATTAAAATAGGTAAAAATATTGTAATCAAAGTCTTTTTATCTCTAAAAAGTTCCCTCATCTCCTTTTTCCATAATAGGGTTATGTTTGATATTTTCATTATTCTTTCACCATCTCTTTTTTGTCTTTATTCTCTAGATAACTAAAGAAGATATCTCTTATATTCTCTTTTCCAGTCCTCTCTTTCATCTCCTCTATGCTTCCACTATCTATAAGTTTCCCTTTATGTATTAATCCGATCTTATCGCATAAAAGCTCTGCTTCTTCCATATAATGGGTAGAGAAAATTATCGTTTTCCCTTCCTCTTTTTTGCGACGAATAAAGTCTATTATTGTTTTACTAGTTAATATATCTAAACCCAAAGTCGGTTCATCTAAAATATAAATATCTGGATCATGAATCATGCACCTAGCAATAGATACCTTCTGAACTTGACCAGTAGAAAGCTTTTCGATGGTTCTATCTTTAAAATCATGCATATTCAGCATATCTAGACACATATTAATTCTCTCTTCTAGATCTTTTTTATCTAAATCGTATAGATTACCAAAAAAGTTCATTATCTCAATTGGATTTAGTTTCTTATAAAGCTTAGTATTCCCAGATAGAAAACCAATAGATCTTTTAACTCCATCGGGATTATCCTTTATACAGTTCCCATTTAGAGTAGCTTCTCCATCTGTTGGTTCCATTATTGTAGATAGCATTCTTAAAAGGGTAGTCTTTCCCGCTCCATTTGGACCTAAAAGCCCAAATATTTCTCCTTCATATACATCAAACGAAACATCGTCTACAGCAAAAAAATCTCCTTTTTTCTTGTCATAAAATTTCTTTTTTAAGTTCTTTACTTCAATCATAATTTTACCCCTTTTTTCATTCATTTTAGTAATTACTTTTATTTATATAACCTCATCTTATTAAGATCTAGATTTAAACGGGACTGTCTCGTAGACTCTTAAGCCCCATTAATAAAGCTTTCACATTTCATTATAAACCTTTTATATTGTCATTGCAAGGAGTTTTTACAATTTTTTATAAATCGCGTTCCATATATTTTTCTAACAGGGTTATCCTGTATATTATATGAATTTGGGTATTAAAAAAGGTACATTCTCTTTTTCAAAATGAGAATGCACCTTAATATTACCTTATGAATCTATCATTTATTTAAAATACTTAATTTTATAATCTCCTTTTTTTATTATAACCTTTTATTCTTTATCATCTTTTTTCTTTAATATTACTTGAATACCCTAACAATTCTAAAATATCAGTCCATTTTCCTAATTTCTTTATAATTGTATTCAAGGAAGGATAATTTGAATTTTTTTGTAACCATTTTCTATTATCTACCACTTTTGTACTATTAGTTTCTTCTATAGAGCTTTTTATTGCAAATTTACATTCTTTCTCTGAATAACCACTTTCTATTCCAAACTCTTCAATTATGTTAGTCCAGCTTCCATATCTATTTATAATCGTGTTTAAAGAAGGATATTCTGGATGCCTCTCTAACCATTTTCTATTAAATTTAACCAAGGCACTATCAGTTTCTTTAATAGATTTTTTAATTGCATTTGTACATTCTTCATTACTATATTGCTTAACATTTTCACTAATCTGATATCCCAATAATTTTAAAGCAGTACTCCAATTTCCTGTTTTTTTCATAATAGTAGTTATAGAAGGATATTCTGGGTGTTTTTTTAGCCACTCCTTATTAATTGAATATTTCATACTATTAGTTTCCTCTATAGATTTTTTAACTGCTGATATACAATCTTTTTTGGTATACATATTCTACTCCTTATTTTCAATTTAATACATACATGATATCAACTTTTTTTGTATATTGCAAGAAATTTAAAATTTAAAATATTATTAAAAACTATTCCAACCTATCTCCACACTTCGTACAAAATTTACTAACCTTTGACATCACCGCTAACATCAATCCTTTGTTTTTT
>JBNJFI010000145.1:0-2733 GCA_051746725.1 Fusobacteriota bacterium
AACTGTTATTTTTATTGCCGAACTTGTTATATCCCCTTTTTTGGCATATATACTATACTCTCCTGTATTATCGGGTTCAAATTCATAATTACCAGTATATGTAGTATACTCTTTATCTCCATTCAGATAAAATGATACCTCTGTATTTTTAAAATACACATCAAATTTATTATATGCCTTTGCTGTAATTATTGCTGATTGAGTTGTAGTTATTTCTGTTTTATCTGAATTTATCTCTATATAAGTAGTCTCTGCTTTTACCGATTCTGCTGATACAGAATTTCCATCATAAGTTGCCTCACTACGAAACATATTCAGACAACCTATATTTAATATTAATATTACCATTAATATCGATTTCTTAACCATTTTTTACCTCCTTAAAAATTAATAATGGTACCCCATTTTTAAATAGTATTTTACCCCTGTCATATTTAAAATTTGATAGTCAGATTTCAAATCATTTATTTTAACTTCTTTATCATTTAATTTACCATCTTTAAATTTTGTACTAATTGATCTATACTGGCTCCCGATCTCCAAAGATAATTTATCTTCTAAAAAAAACATTTCATATTCTCCAATCAAATTATAACCGATTTTCTCATTATAATTTAACTCTTCATCTATATTAGTTTCCTGAAATTCTATATTTTTAGTGATCCTATTTTGTATACTTTGATATACACCAACACCTAATTTAATTCTTGAATTATTAAATCTCAAAGGTATAGCTTTCAAATTTAAACTTATACCTCTGCTTATAAAATTCATATCTAAATCATCCATTTTATAATTTGGAACTGTATTTATTTGTTCTCCTTGGACCTCAAATTGAAGATAAGAATTCCAATCATAATCAAATTCTAAGCCATACACATCTCCTCTTCCAGGGTATATTGATATTAGACTTCCTTTTTCAGTAACTCCTAATTCTATAAAACTATCTGGAGAAAAACGATAACCTACCTCAATACTCACTGTTTTTTTCTTCCTTTCATATGAAGGTCTTACTTTTAATATCTTTTTTGCACTTTCTATCTTATCTTTTTTGACAAATACTTCATAATCTCCCATCTTTTTTGGAATATATTCTTTACCCTTTATTTTTTTACCATCAATATATACCTCAAAGTCTTTTATCACCTTTTTATCTTTGTTATCATATGTTATTGTGGATTTAAATTTTACCTTAGTATATTCTGCATATACCTCTTTTTTTCCCCAGTTAAAATTAATCTCTTTTATTACCCTTTTAGTTTTTAATACTTCTATATTTATTTTCTGTTTTGTCTCTTTATCATTTGCCTTTGCAATTAATATAACTTCATATTCTCCAGCTTGTCCATAATCTGGAGTCCATTTTATTACGCTTTCTTCTAAAGTCATCTCTTTAGGGTTATTTTCTAATTCTAATTTTATCTCATCTCCATCTGGATCATAAGCCTCTATTTTCAATTCTAACTTATCTCCTTCATTAATTTTTATTTCGCCGATCTTTTTTATTATTGGAGACCTATCTCTAGGTAATATAGTTATAGTAAACTTCTCTTTTGCCTCTTGATTTCCTACCTTAGCTATAACTGTCATTTCATGATCTCCTTCATCACTATCATTAGGTAACCATAATATTTTTAATCTATCATCATCAAATCTTGCTTTTTCTGGAAGTCCTTCTATTTCAACAGTTGCAGGTTTTTCATTTACATTATGTATTTTTATATCGATTTCTACCATTTCTCTAACTCGATAAATTGTTTCTCCTATTATTTCTATAGTAGGTAACACAATTTTTTCTCTAATAACTTCAATTTCTAATATTTCACTTTTGATATTTTTATATTTTGCATAAACTTCATGTTTACCAGGTTCATTACTTGTAAATGTATCTCCTTTTATTTTATTATCGTTTACAAAAATATCTACATCTACATCTGCCTCATTTCCATATTCATCGATAGCCTTTGTTTGAAATGTTATTTTATCTTTTCCATTTGCTTTTATTTTTTTCTTATTTATTTCTAATTCTATTCTATCAACCTTGGCTATTGGAACTTCACTTGTAAGTTCATTCAGAGCTATTATTTCTGTTCTCCTGTTTTTCTTTAGCTCCTTTGCAGTTTCACCTTCTACAACTGGTCTTAAACTAGAAAAATAATCCATCTTAAATCTTTTCAGAGGTATATCATATTTTTTGTGTAAATGATTTAATACATTTTGAGCCCTCGCTCTAGAAACCTTTAAATTAAGAACAAAGGATCCTCTTTTATCTGCATGCCCTTGTATTAAAATAGTTCGATCTTTATATTCCCCTTCTGTTATTTCATGAGCTATATCTTCTAGAAAATCAAAATATTTATAAATAGACCAACTCCCTGTATCAAAATACATCTTCCCTAGAGTTTCTGGAATAGTATTTCTTAAATATGCTTTTTGAGTTTCAACTTCTGCCTTTATTTCAACTCGTCGCTCCCTCTCCCTTGCAGCTTTTGAACCTTTTCTTATAAGAGGTCTTTCACTTGTAAAATAATCTAACTTAAATCTTTTTCTAGAAATATCATAATTTTCCTGAAAATAATTCAAGACAGCTTCTGCTCTTTTTTTAGAAATCTTAATGTTCGTTTCAACATCTCCGGTAATATCAGTATAACCTTCTATAATTATTTTACTATCTTTATATTTCCCCTGAGTTATTTCATAGGCCATATCATCGAACTTCTTATAATTCCATTT
>JBNJFI010000146.1:0-2727 GCA_051746725.1 Fusobacteriota bacterium
CCTTCGCCCGGGTTTTCTCTGTAACTTCCATTATCCAGTCTCCCTTTTTAGGTTCGTTCTTATAACCTGTGTATCGCATTATGACACAGCCTGCTGGCAGGGGAGGAAGCCAAAAGTCGCCCCCTGCTAGGGAGAGATTTAGAGGGGGGCATTTCTTTTTTTAACCTAATTAATTACTCCTTCCCCTCATACTTAAATATCAACATAGTCACATCATCTGACTGCTTTGCTCCTTTAGTAAACATCTTTAAATCCGTTGTAATTTTATTTTCAATTTCAGTTATATCTTTTGTTCCTATATTATCTAATTTATCTTTTAATCTCTTCTCTGAATATTGATTATCATTAACATCCATTGCCTCATTAACTCCATCGGTATACATATATAATATATCCCCTGGATCCATCTTCAAGTGTTGTTTTACATATTTAAAGTCTGGCATTCCCCCCAGTACAAATCCTTTATTCAGTTCTAGATACTCAAAATTATCACTACCTGCTTTACAAATTAATGGTGGATTATGACCAGCATTTACAAACTCAACTTCTCCAGTTTTTAAGTCAATTATCCCAGAAAAAACAGTTACAAAAAGTAATTCATCATTTTGAGATACAATTTTATTATTGGCATTATTAAATACCTCATCTATATTATCAAATTTTTGAGATTCATTTCTTAAAATAACCTTTGATATTACCATGAATAGAGCTGCTGGGATTCCTTTCCCTGAAACATCTGCTATTGTGAAACAGAATTTATCATCATCTATAAAATAGAAATCAAAGAAATCTCCTCCTACTTCTTTTGTTGGTCTCATTGTTCCAAAAATTTTAAATTCATCTCTTTCTGGAAATGGAGGAAATATTCTAGGCAACATACTTGCCTGTATCTTATGTGATATTGCCAATTCGCTTTCCATTTTTTCCTTAGCTGCAGTTGTCTCTTTTAAGTTTTTAATATATGTTTTCAAATCTGATAGCATCTCATTAAATGAATCAGCTAATATCTCAATCTCGTCACCTGTTTTTATATCAATAGTCTCTTCTAAATTTCCATCTCCTATCTTTTTAACTTTGTTAGTCAATTTAGATAGTGGATCTGTAATCAATCTTGAAAATCTAACTAAAAGTAATATTGTTAATACTAAGATAATTCCAAAAACTATTAAAGTGTACTGTATAGTTTTCTTAACACTTTTTTGAGATAAACTTTGTACGGTTTTCCCAGCTTCTTCGATCTCTTTTTTGCTCTGGTTAACATATTTCATTATCTCATCTGTAGATCCCACAAAGACTAAACTCCAATCAGTACTTTCAATTGAAGAGTAACCAATTAATTTAGAAGTTTTTTCAAATTGTATTTCCTTGACCCCTTCTCCTCCTGATTTGATTTCATTGGCTATCTTTTTTAAATTATCATTATTAGTTTTAGATAGATCTTTTTGATTCCCAAACATATTTTTTAACTCAGGTGTTAAACTTTCATACGTTATAATTTGACCCTCTTTATTTACCAGTAAAGCTTCTCCTATATCACTTATCTGGGTTGTTATTATGTCAATCATTGCATTTATGTTTACATCAATTCCTATTACACCTTTGAAATTTCCTTTTTCATCATAGCATGGTTTAGAAACTGTAACTAAGTAATCATCGGAAGCCACATCAACGTATAGATCTGACCAATTAAGCTCTTTACTTTTCTTAGCACTTATATACCAAGGTCTTTTTCTAGGGTCATAATCTTTATTATAATATGCTAACCAAGTCATATTATAGAAAACTCCCGACTCTGTTCCAATATATACACCATCTATAGAAAGTGGAAGTATCGCTAACTCTTTGTTATTTTTCACTATAGATTTAAATACCGTTGAAAGGTTACTTAATAGTTCTATCTCATTTTTTACTTCACTCTCTTTCACCTTAGGAGCCAATGAATAATAAAAGTCCAAACCTGGATTTTCTATTAATTCTGAATCTGACTTATGATTGGCAAGATTTTTAACTTCTGAATTCTTATTAACTGCTCCTTCTTGGCTATTCCATAGTGAAACTGAGTAATCATGGGCTAAATTTATTTGGGCCTCAATATTTTTGAAAATATAATTACTGTTAGCAGCCTGGGATTTCACCAACTTATTTAAATATAAATTAGCCTGACTTTTTAATTGCTCTCCACTCTCTTCAGAAGCTTCAACTTTTAATTTTTCAATTGCCTCTATTGCATTTTTCCCACCGTCTAGAACGCTTTTTTGAGTAATATATAAAAATAGAAACATAGATATTAAAAATATACTTAAAAATAACAATATTATCTTCTTTCTAATACTCATTTTTCTCATAATAACCACCCTTATTTTATTATTTTTCTTCTAAACTTATTATCTTTTCTAAAAATTTTGGAAATTCATAACCAACGCTTTTCCATATTTTCAAAAAAGTACCTCCATTTTCAAATCCAGAAATAGTATTAATCTCATTTAAATATATTTTATTATCTTTTAAAAAGTAATCTACTCTTATATATCCCTCACCTCCTAATTTTTCAAATAATACCTTAGTATACTTTTCTAACTCGGATCTTATTTCCTTTTTTATTTTTGCAGGTATCATTCCCTCCTTTGAAGTCTCATTATATTTTGCATCGAAGTCAAAATAGTTAACCCCCATTTTGTTAAACTCCCCTACTTCACTTAAAATTATCTCTTCATCTTTTCCCAATAT
>JBNJFI010000147.1:0-2659 GCA_051746725.1 Fusobacteriota bacterium
TAAGTATAACTATTTAGGAGGCCAGAAATTATTTTATTTATGGTTTTATATTATGAAGAAGAGTATCAGAATAAAAAAGTAAAATCTATTGACATTACTGATTATATGAGAAGGGAGAATTTATGAATACAGTTAATATAATTTATAAAGACAAAAATCACTTAATTAAGAAAATTAAAGAGAGTAAAATTACAAGCAAAAGTATCTTAGTACAAGTATTTGCAGGAACTTTGAATGAAGAAAAAATAAAGAAAGTTTTAAATGAAGTAAAAGGGATTCTTCCAACTTCTATTATAATTGGCGCAACCACTGCAGGAGAGATAATTAATGGGAAAATAACAGATAAAGAGATTGTATTATCAATTACAGAATTTCAAGATACGAAGTTAGAAAGTATATCTGTAAAGACTGAGAATGATGATTATTTTAAGCTAGGATCTGACATAGGAAATAAATTAATTAAAGATGATACGAAAGCTATCATACTTTTTTCAAATACCTTACATTCAGATAGAGAAGAGTTATTAAAAGGAATAGAGGAAACCAAAAAAGATATAGTTGTTGCTGGAGGAGTTTCAGGAGACAACTTTAAAATGGTTGGGGGAAAGGTATTTTCAGATAAAGATATAATTTCTGATCCCAGTGGAACTGTGGGGGTTTCATTAAGTGGTGAAAAGTTAAATGTTCATACAACTTTTAGTTTAGGTTGGAAAGAAATAGGGAAAAAGATGGAGGTAACGAAATCTGAAGGAGGTAGAGTTTATACTTTAGATGGATATCCAGCAGCTCAGATGTATCGTAAATATTTAGGAGAAGAAATTTATGATAATCTTATGAATTTTGCAGGGGCTGAATTTCCTATTATATTAAATAGAGATGGAGTATTAATTGCAAGGGAAGCAGTTTCTAAAAATGAAGATGATTCTATAAACTATAGTGGGAAAATATATGAAGGCGAGAAAATACAATTTGGGTATGGAAATGTTAATATTATACTACAAAATATAAGGAAGATAGAATCAGAATTAGCTAGTTTAGATATGGAATCGATGTTTATCTATTCTTGTGCTGCTAGAAAAGCATTTTTAAAAAATAATATTTCCAAGGAAATTGAGCCAATGGGAGAAATTAAAAATATAGCTGGTTTTTTTACATATGGAGAATTCTTTCATTTGAATGATAGAAATGAAACTTTAAATATGACAATGACAATTTTGGCAATGTCTGAAAAAGAGATGGAAACCAAAAAAGTTTTAAAGAAAACTAAAAAAGATGATTGGGAATATTATGATACAAGAGGCATTGAAAATATTAGAGCTTTAACACATTTAGTTGATACAGTTACTACAGACTTAGAAGAAGCAAAGGAATTGGCAGAAAAGGCAACAGCATCTAAAAGTGAATTTTTAGCTAATATGAGCCATGAGATTCGAACTCCTATGAATGGAATAGTAGGTTTGACAGATATACTTTTAAAGACAGAACTAAATGATAAACAGTTAAGATTTATTAAAAATATAAAAACATCAGCTAATCACCTTGAAAATATAATTAATGAGATATTAGATTTTTCAAAGATTGAAGCAGGTAAAATGGAAATTGAAGAGATAGATTTTAATTTAAATGAAATATTTGATAATCTATTAAGTATATTTTTGAAGTCCGCAGAAGATAAGGGGCTTAAGTTAAAGGTGGATTTTGGAGATAAAGTTCCGACTTATATTAAGGGAGATCCAACAAGATTACGACAAATTTTAATAAATTTAATGGGAAATGCTATAAAATTTACAGAAAAGGGAGAAATTTTAGTTAAAGCAGAAGCTATTAAGAAAGAAGAAGAGATAATATGGATTAGATTTTCAGTTATGGATACAGGGATAGGAATAAAAGAATCAAAAAAGGGCAAAATATTTACATCCTTTTCTCAAGCAGATAACTCTACAACAAGAAAATTCGGTGGAACAGGACTTGGTCTTGCAATATGTAAAAAAATTGTAGAATTATTAGATGGGAATATAGGGGTTAAGAGTGAATATGAAAAGGGAAGTACTTTCTTTTTTGAACTACCATATAAGGTGGGAAAATCTAATGAGATTAAAGAAAAAGGTACAGGAGAGAAGTTTCTTAAAAAAGAGAAAACTGGAAAAAGAGTATTGCTAGTAGATGACAATGAAGTGAATAGAGAAGTAGGTTATGAAATGCTTCTAAATGAAGGAGTTGAAGCCACTATAGTGGAAGGCGGTCATAAAGCTTTGAAGATATTAGAAGATAATAATTTTGACTTGATATTTATGGATGTAGAGATGCCTATAATGAATGGATTTGAAGTTGCAAAAAAGATAAAACAGATGGATAATAGAAAAGAGATACCTATAGTTGCAATGACAGCACACGCTAGCCAAGAAGATAGACAAACTTGTCTGGAAAAAGGAATGGATGATTATATATCAAAACCAATTAGTTCAAAAAAGGTTTCTAAAATTTTAAGAAAATATTTAGATTTGAAATAAAAAGGGATGGTTCGAGATATTGCTTGAAATAAAAAAATATTTATAAGATATGTATAAAAAAATATAGATTAGAACTTGTAAATATTGAGTTTTAGTAATGTTTGGGTTGTAACAAATTGTAGAAAAAGAATCTATAATATGGAGAACAT
>JBNJFI010000148.1:0-2628 GCA_051746725.1 Fusobacteriota bacterium
TTCTATATTTGACATATTACTAAGTTCTTGCTTCATTTTTTCTTTCTCTATTTTATTATCCAATAGAATATGGATTTTTGGTTCCGTCATATTATATTTATCATTTTTTAATTCTGATATACTAGGGTGAGACTTTAAAATTTTTCCACAATTTTTTAGATCATTTAATATCATAAAAGCCCTGACTTTTTTCATTTCACAATCTTTTGCTATATTTACCCTAATGTAGTATAAGCAAATCTCTTCATCTGTCAAATCATCTCTTATTTCCTTGGCTTTTTCTTTAGATATTTTTAAACCTTTGAAAAGTTTCAATTCTTCGGTGGTCTTTTTTTCAGTGTTTCCAAGTAAGCTATGAAGCTTACTTATTATTGCTTTAATTTCAGTCATCTTTATATTCTTTTCTGTTCCGGTATCTTTAATTTCCAATAAGATTTTATGTAAAAAATCATGACATACTAATAATAGATCTATAATTTCTTTTGTTATAACTGCCTTTCCATCCCGAATATCATATAAAACATCTTCCATATTATGGGTTAAATTTTCTAACTTATCAAACCCCATCATTGCACCTACTCCTTTTATAGAGTGAGCTATTCTAAATATATCATTTAAATGTTCTATATTTTCAGGATCATTTTCAAGATTTAATATAGCTGTATCTAAATCATTTAAATACATATTTACTTCATCTAAAAACTCTCCTAAAAACTCATCTGTATTTAATTGCATTTTCCCTCCTTTATATCTATTCTGTTTAAAAATGGTTATATTCTGTAATATTGCCGTCATATTTATATTATAACACATCAATGTTACAGCAATGTTACAAATAGACCATTTTTGGAATTTTTTTATTTTTTATTTTTTAATTTATACCCTAAGCCTCTTACCGTTTCGATTTTATCCTTTAAAAAATCTATTTTATTACGTAACCTTGTAATATTTACATCTACTATTCTATTCCCTTTTTTTAATTCTCCACCCCATACTTTTTCATATATTTTATCTCGCGATAAAACCATACCTCTATTTTTTATACAATATGCCAATATGTTAAATTCTAACATGGATAACTCAATTTCTTTTTTCCCATATTTCAAAGTATTATTTTTTAAGTCTAAAACCAGATCAAAGTATTTATATATATCTGTTTCTATATTTTTCTTTCTCAACAATGATTTTACTCTTAATTTGAACTCTTCATAATCGAATGGTTTTTTTAAATAATCATCTCCTCCTAAACGAAGCCCCTTTTTGACAAACTTTATATCGCTTAACTTAGTTAAAAATAAAACCATGGGATTTCCAAAAATTTCTCTTTCTGCTCGTATTTTTCTTATTAAATCAAAGCCATTTTTTCTTCCCTCTAAGTTTATATCTAAAATAATTAATTCAGGATTTTCTTTTTCTATTATTTCTAATGCTTTTAAATAATTTTTAGAAGTTAATAATTCATATTCTTCTAAGATGGTTTTTTCAATCTCTAGAATTATCTCGTCATCTTCAACTAATAGTATACTCATGTTTTCTCCTTATTTTTTATTTAATTCTTTATCAAGTTTTTTATTTCCTTTTTAATCTCCTTATCTAATATCTTTAAATTTCGTATTTTCTGATTTTTATTATACTTCTTGGTCTGAATATTATATATAATTTTTTTAGTTTTATCATTTCCCCAAAACTTTAAGCTTCCAGATATTTTATGGATTATTTTATCATAATTTTGTTTCTCATTATTTTTCAAAAAAGTTATAGCTTTAGTTAATTCTACTTTTCTAAATTTTTCCATTAATCCTATAAATTTTTTATTCTTTTTTGTATTAATAATCTTGCTAAATTGCTCATTAACTCCTTCTAACTCTGTATCTATTTCTACATATAAATCTTTCTTTTTTATGGGTTTTTCAATGACCTTATCTATATAATCAGTTTTTATCTCACGGGTTGATCCCGTTATTCCTATTATTTTTATTTTATTATCAATTTTTTTTAAACGCCTAGCTAATTCTATTCCACCAATCTTATTTAAGTTTATATCAGTAATAACCAATTTAAAATTTTCCTTTTTAAAAGCTTCTATAGCACTAATTTCATCATATTCTTTTCTCACTTTTAGACCAAAACTTTCTATCATTTCTGCAATTATTTCCAATGTAACTAGAGAATCTTCTATTATTAAAACTTTTCCTTTGGTTTTATTTTTAAAATCAGTCATATTAAACTCCTCAGTTTTAAGATAACTCTTGTTCTAATCTATCCAATATTGATATTAGGTCGCCTTTATTAAATGGTTTAACTAAATAGTAATCACATCCATGAGAATAACCTTCTTTGATATTTTCTGGGGTTCCCAAAGCACTCATTATTATTATAGTAGTCTTTTTTGAAGTAGTAAGATCTTCTATATTTCTTATTTCTTTTAAAACATCATATCCACTCAAGCCAGGCATAGATAGATCTAAACACACAAAGTCAAACCTTCCTCCCTCTTCTATTTCATTTTTAAATTTTTCTATCCCTTCATCTCCATCTTCTGCTAACCGAACTTCTCCATAAGATCGCACAATTCTTTTTACTAATTTTCTTGTAATTTTATCATCTTCTATTATTAATCCTTTCATT
>JBNJFI010000149.1:0-2628 GCA_051746725.1 Fusobacteriota bacterium
GAAACTGTTTTGTTCTTTTTCTTGATTTAAAATTAAACTAAATTCTCCAAAATCTTTATTAAGAATGAGTCTAATTGGAATAATTGATGTAAATAGACTAATAATCACTCCAATTGGGACTAAAAGGACACTAATAGTTTTGGTAAATGTTCCTATAATAAGAAAAGCATACCCTAAAATTGCACCAATTATTATTGCTGTAATATTTCTCCAAATATATGACCACCATACTTTTATTGCATGTTTCCAAGTTACTTTTAATTCCATTATTTCTCCTTTTTTTATGAAAGTTATTTATAAAATATTTTAATATCGTTTATTTGCAAAACCTTTCCTCTATATTCCTAGAGAGATTTTCATAAACATATATTATTAGACTAATTAATCTAAAACATCTATTTATTGTTTATATCTTAAATAATTTCCTTTATTCAACGACAACAAAACAGCCAATTACTTTCTCTCATCTAATTGAATATTTTTACCTGATTTAAAATATTCCAGATCATCAGTTAAAGATTTCGCCATATCTGACATCTTTAATATATTTGACAAATTTCCTGTTATAATTTCAACAATCTTACTAGCTACTTCATCTGTTTGCATTCCGAGCTCTTCTATTTGAGTAGAGTTTTGTGTTATACCTGATACTGCATTTGCAATCTCAGTAGATGCTGTATACTGTTCATTAGTTGATATTGTAATGTCTTTGACTTTTTTTTCATTTTCCTCTGTTATAGTTTTTATATTCTCTATGTTTTTTTTAGCCTTTTTTGTCAATTTAATTCCATTTTGAACATCATCCTTTACTGCTCTATTTGAAATTTTTACCTCTTCTACCTCATTTTGGATACTAGTTATTATATCTTCTATTTTTTTAGTCTCTCCATTAGTCTTTTCAGCTAATTTCCTAATTTCATCTGCAACTACCGCAAAACCTTTTCCAGCTTCTCCTGCTCTTGCTGCTTCTATTGCTGCATTTAAAGCAAGTAGATTTGTTTGTTCAGCTATTCCATTAATTGCTGCTATAATCTCACCAATATTATTTGATAAATCACTCAGCTCTTCAATTTTCTTATTTGTTCTATTTACACTTTTGTTGATATCTGTCATCCCTTGAGACATATTCACAATATTTTGAGAACTCCTCTTGGCTATCTTAATAGCCTCCCTTGAACTTTCTGATGCATCTTGAGTTATATTTTTTATATCTCCACTTGTTGCAGAAATCTCTTCTAAACCTGCAAGAGATTCTTCAGTACTTGCAGTCTGATTTCTTACATTATCTAAAACTTCTTCAATATATTTTTTTAAATGAATTATCCCCTCATTAAGTCCATGATCCAAATCTCTGTAATAATCACTACTTTTTCCTTCAATAAGATTATCCATAACTTTGGATAATAGTATATTATCGCTTTCTACATTAGAAGCTAATATTTTAATGTTACTAATAGTTTCTTCAAAATGTTTAGTTACAGAATTAAAACTTCTTGCCAACTCTCCAATCTCATCTTCCTGTTCTATATCAAAAGTTTGACCTAATATTCCATCTTTAAAATCTACGAACCCGTTAAGTATTTTATTAATTGGGTTAACAATTATTTTATTAATTACAAGAAATAAGACAACTGAAATTATAACAAATATTATCCCAGATATTATGATAATAGTTTTAAAAAGTTTAGCTTGGGCTTCATCTATAATTCGATCTCTAAAAGCTGTTGACGCTACTATAAGATCTAACTCCTCATAATATTTATAAACTGTTATTTTTATCTCTCCAGTTTTTGGAGAGCTATACTTTGAAATACCATTTTGCTTTTCTACTATATTTTTAAACCCCTCACTTGAATCAACCAAGTTTTCTCCCTCATAAACTGGGTGAACTAAAAAGTTCCCATCTCCTTCTAATATAAATATAAAACCATCTCCTGATAAATCAATTTTAATATTATCTGGAAAATCATTTTTACTACTATACATACTATTCTTTGTAACCTCTACTATATCATCTTTGGAAAGACCCTTTTGTGACATGGATTTCATATTATTCATAACCAAATTTAATTTATCACCTAACTCTTCAATCACTAAGTTTTCTAAAGAGATTTTGTTAGTATTATATACACCTACTAATAAGAAAAATCCTGATAGAAACAGAATAGATAAAACTACCCCTGATAATTTCTGTTTCAAACTTAACTTCATATTATCGAACATCTTTTTCATCTCCTTCTTAATTTTTCATTTTAGCTAATTGCAAAATTATAATCTATTGATTTTATTTAAATTATAACTTATATCCATTTTTATACATTAACCGGCTCTAAAATCACACCTGATTTACCATTTATAATAATTGTATCTTCCACTTTTTTGCCAGATAACATATCATACATATCAGTTTCCAGTTTTATTTCCTTTTGAGAGCTGCTATTATTAATATAAACATCTATTATTTCGCCTTTATATTTACGTCTATAACCATATATTTGTTTTTTTAGATCCTTTTTTATCTCTATAAATTCTCCATATCTCAATGCTTTTTTGCTATTTCTTATCTTAATAAGTTTTTTATAATGCTCGAATAAATCCTTATCCTGTAAATTTTCATCCCACAACATT
>JBNJFI010000150.1:0-2595 GCA_051746725.1 Fusobacteriota bacterium
ACCAGTCTACTTTTTGCATGAAGTTCTAAAAATTCGTACACCGATAGATCCATTACAAAGTTCATATTTTGAGATAATTGAGCAACTAGTTTATTACTTGAAGAATATCTCCACTTTTTATCAGGCTTCTTTTCATTCACCATTATTTTTCTATTTGTAGGAGTATCTCTTTGAGCTGTCCATTCTATATCAGCCAATAGTCTACTTTTTCCACTTCCAGTAGGTCCTACAATGGAAATTATTTCGCTGGTATTTATTTTTAGTTCTCCAAAACTTTCTTCTTTTCCATCCTTATCGTTTCCAGCTATTATCCTTAAACTTCTAATCTTTTCTTCCTCTTCTAATCCTAAAAACTCTATCATCTGATTAACATAATCAAGTAATTTTTTCTCTAATTTCTCTTTTTCCATTCCTCTTTCTTCTAACTTTTTTGAATCCAAACTCTCAAAATACTTTTCAAAAGTTATCTCTTTATTATTTAATTCCAAATTATTTTCTTCAAAAAAGTTATTTATAAATGAATACTTTTCTAAATAATACTTGATTGTTTTGTCTTTAAACATATTTTTACTTATCATCATTATCACCTAATTCTATTTTTTTTACATTCCCTAACTGATGTTCATCTCCAATTCTAGTTTCTCCTAAACAATATGAACACATAGCAGATGGCATAGAAAATCTTAACTCTTTTCCTTTAACTGTATCAACATTTTCCTTCTCATCATATAAAAGAGTACTAAATTCATAGGCACCTTGTCCAGTAAGTCCATTGATGTGCATAGTTATCGCCTTAGGATTAACTGAGTGTACTTTAGAAGCAAAAACTTCTCTTTCTGCCTGGGATACTATGTCTCCCTTTGTTATTGCAACTACATCGGCCATTTTAAGCATAGGACCTATCTTTTTTGGAGTATTTATTCCACTTAGATTATCAATTACACATACCGCTTTTACCTCTTTAATATATGGTGAACATCTATTACATAAACCAGCACTTTCTGTTATTAAGATATCCACTTCTTTTTTGACTCCCCATTGCACTACTTCTTCTATATTACTTACAAAATAGTGATCTGGACACAAAGATCCAGAAAGACCTTTTTTGACAGGAACACCTAATTTAGCATATATTTTATCATCATCTGTATATAGACAATCAAACTTTACTACTCCTACAGATAGACCTCTTTGATGTAATGATTCTATTGTTTTAACTATCACAGCTGTCTTCCCTGAAGAAGGAGGACCTGAAACCGTTATTAAATTCATATATATCACCTTTCCTTTCTTGATCTTTTTCGTAAACTTATTATACACCTATAAATATTTTTTTTCTGTATCCAATGTTACACTTAAAAAAAATTAGAAAAATAAAAGGATTTTTTTCTAAGCTCAGTATATTTATATGAAATCTAAAATTTTTTTTGGAATATAATAAAAGGGGGAACTAATGACTTCAAACATAAAACATGTTAAATTTAGAATATTTCTTTTTATAATTCTTTTTATTGGGATATTTTTCGCTATATTTCTTACTGTACTTTCTGAACCACTTATAAAAATAGGAATCTATCAAAGCGATCCAAAAGTTTTTATTGCTGAGGATAATATTCCTAAAGGCTTTTTTATTGATATAACAAACCATATTGCAAAGGAAAAAGATCTTTCCATAGAATATGTTCCAGGTGGTTGGAATGAAAATATAAAAAAACTAGAAAAAGGCGAAATTGACCTTGTTTTAGATGCATCTTATAATAAAGAAAGATCTGAAAAATTTAAGTTTAACAACATTTTTATTATTGAATCTTGGATTCAAGTTTTTTCATACGAAAACATATTATTAGAAAAAATTAAGGATTTCGATAATAAAAAAATAGGGGTGATTAAAAATAGCATACAAGAAAAATATGTAAATAGAGATATTCAAGATAATTTCAATGTTAATTTTGAAACATACTCGTATGAAGATTATCCCAAAATGGTAGATGCTTTAAATTCAAAAAAGATCGATCTATTTTTAGGGGATCGTTTCTTTGCTTTTTCTAAATTAAAAAATGAACAAATTGTTCCAAAGCCTATAGTTTTAAACCCACAAGGAATTTATTATCTATTTAGAAAAGATTTTAACGATTCTATCATATCTAAATTTGATGATTCCTTAAGATCAATGAAAAACGACGGAAATTCAATATACTATGATTCCTTGAGAAAATGGCTGGACAAAGATTTAAATCAAAAAATACCATTCTGGGTAAAAATCTTGTTTTTAGTTACAATCTCTTTCTCTTTATTATCAGCGGTAATATTCGTGCTTTGGAATCATAAGCTCAAAAAAGCTATTCAAGTTAAAACAAAAGAACTTGGAGAGAGTAAAAAAATTAGAGAAAGAATCTTTGAAAGTTCCATTATCCCAATTGTTATTATGGATGCCAAAACTTATCAATACGTTGAGTGCAACAAAGCAGCTGTAAAAGCCTCGGGGTTAAAATCCAAGGAAAACGTTCTAAGTAAGACACCTATTGATTTATCTGCTCCTATTCAATATGATGGAACTCCTTCAGAAATTAAAGCAAAAAAGTATATACGGATAGC
>JBNJFI010000151.1:0-2565 GCA_051746725.1 Fusobacteriota bacterium
TAAATCATTTATATGAAGGGGGATAAAATGGTAAATGCAGATACAAAACTGATATGTTTATTAGGTCATCCAGTGGAGCATAGTAAATCACCAATATTTCAGAATAATTCTTTAGAAAAAGAAGGTATCAATGCAAAATATATGGCTTTTGATGTTAATCCTGAAAATCTCGAAGAAGCCATTAAAGGCTTGAAAAGTTTAGGGTTTAAAGGTGGAAATGTTACTATACCGCATAAAGAAGAAGTTATGAAATATGTAGATGAAGTAACTCAAGAAGCTAGAATAATAGGGGCAGTTAATACGTTGTATTGGAAAAATGGAAAATTGATTGGAGACAATACTGATGGAAGAGGATTTATTTTATCGTTAATGGAGGATGGAAAGATAGATCCTATGGGCAAAAAAGTTTTGGTTTTAGGGGCTGGAGGAGCTTCAAAGGCTATAACTGTAAAGCTTCTTACAGAAGGAGTAGAGGATATATATATATATGATATAGATCAAAATAGACTTAATTCTTTATGTGAAAGGTTAAAAGAATTAAGAGATGTTGTAAATATCGATGTAAATATAAATATACTCTCTGAAAAGAATTTAAATGAAATAGCAAGTAAGGTAGATTTAATTGTTAATTGTACACCTATTGGTTTAAACAAAAGTGATCCTGAGTTATTAGATGATAGTGTATTTAACGAGAATCAAGTTGTATTTGACTTAATATATAATCCAAGTAGAACAAAGCTTCTCAAAAAAGCTTCCAAAAAAGGGGCGCATATTATAAATGGTGCTGGAATGCTTGCTTATCAAGGAGCGTTATCATTTGAAAAATGGTTAAACAGAAAACCTAATGTGAAAAATATGAAGAAAATTTTAGAGAGGGATTAATATATGGTAAAAGTAAGAAAAAAAATGAAATTAGGAACTAAACTTTTAAAAAATGGTCTGATTACAGAAGATCAATTAAAAGAGGGGTTAGATATTCAAAGAAAAACTAAAGAAAAGTTAGGTGAAGTTTTTACAAGATTAGGGTTTGTAAAAATAGATGATATACTTCCTGTATTAGCAGATGATATAGGTGTACAATCTTTGAGAATAGATAATGAAGAACTTTCTATAGATTTATTGGATATTATTTCTGAAGATGTTATGAGAAAATATGAAGTTTTGCCAATAGAAAAAAGGGGGAATAAGTTAACTGTGGCAATGGCAAATCCCGAAGATTTAGTGGCAATTGATGAATTGCAAATGCATAGTAAAATGGTTATAAAACCAGTTTTGGCAATGAAGAAAGAGATAGAAGAAGCTATTGACTATATTCATAGATTAAGAGATGAACAGGAAAATGAAAAAATTGATGAAATACTAGATGAATTGGACAAAGAAAATGGAGACGAACCTGAGTTAGTAGAAGATACAGGGATAGAAGATTTAAGAGCTGGAATGAATTCTGATAGTGCTCCTATTGTGAGAACTGTTAATGCAATAGTTGCAGGGGCGATAAAAGCAGGAGCCAGTGATATTCATATCGAACCATATGAGAAAGTTTTAAGGATTAGATATAGAATAGATGGAGTTTTATCCGAAGTGAAAAAATTTCCGAAAAGAGTTGCAGGAGCTGTAATATCAAGGGTGAAGATAATGTCGGACCTTGATATAGCAGAAAAAAGACTTCCTCAAGATGGAAGGTTTAGAATAAAATTGAATGGGCATAAGATAGATTTTAGAGTTTCTTGTTTGCCTACAGTTCAAGGAGAAAAAATTGTATTGAGAATATTAGATAAAAAAAGTTTGGAATTAAGTATGGAAGATTTAGGATTTGAAGAGGAAGAGTTAGAAAAATTTCAAAAAGCTCTATCGAGTTCTTATGGGATGATTCTTGTAACTGGCCCAACAGGTAGTGGGAAAAGTACAACCTTATATTCTGCTATGAATAAATTAAAATCTCCATCTATAAATTTATCTACAGCAGAGGATCCTGTGGAATTTCAGATAAACGGTATTAATCAAGTTCATTGTAAACCTGAAATAGGTTTAGACTTTCCCTCAGCTTTGAAATCTTTTTTGAGGCAAGATCCCGATATAATTATGGTTGGAGAAATAAGAGATGAAGAAACGGCTGCTATTTCAATAAAAGCTGCTTTAACAGGACATCTGCTTTTATCAACTCTTCATACCAATAGTGCTCCAGGAACAGTTCAGAGATTGCTTAATATAGGGGTAAAACCATTTATGTTGGCATCTTCTTTGATTTTAATCGAAGCGCAAAGACTGGGGCGAAGGATTTGCAAGCACTGTAAGGAAGAAGAAACAGGGATAGAAGATAAGAAAAAAATAGTAGGGATAGATTCCTCGACAAAGGTATATCATGGTAAGGGCTGCCCAAAATGTAATGGAACAGGTTATAAAGGGCGTGTAGGTTTTTATGAGGTTATGTTTGTGGATGATGAATTAAGAGATCTTATATCTCGGGCTGCTTCGACAGAAGAGATAAAAAAAGTTGCAATGAAAAATGGTATGAAAACGATTAGACAACAAGCGGTTATAAAAGTTGAAAAAGGAGTTACAACA
>JBNJFI010000152.1:0-2563 GCA_051746725.1 Fusobacteriota bacterium
TCCCCTGATTTTATTGGGTATCCACAAGGGCCCCCTACATATTACTTCTAATTTTAGTTATTAAAATTTAAGTTCATTTTATATTGACTCGTAGATGAAATTTCAAATATAAACTTTTCAGAAAGGAGTTTATATAAATCATTTGTATCTCTAGAATAATCTAGATCAATACGAGCACTGTTGTTTTTAAATTCTCTAGGAAAAACATCTTTTATTGTACGTTGATCTTTTAAGAATTCTATCATTTCAAAATATTTTTGGCTGGAAATATTTGTAAGTAAAAGCTGAAATGAACTTTTTTGCAAAAGAGATTTTGCAATTTTAGGAACAATAGGCTCTATTTCTTCTCCTCTATTGTTAATTCCTCCATTGGATAATAAAAAACCAGCATTCTGAAGCGCTTTTTTGGCAGCTAATTCTTCAGTTAGCGCAATAGCCGAGGAGTGAACAGCATCTGAGAAAATTATTTCCCCTGTACTTATTTTCATACCACGTATTTCAGCTCTTGCTCCACAAGATATCATTCCGTAAGTTTCTCCGTTTAAAATACTGAATGCTTCACCTGTAATTAATATATCTGCTTCAAATTGATTAGCGATTGATTTGGCTATTTCCTTATTTCCTCCTAAAATAGATTCGATCTCTTCAGAGTATCTTATTTTTTTTATTTGAGACTGATCTACAACTCTATAACCAGCTTTAATTAAATTTTTTATTATCTCAGTTTCGACTGCTGGATCTGGTATTGGTTTTTTTATATGTTGTTCTGGAATAACTACCATTATTCTTGGATCCCCCACTTTTTTGATAAGCCCCATTAAGATCAACTTTTTTGAAAGGTCTAATTTTTTAACATCAGCTCTGATTTTTATATAATATAGATGCTCATCTTTCCATTCTTTTTTTATATCATAGGAATCAACAAATCCATTGGATTGAGTGTAAATATTATTTTCAATTAATTGAGAATTTTCAACGATGGTTTCTGATGCCAAAAGTGTACCAACTGCTTTTTCAACTGCTCGCCTTTGTGCATCCCAAATGGCTTCATCTCTTGCCTTTGCCTGATTAGAATTTTGAATTGCTCCAACACCTTCAACACTCACAACAATAGAACTTTTATCTTCATCTTCTATTTCAGGATTATTTAAACGAGCTCTTTCAATATCAGAAACTTGATTATTTGAAATGAGATTACCTCTTTCCTTTGAGGTTGAAGAACAACCGATAAATATGGATATCGTTAAGATTATTAATAATAATATTTTTTTCATTATAACCTCCTAATTTTTTTTACAACCATTGTAATATATGATATAATTAATTATAATATATGGGTTCAAAAAAGTCAATGTAAAAGGACTATAAGAAATACAAAAAATAAAAAAGGAGAGATAAAATGAAGAAGAATACTCAAAAAAGATTTAAGGGGATTAATAAATTCAAATTACAAATTGGAATAATAATATTTTTAATGATGTTTAGTGTTTCTCAAGCAGCAGATGAATATAAAGCAATAGCATTATCAGATCAACAGGGAAATTTATTAGAAGGAGAAAATGTTGATTTAGTGCATCCATTAGCTGCTTTAACAAAATTAATGACTGGTTTAGTTGCTATAAAACAAATCGAAGAGGGAAAATTTAGCTATGATGACAAGATAACTATTTCAAGAAGCACTGCAAGTGTCAGAGGAAGTAGTGTAAGACTTAGAACTGGTCAAAAAGTTACTTTAGAAGAACTAATAGAAGGGGCTGTTGTTAAAAGTGGAAATGATGCAGCTTATGGTGTTGCGGAATATATAAGTGGTTCAGAAGAAGAATTTGTTAAACTTATGAATAAAGAGGCAAAAAAGATGGGATTGGAAAATACAGAATTTTTTACATCTACAGGCTTGCCTACGAATATGACAGAGAAAAATATGGATATAGGAACAGCGTCTGATATGGTAAAACTAGCAGCAGAATCTTTAAAATATCCCAAAATAATAGAAATGGCATCAAAAGAATCAGTAAAAATAGGTAATAGAAATTATCCCAATACAAATACTTTAGTTAAAACAATGGACGTGGTAGATGGATTAAAGACAGGGTATCACTCAAAAGCAAAATATAATTTGATATTAACTTCCAAAAAAGATGGAGTGAGATTGATAACAGTTATATTAGGGGCTGAAAGTGAAAGAGTTCGAAATACAGTAGGTTCTGATTTTGTCAAAAAAGGGCATGCTGACTATAACACTTATAATGTTGCCGAGGCTGGAGAGTTTGTCTTAAAGACATCAATAAAAAAGACTGTCCCAAAAGAGATTGATCTTTTTTTAAAGGAAGATATAGATGTTGTGATCAAGAATGGAGAAGATTGGAAATTAGAAAAGATAGCATATGTATATAAAGATATACAAGGTCCCATTGAAGCAGGAGAGAAATTAGGAGAATTACAGATTAAGTATAGAGGAAATGTAATAAAGCGAGTTAATTTAGTTTCACAAAAAGATTTAAAAAAGATATCATTTTTTAGAAAACTTATAAGAATAATAACCATAGGTTTATTATAAAAATAT
>JBNJFI010000153.1:0-2548 GCA_051746725.1 Fusobacteriota bacterium
AATCAAAAAATTATACACTATTATTTTTCTATAAAAAATTAACATTTAATAAATTGTGTAAATGAGATTTTGATAATGTTTAAATAAAAACAAAGATTTCTAAAAACCAGATTTGATGCCATTATCTTTAAAATCACTTTTCTGACAACTATTTTAACACCAAGATAAGTATTGAAAGTTTTCAATTTCAAACCAGGCATACATATTATTAAAATTTCTTGACAGCCAAATTTAAATATACTATAATAAATATATTAAATACAAAGGGGTGAATATAGCATGTTTAATAAAATATCTTATATTGAAAAAAATACTTAATTATATTATTGCATTTATCTTAAACAAAAAAAGAATAGAATTGAGAAGCAGATATATCTGGGAAAAATTCCAAAAGTACAATAGGGGGTTAAATTTATGGACATAACTTATAATGAATGGGACATGGGATACATTTATCTTAAGAATATTTGTTGTCGTGATGATGACACTGTATTCAAAAAAATAAACTATAATTTAAAATCAGATAATACTCTCAGCCATCAATTAAATAAACTTAACTGGCCTGATAAAAAATATGTTGAAGCACGAGATGGAGATTTTATAGAAGAATTTCAGAATGATCTTGATAATGAGTTCTATATAAAAGGAATAGAATTTCAAATGAAATCAGGAGAATTAAAGAAAATGATAGATAATTACCAAATAAAAAGTTTTGAGTTTAAAAAGAATCAGTATTACTGTATCTATTTTGCTCCCGAATCAGAAATTTTTAACCATAAAAATTATATTTATGCTTTTTCAGAAAAAGAAGATGCTTTTGCTGTTTTTGGGCTTAAAGAAAAAAATTCTTATAAAATTGCATTTTTTAAAGCCCTAATTTTCAGCGAAGAATCACCCTATAATATTGATTATTTTAAAACTTTAAATAGATTTTAAGGATAATTTTAATGAATATCTTACATCTAAGGAGTGGATTAAATGGAAAATTATAAAATTGATTTTGATTCTTTTATCGAAAGAAATCCCAGACATCAAAAATTTAGTGATAACAAAATAGCTAAGGAAATATATGATCTTTTAGCAGAAGGTGAAAACATCTACAGAATGATGGTCTTTAGTGAATTAGAAATACCTGCCTTGGCTGCTTCTATTTCTGAAATAGAAGATCTTTATGGAGAACAGGAGATATTCAATCTTAATAACAGTTTCTCTAAACAAACTATGGGCGTAATGGTCAAAGATATACTTAGATCTTTTGGCTATGATAATACTAAAAGCAAAGATATACCAAAAGGACTATCTAAATATGTGAATACAGCAGCAGTTTACAAAAAACTGGATACTCCCGGCCAAAAGCTAAAAAGTTCTTTTGAGATAATAGAGTTTGAATAAAAGTATGAAAGGGGCTTCATTTAAATTAAGGAGTCCCTTCTTTTTTTGAAAAAATTTTTATTAAATGTTTGTAAAAACAAATAAAAATAGCGGGAGTGATACCTAATGCTAAGTGAAATTAGTTATGCTATTAGAAAATTTAATTCTTTGCCAGGCTATGAATTAAATTTTTTTGAAAAAGAAATTTTAGGATATGCTTATTTTGCTGACGGAGAAATAAATCTTGTGAATAACAAATTAGGACAACCATATATTAACATAGATGCTATACATTTTAATTCAAATCCAAAATTTAAAGCCAACTACAGAAATGGTTTGGTAAGTTTAATTAAAAAAGGTTTTGTTGAAAGCTGGAAAGATAATATTTTTATATTAACTAATGCTGGATGGTATAAATCTGAAAATATTGTTAATGAAACAAAAAAGACAATACCAGGTTACTATGGAGAGTTGGGATGAATTCTATTATTAAAAATTTTTAACTTATTAAAAAGGGACTGTTTTAATTAAATTATTAAGATATTACTAAAATACAGAAGGATAAAATAAGAGGTGGATAATGAAAATGGATATTTCTACAATTATATTAATTATTTTTATTTTAGCTGTTATTGGTTTTATAGACGGAATAATAGAAAGAAAAGCTCCACCATATATATTTAGGGATAATAATATTTTTTGTATTTATAACAAACGGATTAACCAGACTAATAGTAATTATCTATGCTTCTAAAAAAGCTTATGAAATCTTTGGTGAGCCTAATAAATGAGAATATACAATAAAACCCGCCTCTCGGCGGGTTCCTTAAACGGGCATCAGCCCTTAATATTCAATGGCGGAGAGACAGGGACTCGAACCCTGACACCTTTCGGCTTCACCGGATTTCAAGTCCGTACTGGGCTTTGTTAGTTAGTATCAGGTATTGACAACTATTCCGCTAGAACAGCGATTTTAGGTGTTTTTTGGCTAATGATTTATCAACTAGTATCAGCTGTTATCAGATTTTTTGTTAGGATTGTGTCAGGTTTTATTCTTATCTATTTTTAGTCTAAATGAATGTTTACACTTTAAATAAAATCAATATTTACTCCAACTTGCCATTAAGCGAATATAGTTTTCTCCCTTAATTTAATAATATAATAGGTATTCAAATGG
>JBNJFI010000154.1:0-2532 GCA_051746725.1 Fusobacteriota bacterium
TGGACACCTCTATTATGGGCTTCGGCAAGGGGGAATGCAGAGGCAGCAAAGGTTTTAATTGAAAATGGAGCAGACCTTGACATGGAGCATAAGATATCCAAGGGGCTTCCAATTCATCTTGCAGGTCATTCTGGAGATGTTGAAACTTCTAAAGTTATACTTGAAGCTAAGCCAGAACATATTGATGCAGTTTGGGATTTAAATGGACATGGAATTTTACTTCAAGCTTCTTTTTACGGGCATCTTGATTTAGCAAAATATTTAGTTAAAGAGGGAGCCGATACTTCTATAACAACTGCCAGGGGACTTGGACCATATGAGATGGCCCAGCAGTTTCAAAATCAGAAGATGATGGATATAATAAAACCTTATGACAGTACAGATGAAGAGAAGGCAAAGTATTATGAAAAATATTTAGAAAGAATTGCCCATGATATACCAGAAGATGAAAAAGAGATTCAAGCACTTAGTGATGAACTGATAGATGTAATAATGGATGGGATAAAAGAAGCCATGGAAGATGAGAGTGCAGTAGATAAGACTCTCAAAAAAGTGAAAGAAATAGTAGAGAAGGAAGATTTTGAAGTAAATAGATTAGGTGGACCATTATACCAACCGCCACTAATTGTAGCAGTTACAGGAAATAACGGGTTACCTACAATACCTCATGTTGCAAAATTAAGAGATGAAATAGCTAAAATATTACTTGAAAAGGGTGCAGATCCAAAATTACATGAAGATCATCCAATGGGAGCACAGACAATAATTAGAGCAGCAGTATTTAATCATATAAATATATTAAGAATGTGTGCAGAATATATGACGCCACAGGAATTAACTGATGCTATAAATGAGATACCTACTGTAAATGGATTGACAGCTTTACATGATAGTGTATTAAGAGCGACAATGGCTGGACCAGATAAAATAGACGGATATTTAGATCAGATAAAATTCTTTATGGATAATGGAGGGAGAAGTGATATAGAGGATTTTGCAGGAACTACTCAAAAGAATATTGCAGAAAAATGTGATAAAAAAGAAGTACGAGAAAAATTACTTAATATCTTATAAAACTAAAAGGGAGCTGATAGGAATGGATGCAAACGCAAAATGGGGAACTGATTTAAAGAAAAAACTTTTAAGTGGTCAAGTATGCTTTGGTGCAACAGTTTCAATGAGTAACACAGTAGTTTCTGAAATGTTATCACATATGGATTTTGATTGGATATGGTTAGAACAGGAACACACAGCAATGTCCAATGAATCTACTTTGGCAATGTTACAAAGTACAAATGGAGCTGATACAGGGACAGTAGTTAGAGTTCCTTGGAATGATAAAACAATGTTAAAAAGAGTTTTAGATATGGGGCCAGATGGAGTTATAATTCCTCTTGTTCGGACTGCGGAGGATGCAAAGGAAGCAGTTAAAGCAATTAAATATCCTCCTCTTGGAGAACGTGGTGGTGGATTATCTAGAGCACAGGCCTACGGACTTACAATGGGTGACTATATGGGAAGAGCAAACGATGATATATTAACAATATTAATGATAGAACATATCGACGCAGTAAAAAATATAGATGAGATACTTGCTGTTCCAGGGGTTGATTCAATAATGGTTGGAGCTTTGGATCTATCAGGAAGTATGAATAAACTTGGTCAAACTTCTGATCCAGAAGTAGAAGAGGCTATTCAAAAAGTATTAAAAGCTTGTAAAAAAGCTAAAAAACCAGCTGGAATAATAACTCTTGATCCAGAAGGTATTAAGAAAAGAGTAGCAGAAGGATTTACAAATATAATAATAGGAATAGATGTATTATTACTATCAACTGCTGCAAATAATATGCTAGAATCTGTTAAAGACTTAAAAGAGTAGGTGTATTATGAGTAAAAAAATTGGGATTCTAATAGAAGGAGATTATTATGAAAATGAGATCTTTTACTACAAGTTAAGATTTCTTGAAGAGGGATATGATGTACATTTTATGTCTAGATTATGGGGGAATGATCATTTAGAATTTAATGGTCATGAGTATAAGGTTCCCTTTTATTGTGATGAATCCTTTGAAGGGATGACTGATAAGGAATTAAATACCTTTGATGCAATAATTGTACCTGCGGGAATGGTGGCAGATAGACTTAGATATACAGAAGATATTAATAAACTTCCACCTGCAGTAGAATTCATGAAAAGAGCATTTGAAAATGAGAATATATTAAAGGGGATTATATGCCATGGAATGTGGCTTATGTCTCCAATTTCTGAAATAATAAAAGGTCGAAATGTAGTTGTTCATAATAATCTTATAGGAGATGCTAAAAACTATGGATTAAATTATGTGGATAAAGATGTAGTTGTAGATGGAGATCTAGTTACTGCAAGAACAGGTGGACATTGTAACTTTTTTGCAAAAAAGATTATAGAAATATTAAATAATAAATAGGTATGAGGGGGTAACAAATACATTTTGTTACCTCTTTTAGGATTAATGGGATTGGAATTATTAAATTATTAGTTTTATATTTAAT
>JBNJFI010000155.1:0-2509 GCA_051746725.1 Fusobacteriota bacterium
AAATATAATATGACGGAACCAAAAATCCATATTCTATTGGATAATAAAATAGAGAAAGAAAAAATGAAGCAAGAACTTAGTAATATGTCAAATATAGAAGATTTTGAATTTGATGAGATAAATGAAATCAAAAATATAATTGAGTGTGAAGAAGAAACAATAGATAAGTTTATGGAAGAAGAAATAATAGGAAGCCATGAGGTTGATGGAGATTATGCTGAAATAAAAGAAAATCGATATAATGAAGAATTTGTAATGGAAATAGAAAAAGGATTATTACAATTAAAAAGGAAACTTTTAAAGTTTGGAGATGAAGAAAACCAAGATTTAATTCAAGAGTGCTATAATGACATAAAAAAGATAAATAGTATTTCTCTTTCTATAAAGCAACCAGTAATAGAAAACCTAACAAAGGTAGTTTTAGAAATAATAAATCGATATAAAGAAGAACATATAAATTTAGAAAGTAGACTTATAGATTTCATATTAGATCTTGTAGATTTAGGGTTGAGATGGTCGGAAAACCCAGAACTAGATAAAAATATTGATTATATGAATGAAGTACAAAAACAAACAGGAAAAATGGAAGAGTATATATTAGAACAAGAAATAGATCCTGAAGATAAGATAGGAGAAATACTTAAAAAGATCTCCAATTTAACAGATGAAGATATAAAGGAAATACAAAACTTGCAAAAAGAAAACCCTAATAAGAAATTTGGAGAGATAGCTGTAGATAGCAAAAAAGTAAATGAAGAAGATACAATAAAGGCTATTAGGTTACAAAAGAGAAAGAGGAGTACTTCTGGAAAACCTAAGATTAGTATCTCTGATTATATAAGGGTGGATTCAAAAAAGGCAGATGAGTTAGTTGAAAATGTAGGAGAACTAAAAATTATTCAAACCCAGGTTGAACATTTATTACTTAATAATTTAGGAGTTAATTCTGAAAATAGAAAAGCAAGGCATAATAATATGAAAAAAGTTGTTAGAATGCAACGAGTTATGAAAAAAATCCAAGAGATATCAATGTCATTTAGATTAGTTCCGTTAAGATCTACTTTTCAAAAAATAAACCGAACAGTTAGAGATACCTTAAATAAATTAGATAAAGATGTTAATTTTAAAATGAGTGGTGAAGAAACAGAAATAGATAAAGAGATAGCAGATAAAATATTAAAGTTAATAATGCATTTAGTTAAAAATAGCCTTTCTCATGGAATAGAGTCTCCAGAAGAGAGGGTTAAAAAAGGAAAATCAAAAAAGGGAAATGTAGAACTTTCAGCGTATCAAGATAAAGGATTTATCCATATACAAATTTCTGATGATGGAAAAGGGATTGATGGAGATAAGATATATGAAAGTGCAAAAAAGAAAGGCATAATAGATCCTGAAAAAAATCTTGCGGATCAAGAAAAAATAAAGTTAATTTTTTACCCAGGGTTTTCAACTGCTAAAGAAGTAGGATCTATATCTGGTCGTGGAGTAGGAATGGATGTTGTAAAAACAGACCTTGAAAAAATGGGCGGAAAAATAAATATCGAAACGGAAATTGATAAAGGAACAGTATTTGAAATGAAAATACCAATAAATATGTCTATAATAAATGGAACGGTTATAAACATTTCAAATCAAAGCTATATAATGCCGAATATCTATATAAAGGAAGTTGTAAGAAAAAAAGATGAATATTGGGTGGATGTAAAAGGAAAGAGAAATACCATTAAAATAAGAGATAAGATAATTCCAGTAATTGATTTAGAAAAAATCTTTGATCATAAAGTAAATGTAGAAAATGCAAAAATGTTTATGATTTTAGAAGTTGAAGATAAAACACGAGCTATACTTGTAGATGAAATTTTAGAAAGAAGAGAGGTGGTTGAAAAGCCATTGGGAGAGGAGTTTAAACATTTAGAATATGTTTCAGGAGCTTCTATATTAGGAGATGGAAAAGTATCTCTTATTATTAATGCTGAAAAATTATAAGATTGTATGACGGAAGAAGGAGGGAAGAATGAAGAGAGAAAAAAAAGAGAAGAAAGAAAGTGAAAAGTACCTTACGTTTAGTATCGAAAACCAGGTAAGTTCTAAAGAAAGAAAGGAAAACTATGGAGTTCCTATTACCCAAGTTCAAGAGATAATGGGTATGCTGGAATACACCCCAATTCCAAAAACCCCAGATTATATTAAAGGAGTTATCAATTTGAGGGGTAAAATCATTACCATTGTTGATTTACGATTAAAATTGGGGTTCGAAGAAATTGAGTATAATGACAGAACCTGTATTATTATTATTGAATTAGAAGTAGATGGAAAGCAAAAAGTAGTTGGATTTGTTGTGGATATTGTATCAGAGGTAGTGGATATTGAAGATGATCAAATTGAGGATTTTGAACAAGAGGATATGGATATTTCCAAAAAAGTTATTAGTGGGATAGCAAAACTTAACGATAAGATTATAATGTTATTAGACTTAGAGAAATTACTGAGCAAAAAAGATTTAAAAATT